>NZ_JBQCVS010000001.1:0-350823 GCF_051958155.1 Neisseria sp. P0014.S009 | reverse complement strand
AAGAAGGTGCTCATGGAAAATCCCCTAAATGTCTTGGTGGGAATTTAGGGGATTTTGGGGAATTTTGCAAAGGTCTCAGGCTTGCCGAATGTAAAAAACCTGCTTGGACTCAAGCAGGTTTTGTATTTGGTCGGAATGAGAGGATTCGAACCTCCGACCCCTTCGTCCCGAACGAAGTGCGCTACCGGGCTGCGCTACATTCCGAATGTGGGAAATTATAGGATAGGAGAAGCCGGTTTGTACAGGGGTCGATAAATAATTAATAATTGGCTGCCGATGGGTTTGTTTTAGGCCGTCTGGAGCGATGTGTTTCAGACGGCCTGTGTTTTTGTTTGCCGCTTCTGCTGAAGCATTTGTCCTAATGGCATTATAATGTGGGCAATTGTTTTTTAGATTGTCTGCTATGTTTTATCTTTATCAGTCCGACCGTTTGGAAGCGCTTGCCGAAATGTGCGCGCATATTCATCAGGCCTTGCCTTTGGATGCTGTATTGGCACAGGAAGAAGTGGTGGTGCAGAGCCAGGGGATGCGGCGTTATCTGAATGTGTTTTTTGCGCGCAAACTCGGCGTGGCGGCGAATTTGAAGTTCAGCCTGCCGGCCGGTTTGGCATGGCAGCTGATGCGTAAATTGGTTCCCGATGTGCCGCCGCTCAGTCCGTTTTCGCCTGAAGTTATGCGCTGGCGTTTGCTGGATTTGTTCCGCAGCGAAGCGTTTCAGACGGCCCCGGAGTACGAAAACGTGCGCCTGAAGCTGGAAAGTTATTTACACAGTTCGGCCTCGGCAGATTATCAGCTTGCCGGACAAATGGCGGATATTTTCGACCAATATTTGGTGTACCGCCCGGATTGGATTGATGCGTGGCAGGCCGGGAAGCTGCTGGGCTTGGGCGATGATGAGGATTGGCAGGCGCGGCTGTGGCGTTATTTGGACGATGGCAGCCAATCTGCGCCGCACCGCGTGGCCTTGTGGGAAAAGCTGTTGGCGCAGTTGGATAAATCGGTCTTGCCGCAAAGATTGTTCGTATTCGGCATTTCGACAATGGCGCCGATGTATCTACAACTGCTGCACCAAATTTCCAAGCATTGCGATGTGTTTGTGTTTGCACTCAATCCGAGCAGCCAATATTGGGGCGAGGTCATCGACGAGGCACAGATTTTGAAAAGGGGCGATGAGGCGGATTTGTCGCAGGCAGGGCATCCGCTGTTGGCTTCTTTGGGTAAGCAGGGGCGCGATTTCTTTGATTTTCTGTCGGAAGTGGAAACCGAGCAGGATATTCAGGTTTATGAAGAGGGAAAAGACGATACCTTGTTGCATTGCCTGCAAAACGATATCCAAAACTTAATCATGCCGTCTGAACGCTTGTATCAACAGGAAGAAGGCGAAGCAGGCGCGCAGTCGGCTTTGGTTCATGTTCACGATGCGGACGGCAATCCAGTGTGCGTCGAGCCGGACAAACTGTTGAATGACGGCTCGGTCAAAATTGTTGCGGCACACAGCCCTTTGCGCGAACTGCAGATTTTGAAAGAAGAGCTGTCGCTGGTGTTGCAAAAAAATCCCGACTGGCAGCCGCACGATATTGCCGTGTTGACGCCGAACATCGAGCCGTACAGCCCGTTTATCGAAGCCGTTTTTGGACAGGAGCATGCAGGCAGCCAGGCTTTACCGTATTCGATTTCGGATGTGAAACTCAGCCGCCGTCAGCCCTTGCTGTATGCTTTGGCGCAAACGTTGGACTTGCTGGAGAGCCGGTTTGAAGTGGACAAGGTTTTGCCTTTGCTGGAAAGCCGGTTGGTGCTGCAACGCTTCGGTTTGAGCGAGGAAGATGTGCCGCTGCTGCATGAGGCTGTTGCCGGATTGAATGTGCATTGGGGTTTGGACCAAACCATGCGTGAGGGAAAAGACAACCTCTTTACTTGGCAGCAGGCGGTAGAGCGTTTGGCCTTGGGCTGGATGCTGCCCGAAGGCGGTAACGGCATGTGGCAGGGCGTGAGCGCGTGGCATAGTAATGTCAACCAGTTGGACGTGTTCAGCGGTTTTGCCGAATTTATCCGCACTTTGGCCGATATGGCGGCGCAATGGCAAGAGCCTGCCGATGTGGAAAGCTGGGTGCAGCGTTGCCGCGATTTGCTAGAGAAACTGTTTGCTCCGGATACAGACGACCAATACGCCAAGCAGCAGTTTGAGCAGTCTTTGGCGAAATGGCAGGAAGAGGCGCAGTTAGCCGAATTTGACGGATTGTTGCCGTGTAAAACCGTTATCCGCCATATCCGCCGCTTTTTGGACAGCGAAAGCCAAGCCGGATTTTTGAGCGGTGGCATCACTTTTTGCAGTATGGTGCCGATGCGCAGCCTGCCGTTTAAAATGGTTTGCCTGTTGGGTTTGAATGACGGCGATTTTCCGCGCAATACCAAAGCGGCGGTGTTCGACCTGATTGCCAAACATCCGAAAAAAGGCGACCGCGCCCGCCGCGACGATGACCGTTATCTCTTCCTCGAAGCCTTAATCAGCGCGCGAGAAATGCTGTATTTGTCTTACATCGGCCGCGATATACGCAATGATGCCGAGTTTGCGCCGTCTTCGTTAATCAGCGAGCTGCTGGATACCATTGCCGCCATGACAGGGAAAAGCGGGCGCGAGTTGTCGGAGAAATGGGTGAAACATCATCCTTTGCAGGCGTTCTCACGCCGTTATTTCCAAAAGGACGCGCTTTCAGACGGCCTCTTCAGTACGCGCCAAGATTACGCCGATGCATTGAACCAGCCGCAAGCGGAAGCGCAGCCGTTTTTCCTTGAGGCTTTAAGTCAGGAGGAGCCGGGCAAAACCATTCATCAGGGCGAGCTCATCAGTTTTTGGCGCAACCCTGTCAAAGTTTGGCTGAAGAAAAATTTAAGTTGGGATCAGCCGTATCTGGACGGTGCATGGGAGTCTGCCGAACCGTTTGAGCCGCAACATGAGGGTCGGATTGCCGATGCCTATTTGGATGCGCGGCGCAAAGGGGAAGATTTTGAAGATACGGCCATTCGACTGAATGCCGAAAGCCTGATGCCGGTAGGCGAATTGGGCGGTTTGTGGCAGAAGCAGTATCAGATATCTGCAAAAAACGTAGATGCCGAGCTGATACGCAGTGACAAAAGGCTGTCTGAACCTTATGAGGCATATTTTGACGACTTGGTTTTACAAGGCACCATCGGCAATCTTTACGAATGTGGCCGCATTGTGTTCCTAAATCAAAAAGACAATGCCCCCAACCGAATTGCCCGTTTATTGGAGCATTTGATTTTTTGCGCCATTGCCCCTAAATCCGTTGAAAACCGACAAACCTATATGGTCAGCTTGGGGCAGACCGAAACCTATGCCGCCATCGGGCAACAAACAGCAAAAGAACTTTTGAAAGAATGGTTGGTATATTTCCGAATCGGACAAAATACCCCCTTGCCGTTTTTTGCCAAAACCAGCCTTGCCGCTGCGGAGGAGTACAACAAGAAAGAGGATTGGGATGCTGCCTTGAGAAAAGCCCATGAGGTTTTTAACGGCAATAAAATGAGTAAAGGGCAGAAAGAATATACCGAAGTGAAGCTGGTGTTTGGCCATTCAGACGAATCGCCGCTTGATGAGCCGCTATTTGAAAACCTTGTCGTCAATCTGCTTGTTCCGCTTTTGAACAGCGCGGCAGGGAAAAACAATGCAACAGAACAGGAGTAAAGCATGGCCACTTATACAGAATATTTGGATTTTGATACCGAAGAAGACAAATTGAAACAACAGCAGCTCTATCAGGCGACCGAGCTGTCGGCGCAAACGGCAGCGGCGGTCAAAAAGATCAGCCGTCCGCAAAACTGGCTGCTTGCCGCTGCGCCATATTGTCCCGATTGCCGCGTATTTGTGCCGTTTATTCAAAAAATGGCGGAGCTGAACCCCAATATCCGCGTCAACTATATTGCCCGCAGTGATTTTGACGACAGCAGCCGTTTTGATAATCCGCGCCAACAGGAAATCGTCCGCGCCAATCAAAAAATTCCTGCGCTGTTTCTGACGGGTCATGAAGAGGATGGGCCTGTGTTTAACGAGTTTCCGCAAGTGGTGTTAAACCAAATTGCGGCAGATGAAACCCGTCGCACAGAATTGCGCGATGCATACCGTGCCGGTGAATTTAATGCCGATATTGAGGCTCAGATTGTAGCGGCGTTAGCATGGGCAGAGCAGCGTTGTTGAGCAGATATTGCTGGTGTGTGCGCCTATGTTTTGAATCGCTTTGATATTTTGCTTTGTAATAAAAAGGCCGTCTGAAAAGATTTCAGACGGCCTTTTTTGATATTTAACGCTTTATCAAATCTCGATTTTATTCGGCGTAAAGGTTTGCCATTTGTTGCAGGCTGGGCAGTGCCAGAAGAAGACTTGGGATTTGAAGTGGCAGTTGCGGCAGCGGTACATGACGCTTTTTTGCAGCTGGCGGCCGATAATGGAACGAATCATATCGGTGTCGGCTTTCCACTCCGGATTCATACTGCTGAGTTTCAAGCCAAGCAGACGGTACACGCCGTTGAGGTCGGGTTTTTGACGGACGAGTTCGACAGCGATTTGCGCCGCTTCGGTTTCGCCTTTGAGCAGCAGGGCCTTCTCGTAGATGACGTTGATCAGGTCAAGATCGGGGAAGGTCTGCATATAGCCGATGAGGCGGTTGAGGCCTTCTTCCTGTTTGCCTTGTGCGGCATAGGCTTCATAGAGTTTCTCGCCGACCATGCTCAAATAGGCGTGGTTTTGCTGCTCGATGGCGGAATACGCTTCCACTGCGGCAGAGAAGTTGCCCTGACGGTATTCGATATCGCCGAGGATGATGTTGGCGCGCGTACATTTTTTGTTGGCTTCGAGTGCTTTGCCGATGTTGTAGCGAGCGGCATCGAAGTTGGATTTGAACAGCGCGGCTTGGGCGATTTCGCAATAGAACTGGGCGATTTCAAACTGGTAGGTCTGTTCGTCATGGCTCAAGAGCTGCGCCATTTCGATGGCTTTTTCCCAGTCTCGGTCTTGTTGGTAGATGCTCAAAAGGTGTTGGCGGGCTTCGCGTGCCATATCGCCTTCCTGCAAACCGAGGAAGATTTGTTCGGCACGGTCTACCAAGCCTGCGCTTTGGTAGTTTTGCGCCAATTCAAAAAGCACGCGTGCGCGTTTTTCGTTGACTGTGTCGGGCGAATCGAGCAGGGCGCGGTGCATATTGATGGCTTTGTCGTTTTCGCCGCGCTGACGGTAGAGCTTGCCTAGGGTCAGGTTTAGGTCGTATGACTGCGGCTGCTGGTCGATCACTTCCGCCAATTCGCGCGCGGCGCGACCGCTGTTGCGGTCAACGAGGGCATCAAGGCTTTTGTAAAACCCTGCCGGTATGCTTTTGGCCTGTTTCAGGACGGTCTTCATATCGACGCGCGCGGCAAACCAGCCCATAGCGAAGAAAACGGGGAGGAGGACGATGGGCAGTAAGATGACCCACAATTCGTTGTCCATGGTATTCCTTTATTGATTGGTGGCGTTACGCTTTGGGAGTGGCTTCGGAAGTCGTTGCCGGTGTTTCGGTTTTGACCGGAGTCAGGTCTTTTTCGGAAAGGTGGGCATGTTTTTTCACTTCGGCGCGCAGGCGGTTGTTTTCGCTGCGCAGGGTCAGCAGACGGCCGAAGAGGGCAAACATACCGAATACGATGCCGATAATAAATGCACCGAAAAGCACGACAATCAGCGGCAGATTGATGTTTTGGCCGGGCAGGTAGAAGAAGGATACGGTGTGGGTATTGGTGATGGCCAGCAGGAGGAAAACAAGAAGAATCAGGATTTTGATGATGGTAGAGATGAGTTTCATGGGTTACTCCGGGTTGGCTGCGGTTGGGGCAGGCCGTCTGAAAAATGGTATCAGTTTAAACGATTTGCCGGATTTCGGATAGGACGGCATGTTTCAGACGACATGGGAAGGGTATCTTTAATGCTGACGGGTACTTGTCAAACCCATATTGAAAGGCGTATTGTTCAGTCTTTAGTTATTATCTTACAAATCAGAATAAGAAAGGCAATCATCATGAGCAGACCAGTCCCAGCCGTATTCGGCAGCGTTTTTCACGCTGAAATGCCCGTTATCGCTTATCGTGAAGGTAAATGGCAACCGGTAGAATGGCAATCTTCCAAAGACCTGACACTCGCCCCCGGCGCACACGCCCTGCATTATGGCAGCGAATGTTTTGAAGGTTTGAAGGCATTCCGTCAGGCAAACGGCAAAATCGTGATGTTCCGCCCGACCGCTAACATCGCGCGTATGCAGCAAAGCGCAGATATTCTGCACCTGCCTCGTCCTGAAACGGAAGCTTATTTGAATGCTTTGATCGAATTGGTCAAACGCGCTGCCGAAGAAATTCCTGATGCGCCAGCTGCGTTGTATCTGCGTCCGACTTTGATCGGTACCGATCCTGTGATCGGTAAGGCCGGATCTCCTTCTGAAACTGCTTTGCTGTACATTCTGGCTTCTCCTGTCGGCGACTATTTCAAAGCCGGTTCGCCCGTTAAAATCTTGGTTGAGACCGAACATATCCGTTGCGCCCCACATATGGGTCGTGTGAAATGCGGCGGCAACTACGCTTCCGCCATGCCTTGGGTATTGAAAGCCAAAGCAGAGCACGGTGCAAACCAAGTGCTGTTCTGTCCGAATGGCGATGTTCAGGAAACCGGCGCGTCTAACTTTATCCTGATTAACGGCGATGAAATCATTACCAAACCGTTGACAGACGAATTCCTGCACGGCGTTACCCGTGATTCCGTGCTGACTGTTGCCAAAGATTTGGGCTACACTGTTACCGAGCGCAACTTTACTGTCGACGAGCTGAAAACTGCGATTGAGAATGGTGCGGAAGCGATTCTGACTGGTACGGCTGCGGTCATTTCTCCGGTAACTTCTTTCGTGATTGATGGCAAAGAAATCGAAGTGAAGAGCCAAGAGCGCGGTTACGCAATCCGTAAGGCAATTACCGACATTCAATACGGTTTGACAGAAGACAAACACGGCTGGTTGGTCGAAGTTTGTTAAATAGAACGTATTCAATAAAAAAGGCCGTCTGAAATATTTTTTCAGACGGCCTTTTTTATTGGATTTTAGAGAGGGAAGACAAATAATAAAATGCTAAATTTTACAAACAAACGGTAGCATTTTAAGATAATCGGTATATAATGCGCAATTATGTTGTAAAAATACACATTGAAAATATCGAATTTTATTGATTTTTTGATGAAGTTAAAAACATTTATAGATATTTATTTTGTATATTTTGTAAATTTAGTTAAATGGGAAATGCTAAAAACATATTGTGTTAGAATTCCCCTCCTTTTTGGCTTCGCGGTATTAACTCTGTCACGCCAAAAAGAAAAACAATGCAAGATAAAACCATTTTTATTTTGCTATAAAAATCAAAAATAACTTAACTTTGGATGAACTAATTAATTAAAAAGGGACTCTGATACATTTTCCGTCAAAAATAACCGGATACATGGTACGCGGACAGATTGCCTATAAAAGCCATCCAAGGGTTCTGTCCAAACACCATTACCGTTTTCAATCAGAAAATCGGCAGAAGGGGAAACGCTGCCGATTTTCTCAAAGTGGCCAGCTTCAGTTTGGCCTTTATACAGGCAATTGCTGTTACGACAGAATCCGTCTTACCTCTTTATTCATCGAACTTTTTTGTTGCACGCTTGTGCGGTGGGAAAGGACGATATTTGATACAAGGAAATACGCTGATTATGTCACATAAACTTGCTCCTCTTGGCCGTACCCATATCCGTCAAGGCTCCTCAACTCCTGAAACCACTTCCGAATCATCTTCTCCTCTAAAAGAATGGATACACACCCAAAATTGGGGGAGAAGTCCGTCTGTTTTTCCTGAACCCAAGCAATTAAGCGGTAAAAATACTGTAACGAAAGAAGCGGTTCATGTGGCTGAGGCAGCAAGATTAAACAGTACCTCATCATCTTCAGACGGCGTTGTAACAAAAATGCGTGTCGCACGGGCCAGCGTTGCTTCTGCAAGTAGCGTTCCCGGTAAAAATACCATTGCGTCTAAAGTAACGGACAAACACGTTGTTTCAAAAGAGCCGGTAAACAAACCGGTTAATCAATCAATGGAAAAAATTCTGGCTGAAAAGCAAAAAAAATACGAAGAGGCTAAAGCAAAAAAAATAGCCGAAGCCGCCACAGCCAAAGCAAACGCCGTCGAGCATGCAAAAGAAGCGCATAAAGCAGCAGTCGAAAAAGCGATTGCAGAGCGTAAAGCCAAACAAGACGCTGCCCGCAAAGAAAAAGAGGCAGAAGACAGAATTGCCGAAGGAAAAAAAACAGTCGAAATTGTGCATAAAAAGATTTTGAACGATTCAGACGGCCATAACAAAGTCGTGAGCGTTTCTTCCGGCAAAAAAACAGCCATGAGTCACGATAGCCACCTCAGTTCAGTCAAAGAAAACAAAATTGACGATCATACCGAAAACAGGGCAGGTGTCTCTGGAAAATACCGCGTGTATCAATCTAAAGAGTATGGTAATTATGTTCGTGTGAATGATTTTGGTGCCGATGCGCAGGGTAAAAAAGACAGCCTTCAGGCATTTAAAGCGGCTTTAGAGGCGGCTCATAAAGAAAAAGCCATGGTCTTCTTGGATGGTACCTACTATATTTCCAACCAGATTGTGATGGATAAAACCGTTTCCGGCGCACGCGGTTTGTTTGGTTCGGGGATGGGTAAAACCAAAGTAACGTTTGATAAGGCGCAGACAGGCGTGTTCAATCCGAACACCAACCATGATGACATTCGCCAATTTGCCGGTATCTTGATCGATGGACAAAACAATAAAACCATTGCCAACTTGTCGGTTCAATATACCAACCCTGATTTTTACCGCAAAGGCTTAAGCTATTTTGGCAAGGTAAACGGCATTTTGGTGAACGATGCGGACAATACTTTAATCAGTAAAGTAGAGGTTTCCGGTGCCAATCGTGCTGGTGTGATGTTCACGTCGACCGCTTCTTTGGAAAAGGAAAAAGGTCAAAAGCTGACCTTTAAAGAGCGCGTACAAAGCGGCGAAATTGATGAAAAATATGAAGCGCTGCCTTTGGGTGAAAACAACCGTATTGTTGATTCGTATCTGCACCACAACCGCGTTGCCGGTGCGCTGATCGGTTTCCAACAAAACTTTATCGGCGAGGGCAACCGTTTGGATTGGAACGGCCACGAAGCGGATGGCGGTACCGGCTACGGTATGGCTGTGGTTGCGGGCAGCTACAATTACGGTGTCACATACCGTAAAAACACGACCAACCACAACTACCGCAAAGGCTTGGATGTGCATGATGGTACAGGCATTGTCATTGAAGACAATGTGTTAACAGGTGACCGGCTGTATGGTATTGCTGCTTACAACCGCCAGTTTTCTATGGATAAAGTCAAAATTACCGGCAATACCATTATCCAAGACCCGAGCTTCCGTTTAAATGTTGATGATGACTTGGGTAAGTACTACCACATGTATTCAGGTATCCAGGTGCAAACCAATACCCAATACAAAGATTTGCACTCGGCTGACAAAGGCTATTTCGATATCAGCAATAATGTCATTAAAAATCTGACGGTTTATCAAAACAATATTCAGACTTACGCGATTGAGTTCCGTAACCATGAAAGCAAAATGGATTACACGCTCAATATGGCAAACAACAAGATCAGCGGCGAATCTACAAAATATCTAATTGCCGTCATCAACGATACTTACGACCGCGTTTTATCTAAAAACGGCATTGGTAGCGGTACCATTACCATCAGCGGCAATGATGCCGATATCGGCAAGATTATGAAAGGCGCAGTACCGGTTTATGTGGAAGAACACCATGGTAATGTCGCTATGCATGGTGCGGTGACCATTCACAACAACAAAATTTCCGTGCGTGAAAAATCTGACGGCTATGTCGAATTTGCTTATTTGAAAAGCAATGCCAAAGAGTACAACATCACCAATAACACATTGAAGCTTGGTGGTGCTCTGGATGATGTTTTGGTAGACGTACACAGTACCAACCCTAAGGGCAAGGCATCTTTAAATGTAGCTAACAATAAAATCATGACGGACATTAAAGGTGAACTGTATGATTCATGGCTGCGCTTTGAAAATAACATCAAAACGTATTCAGAAGGCAATAGCCATAACGGCGAAGCACAGAAAAAGGTGAATACGACCGGCAGTAAAGTTGCATTGAGTGATATCTTGTCAGAAGCCAACCATATTGTTGAAACGACTAAAGAGACTGTGTATCACCATACTAAGAACGTGTATACATCAGGAGTGGAAGAACATCATACAACGACAGGGATTTTGTAAGCTGTTGAAGTCGTAATCTTTATAGTTTAAATATCGATAAATAAAAAAAGGCCGTCTGAAAATTTTCAGACGGCCTTTTCATCTAACTCACATTATTTAGCCAGTTCGGCACGCAGTTTGTGGGTTACGTTCATCATCACTTGGAGTTGTTCCAGAGTTTCTTTCCAACCACGTGTTTTCAGGCCGCAGTCTGGGTTCACCCACAGACGTTCAACCGGTACAACCTCGATGGCTTTGCGCAACAGGTGCTCAACTTCAGCTTCAGTCGGTACGCGTGGGCTGTGGATGTCGTAAACACCTGGGCCGATGTCGTTCGGGTATTTGAATTCGCCGAACGCAGTCAAGAGCTCCATATCGGAACGTGAAGTTTCAATGGTGATGACGTCAGCGTCCATAGCGGCGATGGCTGGCAGGATGTCGTTGAACTCGGAGTAGCACATGTGAGTGTGGATTTGAGTGCTGTCTTCGCAACCGGTAGAGGACAGGCGGAAAGATTCACCGGCCCAGTTCAGGTAGGCGTCCCAATCGGCACGTTTCAAAGGCAGACCTTCGCGGATGGCAGGTTCGTCAATTTGGATGACTTTGATGCCGGCTTTTTCCAGATCCAATACTTCGTCGTTCAAAGCCAGTGCGATTTGTTTGCACACGGTAGAGCGAGGAATATCGTTGCGGACGAAAGACCATTGCAGAATGGTTACAGGGCCGGTCAACATACCTTTCATCGGGCGTTTGGTCAGGCTTTGTGCGTAAGTAGACCAAGCGACAGTCATGGCTTCAGGACGGCTTACGTCACCGAAGATGATAGGTGGTTTAACGCAGCGTGAGCCGTAGCTTTGTACCCAGCCGTATTGGGTGAATGCAAAACCGCTCAACAATTCGCCGAAGTATTCAACCATGTCGTTACGCTCGGCTTCGCCGTGTACCAGTACGTCCAAGTCCAGTTTTTCTTGCTCTTCAACCACCAAGGCGATTTCTTTTTTCATCGCAGCTTCGTAATCGGCGGCAGACAGTTCGCCTTTTTTGAAGGCTGCGCGTGCTTGGCGGATTTCGGTAGTTTGTGGGAAAGAGCCGATGTTGGTAGTCGGCAGCAGAGGCAGGTTCAACCATGCTTGTTGCGCTTTGATACGGTCGGCAAATGGAGATTTGCGTTGGTCTGCGTTGGCAGGCAAATCGGCCAGGCGTTTGGCAACGTCTGCACGGTGGATTTCGCTGCTGTTGGCACGGGAGTCGGCAGCAGCTTGGCTGGCGGCCAGTTCTTCGGCAACAGAATCACGGCCTTTGTTCAATGCGGCTTTCAGAACGCGCAATTCTTGGGTTTTTTGCAGGGTGAATGCCAACCAAGAGTACAGGTCAGGTTTGTTGGCTTTCAGTTTTTCTTCAACTGACAAGTCAAATGGAGTGTGCAGCAGAGAGCAAGAGCTGGAGATCCACAAACGGTCGCCCAGTTTGGCTTGCAGAGGCTCAACAGTTTCCAAAACTTTGTTCAGGTTGGCGCGCCAAATGTTGCGGCCGTCGATAACGCCGGCAGACAGAACTTTGTCGTAGTCGGCAAATGCGTCCAGTTGCTCAGGAGCGCGTACCAAGTCGATGTGCAGGCCGTCAACAGGCAGGGATTTCAGCAAAGCAGCGTGTTCGGCAACAGAACCGAAGTAAGTGCTCAACAGGATTTTGGCGTTTACTTTGCTCAAAGTGGCGTAAACGTCTTTGTAGGCTTCTACCCATTCTTTAGGCAGGTCAACAGCCAAAGCTGGCTCGTCGATTTGAATCCATTCGGCACCGGCTTCAACCAAAGCGTTCAGGATTTCAACGTAAACAGGCAACAGTTTAGGCAACAGGCTCAGACGGTCGAATTCGACAGCGCCTTTTTCTTTACCTACCCACAGGAAAGTCAATGGGCCGACGATGGTCGGTTTGGCTTTCAGGCCCAAAGCTTGGGCTTCTTGCAGTTGTTGAACGTAGTGTTTGGCGTTGGCTTTGAATTCGGTATCGGCGTGGAATTCAGGCACCAAGTAGTGGTAGTTGGTGTCGAACCATTTGGTCATTTCGATAGCGAATTGGTCTTTGTTACCACGGGCCAGTTGGAAGAATTGTTCCAAAGACAGGTTTTGGCTGTCGAAGCCGAAACGGGCAGGGATGGCACCGGTAGCAACTTGCAGGTCGAGGATGTGGTCGTAGAAAGTGAAATCGCCTACAGCAACGTAGTCAGCGTTGGCAGCAGCTTGGTGTTTCCAGTTTTTCTCGCGCAAGTCTTTAGCAACAGCCAGCAATTCTTGCTCGCTGATTTCTTTGCGCCAGTATTTTTCTTGTGCGAATTTCAATTCGCGGAAGGCACCGACGCGCGGGAAGCCTGAAAAATGCAATGTTGTCATGTTAACTCTCCTAGTTGGAATTTTGAATCAGACCGGTATGGCCTGAATGTTCGATATTGTAAATCAGAATGGGGAGGCCGTCTGTTTTATTAACGGGGGCGCACACCCAAAATATGGCAGATGGCGTAAGTCAGTTCGCTGCGGTTGAGGGTGTAGAAGTGGAAGTCTTTGACACCTTCGCGCGAGAGGACTTTGACCATGTCGATGGCGATGCTGGCGGCAACAAGGTTGCGCGTGCCTTGGTCGTTATCCAAACCTTCGTACATTTTAGACAGCCAGCTTGGGATTTTGACGTTGGTCACTTGGGCCATTTTGGTCAATTGTTTGAAATTGGTTACAGGCAGGATGCCGGGAACGATTTCAACGTCAATGCCCATCATCACGCAACGGTCGCGGAAGCGCAGATAGCTTTCCACGTCAAAGAAGAATTGGGTGATAACGTGGTTTGCACCCGCATCGATTTTGCGTTTCAGATTGATCAAGTCGGCTTGTGCGGATTTGGCTTCCGGGTGCACCTCTGGGTAGGCCGCTACGGAAATATCAAAGTCAGCAACGGAGCGCAACAGTTTGACCAAATCTTCGGCATAAAAAGGTTTTTTCTCATAGCCTGGCGGCTCGTCGCCACGCAGGGCGACAATGCGGCGGATACCGCTGTCCCAATAATCTTTGGCGATTTGGCGCAACTCGTCAGGGCTGGCATCGATACCGGTCAAGTGAGGGGCTGCGTCAAGGCCGGTTTCTTGTTTGATGCGTTTGACGATACTGTGTGTGCGGTCGCGTTCGCCGGAGTTTGCACCGTAGGTTACGGAAACGAATTTCGGGTGCAGGGTTTGCAGGCGATGGATGGAATCCCACAGCATGGTTTCCATTTGTTCGTTTTTCGGTGGGAAAAATTCGAACGAAACATTGATGTCGCCTTTTAAATCAGAAAGGCTGTTGTTTAAAGCGGCGATTTCTCGAGCGTGATTCATGGTTATGCACCTTCTGCATATCTTTTATTTGTTGTCAGACTGCATAATAATTTTGAGGTTGGTATGAGTCAATTTCGAAATTTTCCGAAATTGTATGAATAGATTTAATAAAGACCTCAGGCCGTCTGAAAGACAGCCTGAGGTCTTGTTTGATGAAAAGGGAAAAGGTTATTCCGTTTCATCTATCCAGGCTTGTTGCACGGCTTCGAGAATGCGTTCGCCGCAACGCGCCGGATCATCGTCAAATTCAGGCAAAGCCATAATTAAATCACGCAGTTGGGTAAAGCGTACGGTTTTCGGATCGATGCTGTCGCCGTGTAAGTCGTAGAGTTCTTCTGCGATGCGTTGGGTATCTGTCCATTTCATGATGTGTTCCTTTATTTGGTCTTTAGGCTGTTGGTGAACATTTTAATTAAGAAGTAGGCGGACTGCCAGAATGTTTTACTGTAGATGCGGATATAAATAATGCAGGTATTTTTTAACAAAATAGCATATTTGCGTTAAAATACGGCACGACACTTAAAAACTACGGCACATTCGCTTTGAATTTGCCGTTTTATATATTTTATTCCGTTTTGAATGATGGTTTGCGCATGAATAATTTACATTATCCCAATGCAACCAAATCATCTGGAACGGCTCTTAATACAAAATCCATCACGTAAAAATAAAAGGAAAAAAGATGAATAACGCACTCAACGCCAAGCTGTCCAAACTGATTTACGCGCTTGCTTCCGATGATTCGGAGTATCTGTTTAAAGCAGACGCATTCGACCGTTTACTGCTGTTGGTTCGCGAACTTTATCGGATGCTGGACGAAACAGACGGTTTGAAGCAGCTGGTGTTCCGTCTGTATTACGGCAAGCACTATGGCTTAATTAAACTGGATGCCGCTTCGCCCAATGACGATGCAGGCGCATTGAGGTTGAAACGTTGGATGGTTTATTCGCGTATTGCAGAGCGTATCGAAAATTGCGGCAAGCATTTGTCGGTTGTGCTTGAAGATGCGGTGTTGGAAAATGGCGCGGACAAATCTCATTATATAGATGAAGCCAATGCCATTATCGAGCGTTTCGGTTTGGTAAGGGATGAGGCTGCGCTTTCAGCTATCGAGGCAGAGGAAGTGTTAAAGACAGAGGCTGAACTGCCGACAGTAAATAAATCTCAGAATGCTGCTCCCCGTTATAACGGCAATATGCATCAAATCAGAATGCAAGAAAAAATTGAAAATTACTCCGCTACGCAGAAAGTGGCCTCCATGCAGATTTCGCGTATGCGTTTTATTTTCCCTCATATCAAATAATTTGCTACATAACCAAAAGGCCGTCTGAAAACCATGAATTTATGGTTTCAGACGGCCTTTTCATTAAACCTTGTTTTAATGGTCTTCACGCGCGTGGTTGATCGTATATTTAGGAATTTCTACGACCAAATCTTCATCGGCAACGACTGCCTGACAGCTCAAGCGTGAATCGGCTTCCAAGCCCCATGCTTGGTCGAGCAAGTCTTCTTCCAATTCGGTCGGTTCTTCCAGGCTGTCAAAACCTTTGCGGATAATCACGTGGCAGGTGGTGCAGGCACAGGATTTTTCACAGGCGTGATCGACTTCGATATCGTGGTCGAGCAGTACGTCAAGGACGGTTTGGCCTTCCGGTGCGTCTTCGATAACCGCGCCTTCGGGGCATAATGTCGCGTGTGGGAGTACGGTAATTTTTGGCATTTTTATTGTCTCAGTTGTTTAAGAGTGGTTGTGGTTAAAGCGGTTTCAGACGGCTTTGGATATTCAATATTCAGGCCGTCTGAAAAATGGGTTTATAACATGATGCCTTTACTTTTTAAATTTTCCAGGCATTCGTCCAAGTAGGCATCATCATGTTCGGTATAAATCGGCGAAGTAGCTGTTTCAGCCGCGTGTGAATGGTATGGGGCAGCGACTTTGCCGCGATATAGCGGGTCTTTCCATAAAGCATCCGGTTTGTAACCGCGCTTTTCCATCTCATCCATAATCAACGCGTGATATAGATAGAGTTTGTAGGGCGAATGGGTAAAAACGTAATTAACCGTCGCATGCGGCCTGCCCCAGCCTGCTCCGCGTAAAGCGGCGCATTCGCGGTGTTGCCCCAAAAGCTGGGCGCGGGGGAGCAGGGGGATAAGGGTTTGGTGCCAGAGTCTCATAAAAGAAATCGTTTCAGTTTTTGGATATTTAGATAGACGACCTTTGTATCTTTCGAGGCCGTCTGAAACTGTTTAGGCATCAAATATTATCAACGCTTTGACCCGTCAGCGCGCGTTGGATGTTGCGGTTCATGCGCTTGGCGGCGAAGTTGTCGGTGCTGTGGCTGAGTTTGGCGACGGCGGCACGGATGTCTTCGGCTTTACCGTCTTTCAGACGGCCTTGCAAAGCGGCGATGTCTTGTTGAATCTGTTGCAATTCTTCAGCTTCCAATAAATCGCTATCCAATTCAAGAGCAGCGTTGACGGCGTCGGTCAGGCTTTCGGCTTCGACGACGGCTTCGGCTCGGGCGCGGGCTGCCATGTCTTCGGCGGCGTTGCTCATGCTGTCTTTGAGCATTTGGGTGATGGTGCTGTCGTCCAAGCCGTAGGAAGGTTTGACTTCGATTTGCGCCTGTACGCCGGTGCTTTGTTCTTGTGCGGAAACGGACAGCAAACCGTCGGCATCAACTTGGAAGGTCACGCGGATGCGCGCCGCGCCTGCGGCCATCGGCGGAATGCCGCGCAGGGTAAATTTGGCAAGGCTGCGGCAGTCAGAAACGAGTTCGCGCTCGCCTTGTACGACGTGTATCGTCATAGCGGTTTGACCGTCTTTGAAGGTGGTGAAGTCCTGCGCGCGCGCGGTAGGAATGGTGGAGTTGCGAGGAATGATTTTCTCGGCAAGGCCGCCGTAGGTTTCCAAACCGAGCGACAAGGGTGTAACGTCCAGCAGCAGCCATTCGCCGTCGGTTTTGTTGCCGGCAAGGACGTTTGCCTGTATGGCGGCACCGAGTGCGACCACTTCGTCAGGATTGAGGTTATTCAGCGGGGTTTGGCCAAAGAAGGTGGCAACTGCTTGTTGAACGTGCAACATGCGGGTAGAGCCGCCAACCATAATCACGCCTTTGACATCTGCCTTGGTTACGCCTGCGTCTTTCAAAGCCTGTTTGACGGGTTCGATGGTTTTTTGTACCAGATTTTGGGTCAGATTGTGAAACTCTTGGCGGGTAATGACGGTATGAACTTTATGGCCGTCTGAAAGTGTGGTCTCGATGACGGCTTCGGTTTGAGTAGTTAGTTTTTCTTTGGCAGTGCGGACAAGGGAAAGTAGAAGTTGACTGTCTTGTTCGTTGAGTTTGGAAAGGTCGTTTTGTTCGAGCAGGTAACAGAACAAGCGATGGTCGAAGTCATCGCCGCCCAATGCGCTGTTGCCGCCGGTGGCTTTAACTTCAAACAGGCCTTTAGTCAGTTGCAATACGGATACGTCGAACGTGCCGCCGCCCAAATCGTAAACGACAAACGTGCCTTCTGAGGCGTTATCCAGTCCGTAGGCGATTGCGGCGGCAGTCGGCTCGTTGAGGAGGCGCAAGACATTTAAGCCTGCTAAGCGTGCGGCATCTTTGGTGGCTTGACGTTGGGCGTCGTCAAAATAAGCAGGTACGGTAATGACGGCGCCAACCAAATCGCCGCCTAATGTTTCTTCGGCACGCGATTTGAGGGCTTTGAGGATTTCTGCCGATACTTCGATAGGCGTTTTCGCACCTTGACGGGTGTTTAATTCAACCACGCGCTCATTGGGTGTAAATTGATAGGGCAGGTATTGCGCGTCTTGTGTAAGGTCGGTAAGGGTGCGTCCGATCAAGCGTTTGGCAGAGCTGATGGTATTTAGCGGATCGGTTTTTTGGGCTGAAAGGGCGTTTTTGCCGACTTCGACTTCGCCATCCAAATAACGGACAACCGAAGGCAGGGTGGTACGGCCGTCTGAATCAGGAAGGCAGACTGCACTGCCGCTGCGTACGGTGGCCACCAAGCTGTTGGTTGTACCTAAATCAATGCCTACGGCGAGGCGGTGTTGATGAGGGGCGGCGGACATGCCGGGTTCGGAAATCTGCAAAAGAGCCATGATTGTGTGCCTTCTGATGCTGTATTTATTAGGATGGGGCAGATTTTAGCAGATTTTTGGCAGATAGTTGAGTGGTTTGCTAGGAAATAACCATAAGGCCTAATGTTGTTTTTTAATTGAAAAGAAAGTGGATTTTGAATCCGGACTTGTATTTTTTAAGAAATGCGGATAAAATTCAGTCTCTTTGCCTTGCCTTTTGCTTCGCATGGTGAAAGGCTGTTTTTAATCATCCATAAGGAGATAACATGCGTCATTACGAGATCGTGTTTATCGTTCATCCTGATCAAAGCGAGCAAGTGCCTGCTATGGTTGAGCGTTACAAAACCATGATTACTGAAGCCAGCGGTAAAATCCACCGTTTGGAAGACTGGGGCCGTCGTCAATTGGCTTACCCAATCAACAAAATCCACAAAGCACACTATGTTTTGATGAATATCGAAACTACTCCTGAAGTGGTTGAAGAGCTGGAAACTGCTTTCCGCTTCAATGATGCCGTACTGCGTCACCTGACCATCAAAACAAAACACGCTGTAACTGAAGCTTCCCCAATGCTGGGTGGCGAAAAAGCAAAAAACTTGCTGAACGGTGCGGCTGAAGAAGTTGCAGCAGCCGAATAAGATTGAATAATCTGATTAAGCTTACCGCCCGTATCTTGCAGGTTCAGCCTTTGAGATATACGCCGGCAGGAATTCCTGTTTTAGATATTGTGTTGCAACATGAATCTTGGCAGGAAGAAAACGGACAGAAATGTCTGGTCAAATTTGAAATTCCCGCGCGGATTTTAGGTAAGCAGGCTGAGGAATGGCAGTATCGGCAAGATGCCGTCATCGAGTCGGAAGGTTTTTTGGCGCAACGCAGCCAACGCTTCCCCAAGCCGGTACTACGCATACAGAACATTAAAGAATATAAAGGTTAAACGACAATGGCTCGTCAATCATTCAAACGTAGAAAATTCTGCCGCTTTACGGCTGAAAAAATCCAAGAAGTTGATTACAAACAAGTTGATTTGTTGAAAGACTTCATCTCTGAAAACGGCAAAATCATCCCTGCCCGCATTACTGGTACTAAAGCACACTACCAACGTCAGTTGGCTACTGCTGTGAAACGTGCCCGTTTCCTGGCTCTGTTGCCTTACACCGATCAACACAAATAATTTTGGAGTTTAAATCATGCAAATTATTCTGTTAGAAAAAATCGGCGGTCTGGGTAACTTAGGTGACATCGTTACCGTTAAAAACGGTTACGCACGCAACTTCCTGATCCCTGCCGGTAAAGCAAAACGTGCAACCGAAGCCAACATGAAAGAATTCGAAGCACGCCGCGCTGAATTGGAAGCCAAACAAGCTGAAATCTTGGCTGATGCTAAAGCCCGTCAAGAAAAACTGGAAGGCCAAACCATTACTGTTGCTCAAAAAGCCGGTGTTGATGGTCGTCTGTTCGGTTCTGTTACCAATGCTGACATCGCTGAAGCGATTGTTGCGACCGGTATCCAAGCTGCTAAAGCAAACGTACGTCTGCCTAACGGTCCTTTGAAAGCTGTTGGCGAATACGAAGTTGAAGTGGCTCTGCACACTGACGCTGTTGCTAAAATTACCGTTGCTGTTGTTGCAGCCGCTGAGTAATTGATTTATTCAAGGCCGTCTGAAAATCAAGGGTTTCCTTGAATTTCAGACGGCCTTGTTTATCTGCTTGAGCCGAAGTAAGTAAATATCGATTTGTCTATATTTTTTAAGTCTGTTTGGAAATATAGCGGAAGAGATGATGTATTGGCCGAATATTCATTCGTGTTCGGGTTTGTCGTATTATTTAGTAAAGAGATTATTTATGAATAAAATCAAAATCTTTGGGATAGGTCTGACTGCTTTGGCTTTAGCTTCATGCGGCACTCCGCAAAAGCCTGCTGTTGATACGGCAAAACCTGTCGAGCCTGTTTCCTCTGCAAAACGACCTGTATTTGATGCTGCGGCTGAATCTGTTGCCAGCAGCGGTTTTAATGAGAACGTCAATGTTCAGCAGTTTATCCAATATGAAGTGAAAAACCGTCGTTTCAGTGCGGAAGAATTGCGTAACTTCTTTAATGGTGTGGTGTATAAAGGCAATATTATTACCATTATGTACCGCCCAAGCACTTCGCGTCCTTGGTATGAATTCCGTACCGGTAACTCCGGTGCAGCCAAATTTAACGGCGGCAGACAATTCTATGCGGCAAACCGTGCTGTAATCGATGATGTGGCACGCAAATACGGTGTTCCTGCCGAATTGATTGTGGCGATTCTCGGTATTGAAACCAATTATGGCAAAAATACGGGTAGCTTCCGCGTTGCCGATGCTTTGAGTACATTGGCCTTTGATTATCCACGCCGTGCCGAATTTTTCCAAAACGAATTGAGCGAACTTTTGCTGATGGCAAAAGAAGAAAAAGAAAATATCTTTGACTTCAAAGGCAGCTATGCCGGCGCGATGGGTATGCCGCAATTTATGCCTTCCAGCTACCGTAAATGGGCGGTGGACTATGATGGTGATGGTCATCGCGATATTTGGAATAATGTCGGCGATGTGGCGGCTTCTGTCGCCAATTATATGAAACAGCATGGCTGGCAGACCGGCGGTAAGATGGTGGTGCCGGTCAGTCTGACGATTACGCCGCACTTGCAGGCGATTATCGATGAGAAAACTGCCTTGACGCGCACTGTCGCAGATTTCAAAGCTTTGGGTGTCGTGCCTCAAGCTGCTGTTGCGGATAATGAAAAGGCTGTATTGTATGCTTTGGAGACCAGCCCGGGCGTATTTGAATACTATTTGGGCCTGAATAACTTCTACACAGTATGGCAATACAACCACAGCCGCATGTATGTAACAGCGGTACGCGATATTGCGAATGCAATCAATAACAATGGACTGTAAGCCATAAGAAAACCACCCGTTTGGGTGGTTTTTAAATATTGAGGATTTGTAAGGGGGTTAAGCCATTAGTCTGATTTTCATGACGTAACGTTTTTTGCTGTGCCCTGAAACAAATTGTCCGCCTCGGGCAGGGGATAAAAACGCATTGCCTTCTGCGGTTGGCTCTGCACAAGTATATTGGCCGTTTCGATCGCTCCAGAGTGCGTACACAGGCAGATTGTGGGTGCGGATATCTAGTTTCAAGCCGTCAAATGCAACGTGTGCATCCTGGTCGGAGGAAACAAATTCGGTATGGGAGATATAGTCGGCATCGTATGGTGCGCCGTTGAAATCAAATTGTGTGCCGGCAGCGGTAAAGTAGGGGTGGAATCCTGGGGACGTGCGGACGGGCGATTCGCCGTAATTGCAGACGGTCAGGATGGCAATGGCTTCATTTTCGTTAGGTAGGCTGTAATCGAGCAACCATTCGACGTGTTCATAGCCTTTTTCTGTGCTGATTAATTTCAAGCCGATATCCGATTCATTTTGATGACGGATTTCCCAGTCTGAAGTTCTGCCGAAACCATGTTGGGCCAGATGATTTTTGCTGTCCGGTCCGAATTGGGGTAAGCAAACGTGCATGCCGCCGCGTAATTTTGTATCATCGCCCACGTGGACGCTGGTTTTCGGAAATAAGACTTCCCGTCCTTTTAGAATCAGGGAGTCAATATATCCGCCTATTGTATTGACTTGCATAGTGGCTGATTTGTTGTGTAGTATGATTTCAGTCATAATGATTTGAGTTTCAAATTGTTTATCATTTATGTAGTATTATAACATTGCGATGACATGCTGTCGCTGTCGGCTTGATAGAAAATCCTTAATAAAAATCAAAAAAATGCTAGAATATATGCCATTTTCTGAGGCCGTCTGAAAAGCGGATAATTCTTTTCAGACGGCCTTCCGATTTATTTCCCGTAGAGAAACAACATGGCTTATCAAGTTCTTGCACGAAAATGGCGCCCGAAAACCTTTGCCGATTTGGTCGGTCAGGAACACGTCGTCAAAGCTCTGCGCAACGCGCTGGACGAAGGCCGTCTGCACCATGCCTATCTGCTGACAGGGACGCGCGGTGTGGGTAAAACCACGATTGCCAGGATTTTGGCCAAGAGTTTGAACTGCGAAAATGCCGTGCATGGCGAACCATGCGGTCAGTGTGAAAGCTGTACGCAAATCGACAGCGGCCGTTATGTGGATTTATTGGAAATCGACGCGGCATCGAATACCGGTATCGATAATATCCGCGAAGTGTTGGAAAACGCCCAATACGCGCCGACAGCGGGTAAATACAAAGTCTATATCATCGACGAAGTGCATATGCTTTCCAAAAGCGCGTTCAATGCCATGCTGAAGACTTTGGAAGAACCGCCTGAACACGTTAAATTTATTTTGGCGACCACCGATCCGCATAAAGTCCCCATTACCGTATTGAGCCGCTGTTTGCAGTTTGTTTTGCGCAACATGACAACCCAGCAGGTTGCGGAGCATTTGGCGCATGTCTTGGATCGTGAAAACGTTCCTTATCAGCCACAGGCTTTGCAACTTTTAGGCCGTGCCGCCGCCGGCTCGATGCGCGATGCGTTGAGTCTTTTGGATCAGGCGATTGCCATGGGTTCGGGTAAAGTGGCCGAGCAAGATGTCCGCCAGATGATCGGAGCGGTCGATAAACAATACTTGTTTGAATTGCTTGAAGGAATCATCAATCAAAACGGTGAGGCCTTGCTGGAAAAAGCTCAGGAAATGTCCGCCAGAGCGATTGGTTTTGACAGCGCATTGGCAGAATTGGCCATGATGTTGCAACGTTTGGCTTTGATTCAAACCATTCCTTCCGCCTTGGCAAATGACGATCCTGAACGTGAAACTTTGCAGCGATTAAGTCAGGCTTTGAGTGGTGAGCAGATTCAGCTTTATTATCAATGTGCTATTCATGGCAAACAGGATTTGCCGCTGGCTCCGGACGAGTATGCCGGTTTTGTCATGACGCTTTTGCGCATGCTTGCATTTGCGCCGTTGGCCGCTTCGGGTTGCGATACGCAAAGTCAGATTGAACACACGGATTTGCATTCCGACCATCAGAAAGCTGAGGCCGAAAAAAAGCCTTTTCAGCTGCCGAAATCTGAGCCGATAGCAGCACTGGCGGTTGAGAAAGAGGCTGTTTCTGCCAAGCAGGATACCGTTGAAAGGCCGTCTGAAGAAACGGTTCAGCCTGTTCAGCAACAACAGGCGGATGTGCCACCTTGGGAAGATATGCCGAGCCAAGTATCGGCTGAGCTGCCTCAAACACAAACGGCGCAGATGCAAGAAACTGCGGAGTCATTGCCTGTTGCAAAAGTTCAGATGGCCTCTGAGCCGGAAGAATATCCGCACATGGATGAGGAAATTCCGCCTCCGTTTTTTGATGAAGCATATACATATGAAGATTCACATCATGCTAATGTGATGGAAGTACCACAGCCGGTTGCATCTGCTGAGTCTGAAGAAGAGGAGGGGGATGATGAAGAGCTTCAGTTCGCTCCTTTGCCTGAGTTTAAAACAGAGAATTGGCACAGCATTATCGAACGCTTTGCCCGTAAATTAGGCGCAGCGCAGATGTTGGCGCAAAATGCGGCATGGACGAGTTATGATGCGGAAGCAGGTTTAATCATGCTGTCGTTGACGGATGAAGCCAAAGCCACTGCCAATAAAGAGCGCTTGGACAAAATCTGCCAGACGTTGAGCGAGGCCTACCATCTTGGCAATTTAAGGCTGCAAACTGAGCCTTGGCAGGATGATAAAGGCTGGGAAACGCCGGTGATGCGCCGCAAACGTATTCAAGAAGAAGGACGGCAGCAGGCGCAAGATTTGCTGGAAGCGGATACAACGGCGCAGAAAATCTTGCAAACCTTTGAAGCACAATGGCTACCAGATTCTTTAGAGTTGGCAGGACATTCTTAAAATACTGACATACAAGGCTGTCTGAAAAGCAATAGCGTTTTTCAGACGGCATGAGTGAAACCCATTTATTCAAACCCATAGGAGTAAAACATGTTCGGAAAAGCCGGATTAGGCGGCCTGATGAAACAGGCTCAACAAATGCAGGAAAACATGAAAAAGGCACAAGCCAAGCTGGCTGAAACCGAAGTTGAAGGCGAAGCAGGCAATGGTTTGGTAAAAGTTGTGATGACGTGTTCGCACGTTGTCCGCAAACTTGAAATCAGCCCTGATTTGATTCAAGAAGCCGCTGACGACAAAGAAATGTTGGAAGATTTGGTATTGGCCGCTATCAATGCCGCTTCTGAAAAAGCCGAAGAAACCACCAACAAAACCATGGGTGCGTTTACCCAAGGCCTGCCGGCAGGTATGGGCGACTTCTTCCGCTAAACCCACGCAGCAAAGCAAACAAAGGTCGTCTGAAACACTAAAAATCAGTTTCAGACGGCCTTCGCATTATCTGTTTTGCAGATTGAAATCAACATATCGGCAGTTATTCCGCCGCAGGCATATTGAGTGTTTATTGCATTCAAATCCGCTCAACTAATATTAAAAACCAACCGATACACCAAACAAAATGAAACCGTCCCTTCCCATCTGCTCACTTCTTTTAAGTTGTATGTTCGCCGCAGCAAGCGCAAACAGCTTTGCCGCAGAAACCATCCTTACTTCTCCGGACAAGCAGTTCAGCATTAAAAAAGTCTGCAACCACAAAACCCAAGAATGCTCTTTCTTTGCAGGCAAAAAAGCCATCGAAAAAAATCTTCCCGCAGACAGAACAAGTTATAAATGGCTTGGCAATACCTTCGCATTAAGAACCAGCTTCGGGTCGTATGATTCCTACACCACCTTCGCCGACCGTACCCACAAGCCCCATACGCTTTCCTCCGTCATCGCCACCGACAGCAAAATGCAATGCGCCGTAACCGCAGATAATAAAGGCGTGTCTTTCTACTCGCTGTTCTGCGACAAACCCGTCAAATTCATTGCTGCAAACGACAAAAAATTTGGCTTCCCCCAAGATGTTGCCACGCTGGAATCCGTCGTCGAGGCAGAGTTCAAAGGCAAGAAAGTCTACATGACGTATATAAACAAAGCCGAACGCAATGTCTCGGTCGTTTTAGACAATCCGTGTGTGAAATGATGTGCCAAATTGATGGACAAGGCTGTCTGAAAAGATGCCGTTTATTCAAAAAACGAAACAGCCCGAAACCTGATTGAAAAAGGTTTCGGGTTGTTTGCACCTGTTCGCCAGACGAAGTGAGTAGGGCGCAATGCGTGCCAGTTTGGCGGATAGAGACCTTGGCAAAGGTCTTATGAGGATTCAGGACTTTCTTTGGAAAAGAACAATGGCTCCTTATTAAGGTAAAAAAAGCCTGAACAGAAGTTCAGGCTTTTTAAATTTGGCTCCCCGACCTGGGCTCGAACCAGGGACCTGCGGATTAACAGTCCGTCGCTCTACCGACTGAGCTATCGGGGAATGGGGCGTATTATAATGGCTGGAAAAAATGTGTCAATCCATATTTTCAAGAAAATAGTGCAAAATATTTCAAATGTTTGAATGTTAAAAATATTTTGTAATCAAGTTTCACATGCTTCCCAGCCGTTTCAGACGGCCTTTAGTATTTGGCGTTAACCAATTTACCGTTTTGGAACACTTGCTGCTGCATTACCGTGCCGTTGTAAGCGTAAGTAGTTAACGAGCCGTTGCTTGGCGTGGCGCGGAACTGCATCAGTTGGTTGCGGCTGAGGACGTAGGGATCCGTGCGTTTTTGGCTGTTGTCGCTGTAAAAGTCTTGGACGACATATTCGTTGTTGCGTTTGCTGATCAGTTGGCGATGGAAGCCGCCTTTGACTGCGCTGTTGCTGGGTGTGCCGTGTGCATCAAAATAGGTCACGATTTGTTCTTCTGAGATACGGATGCCGTCTGAATCCGTGCCTTTGGTGGTTTTGGTTTTGTCCAAGCCGACAGGGATGTTGATGGATGTACCCAAGCCGACATGGCGGCCGATGCTGGTGCCAACGCCTAAGCCGACGGAAACGCCGGGCGTGCCGACTGTACATGCGCTGAGTGAAGCGGCCAAAAGGGCAGGTAAGAGAACTTTTTTCATAATGTGTATCCTTGTAATAAGAAATGTTTGTAATGTGGGAAGTATAGTATTTTTGCGGGGTGGCTGGTGTTAGTATTGGTAAAAGGGCGCAAGGCCGTCTGAAAAACAAGATAGAAACGAATATATCATTCTGGTGTAGAATGTGCCGAAATAATGATTTAATAAGAATGTGAATGAATAATGAAAACTTTGAAATTTACGAAGATGCACGGCTTGGGCAATGATTTTATGGTGGTCAATGCCATCGAACAGGACTTTGATCCATTGGCTGCGCCGCTTGCCCAATGGGCAGACCGCTATCGCGGCGTGGGTTTTGATCAGTTTTTGGTAGTGGAGAAGCCTTCTTCTGATGCGGTCGATTTTCGGTACCGCATTTTCAATGCCGATGGTCGGGAAGTAGAGCAGTGCGGCAATGGTGCACGTTGTTTTGCGCGTTTTGTCGCGGATAAGGGTTTGACGGATAAAACGGAAATTTTGGTCGAAACGGCCAAAGGGATTATTGTGCCGAAGCTGTTGGATAACGGTTTGGTTACCGTCAATATGGGTAAACCGCGTTTCATGCCGTCTGAAATTCCGTTTGTGCCTGCGCATGGTGAAAATGAAGATGCGCTGACACATATTGTCTTGGTCGGTTTGGAATCTGTACCGGTAAGCTGCGTGAATATGGGTAATCCGCATGCGGTGATTTTGGTTGATGATGTTGAAACTGCACCGGTGGAGCATTGGGGCAGCACTATTGAATCGCACGAGCAGTTCCCTGAACGGGTCAATGTCGGCTTTTTGCAGGTCGAAGATGAATTGTCAGTTCGCCTGCGCGTGTTTGAACGTGGGGTGGGGGAAACTCAAGCTTGCGGCACTGGAGCGTGTGCGGCCGTGGTGGCAGGCGTGCGCAATGGCTTGCTGAAAGCGGGTGCGCCTGTGCGTGTTACTCTGCCTGGGGGCGAACTGTTTATCAGTTGGGAAGAAGGCGGCGATGTGCAAATGACCGGCCCTGCTGAAACCGTTTTTGAAGGCGAGTTGCAGTATTCATGATGGTTTCTTTGGATTTTTGGTTTGCCGTCGCGTATGCTGCGGTATCATTGGCATTTATTTTTCGCGTACAGCGGTTTCAATGGCTTTGGGCTGCGGTGTTGTTGTGGCTGGGGGTTTCGGCATTGGGTGCACGCTTGTTGCCCGGAATGTGGGGCTTTACGCATACAGGCCCTTTGTTCATCCCTCATTTTTATCTGACAATCGCCAGTATTTTCTTCTTTATTGATGATTGCAGTAAAACGGAAGACAAAAAGTTTTGGTCGGCAGGCAAATATGCCGGTTTGACCTTGTTTGCGGTTTCCAATGTCGTCATGACTTTGGCTTTTGTTTTCTTGGCAGGCGTGGTTTATTTCATCTTGCCGCTGGCAGGCTCGGTTTTTGCATGGGCGGCCTTGCTGAAAATTTATGCCTTAAAACCGATTTATTGGTTTGTTTTGCAGGGCGTGTTGATGCTGGTGTTTTATCTGCACCGCGTGGTCGTGTGCAGGCAGTCAGCGGCTTTGTTTAGTGCTACTCAGCTGCAAATGGGTTGGCTGGTTGCGGTTGTCATGCAGGCTGTGGTTGCCATGGCTTTGATTTTTGAACGGGGCGGATATTAATTTATCCAAACTAAAAGTTATAATGAAAGAAATTTTCGATATTGGTTTTTCAGACGGCCTGAGTTTAATATGCAGGCTATATCACATCTAAATCTGGAGCAGGAAATGAAAATTGCAAATAATATTACCGAGCTGATCGGCAACACCCCTTTGGTGAAATTGAACCGTTTGACCGAGGGTTTGAAAGCGCAAATCGCCGTTAAACTTGAATTTTTCAATCCGGGCAGCAGCGTGAAAGACCGTATTGCCGAAGCCATGATTGAAGCGGCGGAGCAAGCCGGTAAAATCAATAAAGATACCGTTATCGTTGAGGCGACCAGCGGCAATACCGGTATCGGTTTGGCAATGGTGTGTGCGGCCCGCGGTTATAAATTGGCGATTACTATGCCTGAAAGCATGAGTAAAGAACGTAAAATGCTGCTGCGTGCATTCGGTGCAGAGCTGATTTTGACACCGGCTGCCGAAGGTATGGCAGGCGCTATCGCTAAAGCCCAGTCTTTGGTGGACGAACATCCAGATACTTACTTTATGCCGCGCCAATTTGATAACGAGGCTAATCCTGAAGTTCACCGCAAAACCACTGCCGAAGAAATTTGGCGCGATACAGACGGCCAAGTTGATATTTTCGTGGCCGGCGTGGGTACAGGCGGTACGATTACCGGCGTGGGCGAAGTATTGAAAAAACACAAACCCGAAGTTCAAATCGTGGCTGTTGAGCCTGAAGCTTCCCCGGTATTGAGTGGGGGTGAAAAAGGCCCGCATCCGATTCAAGGTTTGGGCGCAGGCTTTATCCCCAGTGTTTTGAATACGGCTATTTACGACAGCATTATCAAAGTACCTAACGAAGCAGCGTTTGAAACTGCGCGCGCTATGGCTGAGAAAGAGGGTATTTTGGTAGGTATTTCTTCAGGTGCCGCAGTATGGAGCGCATTGCAACTGGCTAAAAAACCTGAAAACGAAGGCAAGCTGATTGTTGTCTTGTTGCCATCGTATGGCGAACGCTATCTTTCTACGCCTCTGTTTGCAGATTTGGCATAATATAGGATTGTTGTTAAAAGGCCGTTTTCAGACGGCCTTTTTGCGTATGAGCTTGAGATATCGTATGAAATCTGTTGTAATTCAGTTAATGAGCTTTGAATACCGTTATTCAAAAGCTGGTTTCTTCAACGAATCATGCTTATAATGCGCATTATGAAAAAATACATTCTTCCTATCCTTGCTGTGGCGGCACTTGCCGGTTGTGAATCGATTTATGTTCCAACATTGAAAGAAGTGCCAGTTCGACCAACCAACGTCAAGAAACCTAAGGCTGATTCACAAGTTTCAGCTACCGGTTATCATTTGGCTCCTTCGCATTGGGCAGATGTTTCCAAGATTCATGATGAAGCACGTCGCTTGAGTACCCAAGTGAGCCAAGGTAGTTTGACCAAAGTTCAGGCTGCCCAATATTTGAACCGCTTCCGTATCCAACAAGTGGGACGCAACTCTGTTGATGACAGTATGTACGAAGTTTATCTGCGTTCTGCCGTTGACAGCCAACGTGGTGAAATTACTACTGAGCAATCCAAACAGTACATCCAAGGTGCTTTGCGTGGTTGGCAGCAACGTTGGAAAAACATGGATACCAAGCCAAGCAATCCTGCGTTTACCAACTTCCTGATGGAAGTTATGGGTATGCAACCTTTGAAATAAAAAAGTCATAAGCTGAGAAGGCCGTCTGAATATTCAGACAGCCTTCTTTTTATATGTATGTGTGTCGTTGAATTCTATTTAGTATTATGTTTTTCAAATTTCAAAACAAACAACAGCGTTTTTTCTATTTATTGACTACGGCTGTTTTTATTTCGGTCGTTATGGTTATATGGTCTTATGCGTGGTCGAAATATTTTGATTTAGGAGCGAATGAGTCAAGAGAGGCTGTAGAGATTGCAGGATTGAGTCTGTTATTGCAGTTTTTTTTATGCCTACCCTATTTTTGTTTCAAGAGATATATTTTTACTTCTCTTGCGATTACATCGATTATTAATGGAGTATATCTGTATTTGTATTGGATGTCTTCTACGCCTCCCTGTTGCGGAGATATGGGGCAGGGTTTGATTACTATGCTGTATATGTTTATTTCAGGTGTATATTTCGTTGTTTCATGTGGGATTATTATTGACTATTTGCATTCTAAGAAGGTTCAAAAAAATAAGAAGTCATCATAAGTTGATATATGATGGAGAAAAGGCCGTCTGAAACCTAGATTTTAGGTTTCAGACGGCCTTTTATTTTGCTGTATTGTAAACGTTGTTTGCCGATGCGACACAAGTCTGTCTGTTCTAATGGTGCACGATATCGCCAGTAATAAACCTATAAGGTTTTTCGAAGTGAAATTCTTACACTGCGAGAGCTAAGGTCAGGGATTTACCCTGGCTGTTGTTAAGGTAGGCAGAAAGTGCAGAGTGGTTTTTCATAGGCGATTTAGGTGTATTTGAAGAAAAAGTGTGTCCGACTTGTGGTTGGTGCGTGTAATTAAGAACCAAACAGCTTGTCAGCCGCTTGACGGGCTTTTTCTTGAATATCTTCGGTCAGATAGTTTTTCATCTGAGAATAAACCAGCGCAATGACGGCAATGTCATCGCTGAAGCCAAATGGAATCAGAAGGTCGGGAATGCTGTCGATAGGGCTGAGGAAATAAACCAGTGCGCCGACAATAATCATTTTAGCCCGTTTGGGCGTGTGTTCGGATTCCCAAAGGTAATAAAGTGCATAAAGCTGTCGGACGACAGGTTTGCCCAGGCGGCCGGCAAAGCGTCCGAGTTTTTTCATAAAACCGGATGTGTCCAAGTTTCGACGGCGGAAGGAGGGGATGTAGTCTTCCGGATCGGGTGTGTTTTGATGAGGGGAGTGTGTCATGATGCAGCTTCCTTATCAGGTATGGAAACATTGTTGGTGTTGCACTGTATTTTAGTCCATCTAGGGATGGATGAAATGTCTTTGAATGTATAACTATGTAAGAGTAGTGGTGATAATGCAATGGCAATAATTTAAAAATGGCTTATTCCTTTGTAAAGATTAGGTGTCAAGAGTGAGAATTTATCTCACAATAGATACAATTCTCAAACAATAATGATGTTATCGTAAGTGCTTTGATGGGGAGATGGCTTAATTGCAGGAAAGTAACAGAAAAGGCTAGCCACGCAAAAAAAAATCTAAGAATGATTGTTTGATTTTATTAGTCTTTTGGTAAAAATCATTAGAGCATTCATAAATTGCACTGTTCAAAATGAGATAAAACAGGTAAATTATGGTTTATGTAGCTTATTGTAGTGCTGAGCTATAGGTTTTGAGCTGATAATAAATCTAGAGGAACTGACCATGTCCGCCAAATCACGCCCGGTATTTTTGGAAATTCCGAATATCCGATTGCCCATACCGGGGATTGTATCTATTCTTCACCGTATCAGCGGCGTCGGCTTGTTTGTGATGCTGCCTGTTCTCTTGTATTTCTTCTCTGGAACGCTGGATCGCGAAGCGTCGTTTGAAGCATATCGTTCTGCTATCTCCAATCCGTTTGTGAAGCTGATCCTTATCGGTCTGTTGTGGGCATATCTGCACCACTTTTTTGCCGGTATCCGCTTTCTGTTTTTGGATGTGCATAAAGGCCTGGAATTAAATACTGCCCGTACTACTGCTAAAGTTGTATTTGCTTCTGCTTTGATTCTGACCGTCGTTTTGGGAGCTTTGTTATGGTAGAACGTAAATTGACAGGTGCGCATTACGGTTTGCGCGATTGGGCAATGCAACGTGCAACTGCGGTCATCATGTTGGTGTACACCGTGGTTCTTTTGGTTGTTTTGTTTACGTTGCCTAAAGAATATTCGGCATGGCAGGCATTTTTTGATCAAACTTGGGTAAAAGTATTTACCCAAGTGAGCTTCTTGGCCGTATTCCTGCATGCATGGGTAGGTATCCGCGATTTGTGGATGGACTATATTAAGCCTTTCGGCGTGCGTTTGTTTTTACAAGTTGCCACCATCGTTTGGTTGGTAGGCTGCTTGGTGTATTCAGTTAAAGTAATTTGGGGGTAAATATGGGTTTTCCTGTTCGCAAGTTTGATGCCGTGATTGTTGGCGGTGGTGGTGCAGGTTTACGCGCAGCCCTCCAATTGTCTAAATCCGGCCTGAATTGTGCTGTTCTGTCTAAAGTGTTCCCAACCCGTTCTCATACTGTAGCGGCTCAAGGTGGTATTTCTGCTTCATTGGGTAATGTGCAGGAAGACCGTTGGGATTGGCACATGTACGATACTGTGAAAGGTTCTGACTGGTTGGGCGACCAAGATGCGATTGAATTTATGTGTCGCGCAGCGCCTGAAGCCGTAATTGAGTTGGAACACATGGGTATGCCTTTTGACCGTGTGGAAAGTGGCAAAATCTACCAACGTCCTTTCGGCGGCCATACTGCCGAACACGGTAAACGCGCGGTAGAACGTGCATGTGCTGTTGCCGACCGTACCGGTCATGCGATGTTGCATACTTTGTACCAACAAAACGTCCGTGCCAATACACAATTCTTTGTGGAATGGACAGCGCAAGATTTGATTCGTGATGAAAACGGCGACGTAGTCGGTGTAACCGCCATGGAAATGGAAACCGGCGAAGTTTATATTTTCCACGCTAAAGCTGTGATGTTTGCTACTGGTGGCGGCGGTCGTATTTATGCTTCTTCCACCAATGCTTATATGAACACCGGTGACGGTTTGGGTATTTGTGCCCGTGCAGGTATTCCGTTGGAAGACATGGAATTCTGGCAATTCCACCCGACTGGTGTAGCCGGTGCTGGTGTATTGATTACCGAGGGTGTGCGCGGTGAGGGCGGTATTCTGTTGAATGCCGATGGCGAACGCTTTATGGAACGCTATGCTCCAACCGTAAAAGACTTGGCTTCCCGTGACGTGGTTTCCCGTGCGATGGCGATGGAAATTTACGAAGGTCGTGGCTGTGGTAAAAATAAAGACCATGTATTGCTGAAAATCGACCATATCGGCGCAGAAAAAATTATGGAAAAACTGCCGGGCATCCGCGAGATTTCCATCCAGTTTGCCGGTATTGACCCGATTAAAGACCCGATTCCTGTTGTGCCGACTACCCACTACATGATGGGCGGTATTCCGACCAACTACCATGGCGAAGTTGTTGTTCCGCAAGGTGAAGATTACGAAGTACCTGTAAAAGGTCTGTATGCGGCAGGTGAGTGCGCTTGTGCTTCCGTACACGGCGCGAACCGCTTGGGTACCAACTCCCTGTTGGACTTGGTGGTATTCGGTAAAGCTGCCGGCGACAGCATGATTAAATTCATCAAAGAGCAAAGCGACTGGAAACCTCTGCCTGCTAATGCCGGTGAATTGACTCGTCAACGTATTGAGCGTTTGGATAACCAAACCGATGGTGAAAACGTTGATGCATTGCGTCGCGAACTGCAACGCTCCGTACAACTGCATGCCGGTGTGTTCCGTACCGATGAGATTCTGAGCAAAGGCGTTCGAGAAATCATGGAGATTGCCGAGCGCGTGAAACGTACTGAAATCAAAGACAAGAGCAAAGTGTGGAATACCGCGCGTATCGAAGCCTTGGAATTGGATAATCTGATTGAAGTAGCGAAAGCGACTTTGGTGTCCGCCGAAGCGCGTAAAGAATCGCGCGGCGCGCACGCTTCAGACGACCATCCTGAGCGCGATGACGAAAACTGGATGAAACATACCCTGTATCATTCAGATACCAATACTTTGTCTTACAAACCGGTACATACCAAGCCTTTGAGCGTGGAATACATCAAACCGGCCAAACGCGTTTATTGATGAGTTTTCAGATGGCCTTTACCTTAAAGGCCGTCTGAAACCTAACCATACCCACATTGAACTGCTTGAATTCATAATACAAAATCATTGGGCAGTTTATGAGAAAAGGAACACTTCTCATGGAAAAAATGAGTTTTGAAATTTACCGTTACAATCCGGACGTTGATGCCAAGCCTTATATGCAACGTTACGAGTTGGAATTGGAACCAACCGACGTTAAACTTTTGGACGCTTTAGTGCGTCTGAAAGCACAAGACGATACATTGTCTTTCCGCCGTTCTTGCCGCGAAGGTATTTGCGGTTCTGACGGTATGAACATCAATGGCAAAAACGGCCTGGCATGTCTGACTGATCTGCGTGGCTTGAAACAGCCGGTTAAAATCCGTCCTTTGCCAGGTCTGCCTGTTATCCGCGACCTGATTGTGGATATGACCCAGTTCTTCAAACAATATCACTCCATCAAACCTTACGTTGTCAACGATAACCCTATCGATGCGGACAAAGAGCGTCTGCAAACTCAGGAAGAGCGTAAAGAGTTGGACGGTTTGTACGAATGTATTTTGTGCGCCTGCTGTTCGACTGCCTGCCCATCATTCTGGTGGAATCCTGATAAATTCGTTGGTCCGTCTGGCTTGCTGAATGCTTACCGTTTCATTGCGGATAGCCGTGATACCATCACTAATGAGCGTTTGGATAATCTGAACGACCCATACCGTTTGTTCCGTTGCCACACCATTATGAACTGCGTGGACGTATGTCCTAAACACTTGAATCCGACCCGAGCCATCGGTAAGATTAAAGAGATTATGTTGAAACGAGCCGTTTAAGAAATGATGGTTTTTGACGATATTGCCAAACGGAAAATCCGTTTTCAAACCCGCCGGGGATTGTTGGAATTAGACTTAATCTTCGGTAGGTTTATGGAAAAAGAATTCGAGCACCTGAGTGATCAGGAGTTGTCCGAATTTTCCGAAATCCTCGAATTTCAAGACCAAGAGTTGCTTGCCTTGATTAACGGACATTCGGCAACGGACAAGAAACACCTGATTCCCATGCTTGAAAAAATCAGACAGGCATGACGTGTTATAGAGCTTGTTTGCGATGCCAATCCGAACAAGCTCTTTCCATACTGAGGCCGTCTGAAAAAAAGGACCGTGCCGCTTGGGCGGCAACGAAAGCCCCAACTTACAAAGGAGTTTAAGAATGTCTAAATCAGTCAAGCTCACCACCCCAAATCAAGAGACCTTGGAACTGCCAGTATTGGAAGCAAGTATCGGCCATGATGTGGTTGATATTCGTACTTTGACTAAAAATACAGGTCTGTTTTCCTTCGACCCCGGATTCGTGTCAACTGCAAGTTGCGAATCCAAAATCACTTATATTGATGGCGATGAAGGTCTGTTGTATTACCGTGGTTATCCTATCGAGCAGCTGGCCGAAAAATCCGATTACTTGGAAGTTTGCTATCTGTTGATTTACGGCGAACTGCCTACCTCTGAACAGAAAAAAGAATTTGATGCCACAGTCGGTCGCCATACTATGCTGCATGAACAGCTGACTTGGTTCTTCCGCGGTTTCCGTCGCGATGCGCATCCGATGGCGATGATGGTGGGTGTGGTTGGCGCGCTGTCTGCGTTTTATCAAGACAGCTTGGATATTACCAATCCTGAACACCGCAAAATTGCGATTTACCGCTTAATCTCCAAAATTCCGACAATTGCGGCAATGTGTTACCGTTATTCCAACGGTCTGCCGTTCAATTATCCAAAAAATAACCTTTCCTATGCTGAAAACTTCTTGCACATGATGTTTGCCACACCGTGTGAAGAATACAAACCTAATCCAGTCTTGGCCCGCGCGCTCGACCGCATCTTTATTTTGCATGCCGATCACGAGCAAAACGCCTCTACTTCGACTGTACGTTTGGCCGGCTCTTCTGGTGCGAATCCATTTGCCTGTATCGCTGCCGGTATTGCCTGTCTGTGGGGTGCTTCACACGGCGGTGCAAACGAAGCTGTGTTGAAGATGCTGGACGAAATCGGCGATGTGTCTAATGTTGCTGCATACATGGAAGGTGTGAAACAACGCAAATACCGTCTGATGGGCTTCGGTCACCGCGTATACCGCAATATGGACCCACGAGCCAACATCATGCGCGAAACCTGTTATGAAGTCTTGAAAGAATTGGGCTTGGAAGACAGTCCTAAATTCAAGCTGGCGATGGAATTGGAACAAATTGCACTGAAAGATCCATTCTTTGTTGAGCGCAAGCTGTATCCAAACGTCGATTTCTACTCCGGTATCGTCTTGTCCGCATTGGGCATTCCAACTGAAATGTTTACCGTTATCTTCGCATTGTCGCGCAGTGTAGGTTGGATTTCTCATTGGCATGAAATGATTAGCGATCCGGCACTGAAAATCGGTCGCCCACGTCAACTGTATACCGGTGCAGAACGTCGCGATTACGTTCCGGTAGATAAACGCTAATAGACAATACATTAATATATTGTTGAAAAGTCGTTTGAAAAAATCGAATTGCCGTTTTCAATGAGGTTGGTCGTAATTAATTAAGTTGATAGCAGGTAATTTGATTTGAAATAGGGTAGAATAAAGTGTCATTTCAGACGGCCTGAATTCCGTTCGGAGAACACGGGATTCTACCCTTTGTTTATATTTTAAAGAAAAGAGCTCACGCCATGATGGACGAAAAACTCAATTTCTCTTATCTGTTTGGTTCTAATGCGCCATACATCGAGGAGTTGTATGAAAAGTTTCTGGATAATCCGGAATCTGTCGATGAAAAATGGAAACAGTACTTTACCGATTTGAGTAAACAGCCGGGCGCAGTCGCTGTCGATGTTGCCCATACACCGATTCGTGAATCATTTGCCACTTTGGCTAAAAAGAAAATTGCCGCAGCCGTCGCAGGCGGTGTGGATGAGGCAATGATGAAAAAGCAAGTCAGCGTTTTGCGACTGATTTCTGCCTATCGTATCCAAGGCGTGGGTGCAGCCCAACTTGATCCGCTCAAACGTATTCCTCCTCAAAATATCGAAGCTCTCGATCCTAAATTCCACGGTCTGTCAGATGCCGATATGGCGCTTCAGTTCAATATGGGCGAGGGCGATTTTTCCGGTCAGAGCAAACTGCCTCTGTCCCAAATCATCAGCAACCTCAAACAAACCTACTGCGGCCATATTGCGGTAGAGTATATCTACATCCCAAATACCGAAGAGCGCCGCTGGGTTCGCAATTATTTTGAAAGCGTACTGTCTACGCCAAGCTACAACGTTGAACAAAAACGCCGTATCTTGAAAGAAATGACTGCTGCCGAAACTCTGGAACGCTACCTGCATACCAAATATGTCGGTCAAAAACGCTTTGGTGTAGAAGGCGGTGAAAGCGCGATTGCCGGTTTGAATTACCTGATTCAAAACGCTGGTAAAGACGGCGTGGAAGAAGTCATCATCGGTATGGCACACCGTGGCCGTCTGAATGTTTTGGTTAACATTTTGGGTAAAAAACCGGCTGATCTGTTTGCTGAATTTGAAGGCCGTGCCGAAATCAAATTGCCTAGCGGCGACGTGAAATACCACATGGGCTTCAGCTCCGACATTGCTACGCCACACGGCCCAATGCACGTTTCTTTGGCATTTAACCCGTCACACTTGGAAATTGTTAACCCAGTAGTGGAAGGTTCTGCGCGCGCCAAACAAAAACGTTTGGGCGAAAACGGCCGCGATAAAGTCTTGCCAGTATTGATTCACGGTGACTCCGCATTTATCGGTTTGGGTGTTAACCAAGCAACATTCAACCTGTCTAAAACACGCGGCTATACCACCGGCGGTACTGTTCACATCGTGATCAACAACCAAATCGGCTTTACCACTTCCGATACCCGCGATACCCGTTCTACCGTATACTGTACCGATATCGCGAAAATGGTTTCCGCTCCGGTTATCCACGTGAACGGCGATGACCCTGAACGCGTTTGCTTTGCTATCCAAGCCGCTTTGGATTACCGCAAAAAATTCCATAAAGACATCGTGATCGACGTTGTCTGTTACCGTAAATGGGGCCACAACGAGGGCGATGATCCGACCCTGACCCAACCGATGATGTACAAAAAAGTATCGCAACACCCGGGTGCGCATGCTTTGTACACCGAACAACTGATTGCCGAAGGCGTGGTAACCCAAGCTGAGGCTGACGGCTACATCCAAGCCTACCGTGATGCTTTGGACAAAGGCGAACATGTTGAACAAACAACTTTGAGCAACTTCCAACGCACACAAATCGACTGGAGCAAATACCAAGGCAAAGATTGGCGCGAAAAAATCGAAACCGGTTTGCCTGCCGCCGACATCGAGCGCCTTACCGAGAAATTTACCGCCGTACCGGAAGGCTTTGCCCTGCATCCGACTGCAAAACGTGTGATCGAAGCGCGTAAAGCCATGGCATCCGGCAAACAAGCCATCGACTGGGGTATGGCCGAAACCCTCGCATACGCAAGCCTGCTGACCAAAGGTCATGGCGTGCGTATCTCCGGTGAGGACTCCGGCCGCGGTACATTCTCACACCGTCATGCAGTATTGCACGATCAAAAACGCGAAAAATGGGACGACGGTACTTATGTTCCTCTGCGCAATATGGGCGAAGGCTTGGGCGAGTTCCTGGTTATCGACTCTATCTTGAACGAAGAAGCCGTGATGGCGTTCGAGTACGGCTTTGCCTGCTCCGCTCCTGACAAGCTGACCATTTGGGAAGCTCAATTCGGTGACTTCGCCAACGGCGCGCAAGTAACTATCGACCAATTCCTGTCTTCAGGCGAAACCAAATGGGGTCGTTTGTGCGGTCTGACCACCATCCTGCCGCACGGTTACGACGGTCAAGGCCCTGAGCACTCTTCTGCACGCGTGGAACGTTGGTTGCAACTGTGTTCTGAGAACAATATGCAAGTCATCATGCCGTCTGAAGCGTCGCAAATGTTCCACCTCTTGCAACGTCAAGTCTTGGGTTCATACCGCAAACCACTGGTGATTTTCATGTCCAAACGCCTGTTGCGCTTCAAAGGTGCAATGAGCCCGCTGGAAAACTTTACCGAAGGTTCGACTTTCCGTCCGGTTATCGGCGATACTGCCGAACGCGCAAGCAACGACAGCGTGAAACGCGTGGTATTGTGTGCCGGTCAGGTTTACTATGACTTGGAAGCCGGCCGTACCGAGCGTAAACTGGAAGATGATGTTGCTATCGTCCGCGTTGAGCAGCTGTATCCGTTCCCATACGAAGAGGTTAAAGCTGAACTGGCGAAATATCCGAACGCAAAATCTGTGGTTTGGGCACAAGAAGAGCCGAAAAACCAAGGCGCGTTCTACCAAATCCGCCACCGCATCGAAGACGTTATCAGCGAAGAGCAAAAACTGTCTTATGCCGGTCGTCCAAGCAGCGCATCGCCTGCAGTGGGCTACTCAAGTAAACACATTGCTCAATTGAAACAATTGGTTGAAGACGCTTTGGCATTGTAAACCAAGTAGCATTCCGTCTGAGTCTGCTCAGGCGGAATGCCCATATGCAGAATTAAAAACACACAACAGGCCGTCTGAAAGGGCCATTGGAGACACAAAATGATTATTGATGTAAAAGTACCTATGCTGTCTGAAAGCGTATCTGAAGGCACGCTCTTGGAATGGAAGAAAAAAGTTGGCGAAGCAGTTGCTCGTGACGAAATCCTGATCGATATCGAAACTGACAAAGTGGTTTTGGAAGTACCTTCTCCACAAGCCGGCGTATTGGTTGAAATCGTAGCTCAAGACGGTGAAACCGTTGTTGCCGACCAAGTTTTGGCTCGTATCGATACAGCTGCTACTGCCGCTGCTGAAGCACCTGCAGCCGCTCCTGCCGAAGCAGCCCCAGCTGCCGCTCCTGCTACTGCACAAAACAACGCCGCGATGCCTGCCGCTGCAAAACTGGCTGCCGAGACCGGTGTTGACGTGAACGCATTGCAAGGTTCCGGCCGTGACGGTCGCGTATTGAAAGAAGACGTACAAAATGCCGCTGCCAAACCTGCCGCAGCCGCTGCTCCTGCTGTTGCACTTCCTGCCGGCGCACGTCCTGAAGAACGCGTACCAATGAGCCGCCTGCGTGCCCGTGTTGCAGAACGCCTCTTAGCTTCTCAACAAGAAAACGCCATTCTGACTACATTCAACGAAGTCAACATGAAACCAATCATGGACTTGCGTGCGAAGTACAAAGATAAATTCGAGAAAGAACACGGCGTGAAACTGGGCTTTATGTCCTTCTTCGTTAAAGCCGCTGTTGCCGCCCTGAAAAAATATCCGGTTGTGAATGCTTCTGTTGACGGCAAAGACATCGTGTACCATGGCTACTTCGACATCGGTATCGCGATTGGCAGCCCACGCGGTTTGGTTGTGCCAATCCTGCGCGATGCCGACCAAATGAGCATTGCCGACATCGAACAAGCAATTGTTGATTACGCGAAAAAAGCAAAAGACGGCAAAATCGCTATCGAAGATCTGACCGGCGGTACATTCAGTATTACCAACGGCGGTACTTTCGGTTCTATGATGTCTACCCCAATCATCAACCCGCCTCAATCTGCGATTTTGGGTATGCACGCCACTAAAGAGCGCGCTGTGGTTGAAAACGGTCAAGTTGTTGTCCGTCCAATGATGTATCTGGCTCTGTCTTACGACCACCGTATTATTGACGGCCGCGAAGCTGTATTGACCTTGGTAGCCATTAAAGACGCGTTGGAAGACCCAGCTCGCCTGTTGTTGGATCTGTAATCGTTTCAGACGGCCTTTTATTTATTAATGAAAAGGTCGTCTGAATTTTTATTTAGATGTAGCGTAATGTAGTATCGTGCTACAATAGGCTCAACGAACGATTGAGGCCGTCTGAAACATTTGATTCGAATGAATCGACAGATATGGACTTTCAGACGGCCTTTTCTTAAAACCATCAAAACGCAGTCATTCAAAATAAAAAAGAAACAAAAAGTATCGTTTTTATTTTGAGATACTGCCAAAAGCAAAGGATGACACGATGTCTCAATATGATGTAGTAGTGATTGGTGCAGGCCCGGGTGGATACGTTGCCGCCATCCGTGCCGCGCAACTGGGTTTCAAAACCGCTTGCGTCGACGCAGGCGTTAACAAAGCAGGCAATGCCCCTGCATTGGGCGGTACTTGCTTAAACGTAGGTTGTATCCCTTCTAAAGCCCTGTTGCAATCCAGTGAACATTTCCACGCTGCGCAACACGATTTTGCCGAACACGGTATCACTGTCGGCGACGTAAAATTCGACGCGGCCAAAATGATTGAGCGCAAAGATGCCATCGTGACCAAACTGACCGGCGGCGTGAAATTCCTGTTCCAAAAAAACAAAGTAACCAGCCTGTTCGGTACTGCTTCCTTTGCCGGTAAAAATGGCGATGCCTACCAAATCGAAGTCGATAACAAAGGTGAGAAAACCGTTATCGAAGCCAAACACGTCATCGTAGCAACCGGTTCCGTACCGCGTCCGCTGCCACAAGTCGCTATCGACAATGTGAATGTATTGGACAACGAAGGCGCACTGAACCTGACCGAAGTGCCTGCCAAACTCGGCGTGATCGGTTCCGGCGTGATTGGTTTGGAAATGGGTTCCGTATGGAACCGCGTGGGTTCAGAAGTTACCATTCTTGAAGCTGCGCCGACCTTCTTGGCTGCCGCCGACCAACAAATCGCAAAAGAAGCCTTCAAATACTTCACCAAAGAGCAAGGCTTGAGCATTGAATTGGGCGTGAAAATCGGCGACATCAAATCTGAAGGCAAAGGCGTTTCCGTTGCTTACGAAACTGCTGCCGGCGAAGCCAAAACCGAAGTATTCGACAAACTGATCGTTGCCATCGGCCGTATTCCAAACACCAAAGGCCTGAACGCCGAAGCCGTAGGCTTGGAAAAAGACGAGCGTGGCTTTATCAAAGTAGATGGCGAATGCCGTACCAACCTGCCTAACGTATGGGCAATCGGCGACGTGGTTCGCGGCCCGATGTTGGCACACAAAGCCAGCGATGAAGGCGTTGCCGTTGCCGAGCGTATTGCCGGTCAAAAACCGCATATCGACTTCAACAACGTGCCGTTTGTAATTTACACCGACCCTGAAATCGCTTGGGTGGGTAAAACCGAAGAACAGCTCAAAGCCGAAGGCGTGGAGTACAAAAAAGGTACTTCAGGTTTCGGTGCAAACGGTCGCGCATTGGCAATGGGCAAAGCCAAAGGTACGGTTAAAGTGTTGGCAGATGCCAAAACCGACCGTATCTTGGGCGTACACATGATTGGCCCGGTTGTCAGCGAATTGGTTACTGAAGGCGTGACTGCACTCGAATTCTTCGCCAGCAGCGAAGACATCGCACGTATTATCCATGCTCACCCAACCTTGTCCGAAGTGGTTCACGAAGCTGCATTGGCGGCCGACAAACGCGCTTTGCACGGTTGATAGACATTAAGGCCGTCTGAAACTTTTCAGACGGCCTTAAGGCCTCCGACAAATTGAATGTTTCGAGAGCTTCGTTTTCTGATTTATAATTCCGTCAGACAAACAAACAGCATTTACATTCGTTATGAACAAAGAAATAGTCGGTATTTTCTTTATACCGATGGGCATCATCAGCATGTGTATGGCCGCATTGTGGCAGATGTATGTGATGATGACCGAAACTTATACGCTCAACCGTTTCAAAGATAAAGAATTGGTTTGGCGCGTGGCATTGTTGTTTATCAGTTTCAGCCTTGCCGTTTATCTGCTCTGCCCGAATTCGCGTAAAAAAGGCATTGTCTTTTTTATTCTCGGAGGAGGCGGCGCAACCATGTATCTGCTGGCGCGGATGTGGTTGCCCTTCAGTAAATAGTAGGGCCGTCTGAAAATATGGGATTGGCCGCAGGGCGATTCCTAAAACCCACTCACCTTAAGGAGAAATCCATGAATTTACACGAGTATCAGGCTAAAGAACTGCTGGCTAGCTACGGTTTGCCCGTACAAGGCGGTATTTTGGCACACAACGGCGAAGAAGCCGCTGCAGCTTACGACAAATTGGGCGGCAAATTCGCTGTTGTCAAAGCACAAGTACACGCCGGCGGCCGCGGTAAAGCGGGAGGCGTAAAAGTCGTTAAAAGCCGCGAAGAAGCTAAAGAAGTGGCTGAAAGCCTGATTGGCACCAACTTGGTAACTTACCAAACCGATGCCAACGGCCAACCTGTCAACAGCGTTTTGGTTTGCGAAGACATGTATCCGGTTCAAACCGAGCTGTACTTGGGCGCAGTGGTTGACCGTTCTACCCGCCGCGTTACATTCATGGCTTCTACCGAAGGCGGCGTGGAAATTGAAAAAGTTGCTGCCGAAACTCCAGAAAAAATCTTCAAAGTAACCGTTGATCCGCTGGTCGGCCTGCAACCTTGCCAAGCTCGCGAAGTTGCCTTCCAACTGGGCTTGAAAGACAAACAAATCAACGAGTTCGTCAAACTGATGACCGGCGCGTACAAAGCGTTTATCGAAAACGACTTCGCACTGTTTGAAGTAAACCCATTGGCAGTCCGTGAAAACGGCGACTTGGCCTGTGTGGACGGCAAAATCGGTATCGACAGCAACGCGCTCTACCGCCTGCCGAAAATTGCCGCTTTGCGCGACAAATCTCAAGAAAACGAACGTGAGCTGAAAGCTTCTGAATTCGACCTGAACTATGTTGCCCTGGAAGGCAACATCGGCTGTATGGTTAACGGTGCCGGTTTGGCGATGGCCACTATGGACATTATCAAACTCAAAGGTGGCCAACCTGCCAACTTCTTGGACGTTGGTGGCGGCGCAACCAAAGACCGCGTGGTTGAAGCGTTCAAACTGATTCTGGAAGACAAATCCGTTAAAGGCGTATTGATCAACATCTTCGGCGGTATCGTACGTTGCGACATGATTGCGGAAGCCATCGTGGCAGCCGTTAAAGAAATCAACGTCAACGTTCCTGTCGTTGTTCGTTTGGAAGGTAACAACGCCGAACTCGGCGCGAAAATCCTGAACGAATCAGGTCTGAAACTGACTTCTGCAGACGGCCTGAATGACGCAGCCGAAAAAATTGTTGCAGCCGTAAACGCCTAAGGAGAAAAGAATGAGCGTATTGATTAATAAAGACACCAAAGTATTGGTTCAAGGTTTCACCGGTAAAAACGGTACTTTCCACTCCGAACAAGCTCTGGCTTACGGCACTAAAGTTGTCGGCGGCGTTACCCCAGGCAAAGGCGGTCAAACCCACCTGAACCTGCCTGTATTCAACACCATGAAAGAAGCCGTTAAAGAAACCGGCGCTGACGCATCTGTAATTTACGTTCCCGCTCCGTTTGTTTTGGATTCTATCGTTGAAGCCGTTGATTCAGGCGTAGGCTTGGTGGTTGTGATTACCGAAGGCGTGCCTACTTTGGACATGCTCAAAGCCAAACGTTACTTGGAAACCAACGGCAACGGTACCCGCTTGGTCGGCCCTAACTGCCCGGGCGTGATTACTCCGGGTGAGTGCAAAATCGGTATTATGCCGGGCCACATCCACACTCCAGGCCGCATCGGTATTATTTCCCGTTCCGGTACATTGACTTACGAAGCTGTGGCACAAACCACCAAACTGGGCTTGGGTCAATCAACCTGTATCGGTATCGGCGGCGACCCGATTCCTGGTATGAACCAAATCGACGCACTGAAACTCTTCCAAGAAGACCCAGATACCGACGCCATCATCATGATCGGTGAAATCGGTGGTACTGCGGAAGAAGAAGCAGCCGAATACATCCAATCCAACGTAACCAAACCTGTTGTAGGTTACATTGCTGGTGTTACCGCTCCTAAAGGCAAACGTATGGGCCACGCCGGTGCGATTATTTCCGGTGGTAAAGGTACTGCCGAAGAAAAATTCGCTGCTTTCGAAAAAGCCGGTATCGCTTACACCCGCAGCCCTGCCGAGTTGGGCACTACCATGCTGGAAGTGTTGAAAGCAAAAGGTTTGGCATAAGACTTAAGTCTTTGAGCTGAATTGGAAAGGCCGTCTGAAGTTTTCAGACGGTCTTTTTTAAATTCCATTGGGTTGTTTTCAGAATAAGCACTTAATTTAATTTAAATTAACGTTTATTTGGAAATAAATGGTTATAATACTATTAACAGATAAACAATCTGTGATCATATCAATCTATAGGAGAGTAGTATGAAAAAACATAATTTTGAAAAACGTCGTGATGCTTTGTTGGAAGATATCCGAGAAGTAATGGATGATGTGGACGAACTGTACCGCAATGGTGTTGAAGCTGGTTCGGAAGAGGGTAGTAAAATTCGCGCTAAATTGGAAGCAAAATTGGCAGAAGCCAAAGAGCGTTTTAGCAGCTTCGAAGAAGAAATTAGCGAACGATTTAAAGATGGTAAAGAGCTTTTTTCCGATTTAGAATCAGATGCTGGTGCGCGCTTGAAACGCGGTGCCAAACAAGCTGATGAAGCGGTACATGAAAAACCATATTATGCAATGGGTTTTGCCGCATTGGCCGGTTTGGTTGTCGGTGTGTTGTTGAACCGCCGTTAATGTGAATATGTTAAGGCCGTCTGAACAGGTGTGCACATGAAATCATGGATTTCATTGCGCCGTGCAGACGGCCTCTGCCTTATGTTTTCCTGAAAAAAAGGATAGTTAAGATGGGAATTCGCCAGCGTTTTGAACATGGCAAGGCTTTGTTGAATCAGGGCGCGGATTTGCTGCTGCTGCGTTTGCAGGTATTGGGCTTGGATTTGACGCGTCAGGCGGAGAATGTGTTCCGTTTGGCGATTTGGCTGGTGTTGTCCGGCGCGCTGTTGATGGTGGGCTTGGTCGGTTTGCTGTTCGGATTGAACCGCGTGCTGACGGATGTTGCGGCTTTGTGGGTATTTTTCGGCATTTTCTTTGTAAGCCTGCTGATTATTGCTGTATTGTTCCGCAAAGTATCGGCAGATTATCGGGAGCAGGGCAGTCGTGTGGCTGAAACCTTGCAGGATATTCGATCGGATATTGCGTATTTGCGCGGTGAGGTAGATAAGGATGCGGACGATGAAGCGACAGGAGTATGAAGAAGAGCGCAAGCTGCTGCTTTTGGAAGCCAAGCTGGTGCGGCTGAGGATTGAAGCGGAAAATTTGAAACTGCGTAAAGTGGAAGAAAGCAAAACACGACAGGGCAATCAGTTGATTAAGCTCGCAGATGTGGTGTATCAGCTGAGCCAAACGCGTTTGTTGTCTCAACGCTCTTTGTTCTCTACATCACGCCGTCGGCATTGGATTTGGCTGGTGTTGGCGGTCATACTGGGTTTGTCGAGATAATCGAGGGCGGAGATTTGGTCTAAATGATATTTGCAGCGAGTTGTTGGAGCGTGTGAGCCGCTTGTTGAGGACGCTGCGTTATTGTGTTGCCGAAACTGAAACTTTATCTATATTGAGTATTTTTTACAAAAGACACCGGCCGTCTGAACATTTCAGACGGCCTCAATGTTTGGAGTTTCAGATATAATGGCGGCAATTTTGAAATTATTAAATGAAGGATAAATGATGAACCGTTTGTATCCCCACCCGATTATTGCCCGTGAGGGCTGGCCAATTATCGGCGGCGGTTTGGCTTTGAGCCTGCTAGTGTCGATGTGCTGCGGCTGGTGGTCTTTGCCGTTTTGGGTGTTTACCGTATTTGCTTTGCAGTTTTTCCGCGACCCTGCGCGTGAAATTCCGCTAAATCCTGAAGCGGTGTTGAGCCCTGTTGACGGCCGTATCGTGGTGGTTGAGCGCGCACGCGATCCGTATCGTGATGTCGATGCTTTGAAAATCAGTATTTTTATGAACGTGTTTAACGTGCATTCGCAAAAATCGCCTGCCGATTGTACGGTAACGAAAGTGGTCTATAACAAAGGCAAATTCGTGAATGCGGATTTGGATAAGGCCAGCACGGAAAATGAACGTAATGCGGTTTTGGCGACTACGGCTTCTGGTCGTGAAATTACTTTTGTTCAAGTGGCCGGTTTGGTGGCGCGCCGTATTTTGTGCTACACCCAAGCAGGTGCGAAACTGTCTCGCGGCGAACGCTATGGCTTTATCCGTTTTGGCTCGCGAGTGGATATGTATCTGCCTGTCGATGCGCAGGCGCAAGTGGCGATTGGCGATAAAGTTACCGGCGTCAGCACTGTATTGGCGCGTTTGCCGCTGACTGCGCCGCAAACTGAATCTGAGCCTAAAGCCGCAGCTCCACAAGCCGCGCCTGTTTCACAAGCTGCTCCGGCTGAAACAGTGGCAAGCCAATCTACCGAACAGCAGCAAATCGAAGCAGCGGCGGCTAAAATTCAAGCGGCTGTGCAAGATGTATTGAAAGATTAATAGTCAGTTTTAAATGATTGGTTAAAACAAGAAAAAGGTTTTCAGACGGCAGTCTGAAAACCTTTTTTGTTTGCCTGTCCGATTTTAAAACTTCACGTTCACGCCGCCGCTAAAGCTGCGACCCATTTGTGGCGTATCAGAGAGGAAGCTGCTGTGGGCGTAAACGGATTGGTTGAGCAGGTTGTCGGCTTTGACGTACCAATTCCACTCGCCATAGCGCGTATTGCGGCGGTAGTTTGCGCCGAGGTTGAGCATATGGTGTCCGGGCGTACGCGTTTCGTAGCGGGCGAGTTTGTTTTGGGCGAACACGCGGTAGTAGTCCAAGTTGGCATCGATGCGGTCGGTCAGCGAGGCTTTCAGGTGGACACCGAGGCGCGCAGCCGGAACACGAGGGGCGTTTTGGTCTTCCTGTGCAATGAAAGGACGGTTGCCGTAGGCATCTTCCCTGCCGGGTAGGGACGGCAGGTTTTTCAGACGGCCTCGTACATAGTCGCCGGAAACGCCGATGCGGTAGCGCGGTGTCGGTTTGAAGTAGATTTCGCCTTCCGCGCCGTAGAAGTCGGCGCCGGATTGGTTGTAGCGCACGAGTTTCATTTCGCTGTCGTCTTCGATGGATTTGGGGCCGCGTCCGTCGTTTAAGGTTTGGGCGTAAATGTAGTTGCCGAAGCGGTTGCGGTAGAGCGCCAGATTGTATTGCCAGCGGTCGCCTTCGTAGCCCAGCGCGAGTTCGATATTGTTGGAACGCTCTTTGTTGAGGTGTTTGTTGCCGACTTCAAAGGTGTTGGTGGCGACGTGTTTGCCGTGTGCGTACAGCTCTTGCGTTGACGGCAGGCGTTCCTGATGGGAGGCGGTCAGGCTGAGTTTGTGTTGTGGCGTGAAATACCAGTTGCCCGAAAGTGCGAACGAGCGGGCGGTTTGGCGGTGTGCGCCGAGGTCGGGCAGGGGTTGGTTGTAGTAGTTTTCCTGATCAATCAATGCTTTGTCGTACTGGATGGAGGCTTTTTGTTTTTCCACGCGTACGCCGCCTTCAAGCGTGAAGTTGTCCCAGTTTGCCTGTTCTACACCGAAAAAGCTGTAATGGCGCACATTGTTGTCAATCAACATCGGTTGTTGGATGGTCTCGGGAATGGCGGAAAGCGCGCTGGATTTTTGTCCCAAATATTGCACGCCCCAGCTGCCTTTCAGACGGCCTATGGGTTGGTGGCGCAACTCGATACGGGCGTTGTGTGTTTTGTTGTTGAAGAAGTTTTCTACTGCATCGCCTGCTTTTTCGTCGTGGTGATAGTCGTTGCGGTTCAGGTGTACGCGCAGGGCTTCAAAACCGGGGAATGGCTGCTTCCATTCGGCGCGGAGTTCGTAGCGTTTGTTGCGCAGGTCTATCCAAGGTTTGCCGTTGTGGGCATGGGCGTGTGCATCATCGTCGTCGTGGAAGCCGCAGCTCAAACCCGGATTGTCGTAATCGACGTCTTCTTCTGTCAGAAGGTGTGGATAAAGCTGTAAATAGCGTTTGTTAATCAAACTCTTTTGCCAAATAATGTCGGCGTGGCAGTCGTCGTAGAGATGGCTGTGGGCAGGCAGGCCGTAGCGGTCGCGACGGTCGCTGTACGCCACGCCGAGGAACCCTTTATCCCCAACCCAAGACAGGCCGATGCTGCCTGTTTTTGAATCGGCATGGCTGTCGGGCAGTCGTTTCAGACGGCCTTCTTCTTTTTGATAGCGCGGTACGGCGTAATCGCCTGATTTGCGGTACAAGCCTTCGGTATGCAGTACGAAGTTGTTGCCTAAACCGATATTGATGCCTGCGGATGTCAGTTTTTCCAAATTGCCGCTGCTCAAACGCAATCCGGCTTCGCCCGATACACCGTTTTCAGGCATTTTTTCGGGGATTTTGCCATCGGCAACATCGACCAAACCAGCTACATTACCTGAGCTGTACAAGAGCGTAACCGGGCCGCGCAGGATTTCGACCTGTTGCGACAAGGCGCTGTCCACCATTAAGGCATGGTCGGGCGAGAAGTCCGCCATATCGCCCGTTTCGCCGTGATGGTTCAACACTTTAATCCGTCTGCCTGTTTGACCGCGAATAACGGGAGCGGACGCGCCGCCGCCGTATTGTGAGGCATGAATGCCCGGTACGCCGTCTAAAGCATCGCCCAAATTGACGGCTTTTTGGCGCAAGGTATCGCCGGAGATGATTTTGTCGGAGGCGGTTGAAGTGTGCAACAGCCCCGAAGTGGCGCGCGGACGGCTTTTGCCGACGACGGTAACCTCTTCTAAGTCAACCGACTGCTCGGTTTCATGCGCTTGGGAGAGGATGGGAGCGCTGATTAAAAGAATAGATAAAACAATGGGTTTGAGTGTGGTTTGTGTCATTTTAGTTTCTCATCATATTTCGAAAGGCTGTTATTATATAACATTGCGTCATTTATATGATAAGATTTTTGAGAAAAAAAAGGCCGTCTGAAAACGAAGCGTGGTTTTCAGACGGCCTTTAGCTTGTATGTAGGTTTAAATGAAAACGGAACAATCTCTCTGCTGCCTGGTTTGGGTAAGGCAGAAAGCCATGGCAGATTATTTGTTTTCATTGAAAGTATTACTTGGTTTCGGCGGCTTTAGCGCCCGCGGTCTCGGCAATCAAATCTAAGAATACCAACGGCTTTTTGCCGATATTTTTGAGTGCGTGAGACTGGCCGGGGCGGGCGATGGTAATGTCGCCGGCGCCGACTTCGGTTTGTTTGCCTTCGCTGTCGGTAAACAGGCCTTTGCCGGATACGATGATGTAAACGTCTTCATTGCCGGTATGTTTGTGTTGGCCGATGGAAGCGCCCGGCGGTAATGTGAGCCAGCCGATTTCTTTGAATGCGTCTTGTTCTGCGGTTTGATGGCGCGTGAAGGCAAAGCTGCCGAGTAGCGGGCCTTGGCCTCCGGCTGCGTTTTCGCGGTTCCATTCTGCTAAGTCGGCTTTTTTGTACACTTGGATGCTGCGGTCGGTGGGGGTGGTTTGTTCGGCGGCTTGGGCGCTTATGGATGTGCCGAGCAGAAGGGCGGCAGATAATGCGGCAAATAGTGGTTTCATGGTGGTTTTCCGTTTGTCAGGTTGAGTCAGATAATGCGGATTCCGTTTTCAGACGGCCTGCAGGGTTGAAACGATTAACCCTGCAGGCTTCCCCCAAGATTTATTTCACATTGCGCAGATAGTTCAGCAATAAAGGAACAGGGCGGCCGGTCGCGCCTTTTTCACCGCCAGATTTCCATGCGGTACCTGCGATGTCGAGGTGTGCCCATGGATAGTCTTCGGTGAAGTAAGACAGGAATGTTGCGGCGGTAATCGTGCCTGCACCCGGCGTACCGATGTTTGGAATGTCGGCAAAGTTGGATTTGAGTTGGTCTTTGTAGGTTTCAAAGAGCGGCAGTTGCCATGCTTTATCGTCCACGTTGCGGGAAGCGGCCAGCAGGCTGTCGACCAAATCTTGATTGTTGCCCATCACGCCGCTGACGTCATGACCCAAGGCGATGATGCACGCGCCGGTCAGGGTGGCGACGTCGATGACGGCTTTGGGTTTGAATTGTTCGGCGTAAGTGAGAGCGTCACACAAAATCAGACGGCCTTCAGCATCGGTGTTTAATACTTCGATGGTCAAGCCTTTCATGCTTTTCACGACGTCGCCCGGTTTGTTGGCCGCGCCGGAAGGCATGTTTTCACAAGTGGCGACGATGGCAATCAGGTTGATCGGCAGTTGCAGTTTGACGGCGGCGCAGAAGGTGCTGATGACGGTTGCCGCGCCGCACATGTCGAACTTCATTTCGTCCATGTTCAGGCCGGGTTTGAGGGAAATGCCGCCGGTGTCGAAGGTAATGCCTTTGCCGACCAATACCACAGGCGCGGCTTCTTTGTCGGCCGCACCAAAATAGCTCAGTTCGACCAAATATGGGTCTTCGACGCTGCCTTTGGCGACAGACCAGAATGAACCCATATTTTCTTTGATGTAGTCTTTTTCAATGATTTTGGCGTGTGCGCCCAGTTTTTCGGCTTCGGCTTTGGCGGTACGCGCGAGGAATTCAGGCGTGCATTCGTTCGGCGCGGCATTGCCCAAGTCGCGGCAGAGGCTTTGTCCGTAAACTTGCGCTTCGGCAACGCGCAGGGCTTCTTTGACGGCGGCTTCGTGTGCGCTGTAGAACACGGCTTCTGCAAATTTGGCCGGTTTGGCTTCTTTTTTGTAGCGGTCGAAACGGTAGGCGGCATTGCCGAACGCAATCGCAAACGCTTCGGCAACGGCGGCGGCTTGCGTTTCTTCAAAGGCGTGAACGTCCACATTGACCGTTTCTTGATTTTGCGCCCATTTGGCGGCTTCGGCTGCGGCTTTGTTCAATGCGGCGCGGTCGGTTTTTTCGAGGCGGACGACGGCAATGGCTTGCAAACCGTTGTCCGTCGGGATTTTGGTGTCGGCGAAATTTTGACCTTCTTCAAGGGAAGCGAAGAGGGCGAGGGCAGTCGGGTTGCTCAGTTGCGATGCTTCGGCGCAGACAAATAATTGCGCACCTGCCTGTTGAGCCTGCAAAGTTTCGGCTTTTGTGCTAAATTTCACGTTTATTCTCCTGATTGGAACGGTTGTCGGTTGTTCAGACGGCCTGTTGACCAACCGCCCGAACAGATGAAAATCATTGTACTCCATTTGTGTCATGCCGTCTGAAGCCTTATTAATAAATATAGGTTTCCCATAAACCGTATACCACGCTCAATCTTATGATTTACCAAAGAAACTTTATTAAAGAACTTTCCTTTACCGCCGTCGGCATCTTTGTCGTCCTCTTGGCGGTATTGGTGTCCACGCAGGCCATCAACCTGCTTGGCCGTGCAGCCGACGGGCGTGTCGCCATCGATGCCGTGTTGGCCTTAGTCGGCTTTTGGGTAATCGGCATGACCCCGCTTTTGCTGGTGTTGACCGCATTTATCAGTACGTTGACCGTATTGACCCGTTACTGGCGCGACAGCGAAATGTCGGTTTGGCTCTCTTGCGGATTGGCATTGAAACAATGGATACGCCCGGTCATGCAGTTTGCCGTGCCGTTTGCCATTTTGATTGCCGTCATGCAGCTTTGGGTGATGCCGTGGGCAGAGTTGCGCAGCCGCGAATATGCCGAAATTTTGAAGCAGAAGCAGGAATTGTCTTTGGTGGAAGCCGGCGAGTTCAATAACTTGGGCAAGCGCAACGGCAGGGTTTATTTTGTCGAAACCTTCGATACCGAATCCGGCATCATGAAAAACCTGTTCCTGCGTGAGCAGGACAAAAACGGCAACGACAACATCGTTTTTGCCAAAGAGGGCAATTTTTCGCTGACCGACAACAAACGTACGCTTGAATTGCGCGACGGCTACCGTTACAGCGGTACGCCCGGCAAAGCCGATTACAACCGCGTTTCTTTCCAACATCTCAGCCTGATTATCAGCACCACGCCCAAACTTATCGACCCTGTTTCACACCGCCGTACCATTCCGACCGCACAACTGATAGGCAGCAGCAATCCCCAACACCAGGCGGAATTGATGTGGCGTATTTCCTTGACCGTCAGCGTTTTGTTATTGTGCCTGCTCGCCGTGCCGCTTTCCTATTTTAATCCGCGCAGCGGCCACACCTACAATATCCTGATTGCCATCGGTTTGTTTTTGGTTTACCAAAACGGGCTGACCTTTCTGCGCAACGCCGTGGAAGACGGCAAAATCCATTTTTGGCTCGGGCTGCTGCCTATGCACATCATCATGTTTGTGATTGCCGTCGTCCTGCTGCGCGTACGCAGTATGCCCAGCCAACCCTTTTGGCAGGCGGTTGCCAAAAGTCTGACATTGAAAGGCGGAAAATGAACCTGATTTCACGTTACATCATCCGTCAAATGGCGGTTATGGCGGTTTACGCCCTCCTTGCCTTCCTTGCTTTGTACAGCTTTTTTGAAATCATCAACGAAGTCGGCGATCTTGGAAAAGGCAGCTATAACGGCGCAAAATTGGGGCAGTATGTTTTAATGCAGATGCCTGCGCGCGCATATGAACTGATGCCGCTTGCCGTTTTGATCGGCGGCCTGATTTCCCTCAGCCAACTGGCTTCCGGCAGCGAGCTGACCGTTATCAAAGCCAGCGGCATGAGCACCAAAAAGCTGCTGTTGATTCTGTCGCAGTTCGGTTTGATTTTCGCCATTGCCACCGTCGCACTTGGCGAATGGGTCGCCCCCACGCTGAGCCAAAAAGCCGAAAACATCAAAGCCTCCGCCATCAACGGCAAAATCAGTACCGGCAATACCGGCCTTTGGCTGAAAGAAAAAAACAGCATCATCAACGTGCGCGAAATGTTGCCCGACCATACGCTTTTGGGCATCAAAATTTGGCAGCGCAACGATAAAAACGAACTGACCCAAGCGGCGGAAGCTGAATCAGCCGTTTTGAACCCAGACGGCAGCTGGCAGCTGAAAAATATCCGCCGCAGCATATTGGGCGAAGATAAAGTCGAAGTTTCTACTGCCACTGAAGAAAACTGGCCGATTTCCGTCAAACGCAATCTGATGGATGTATTGCTCGTCAAGCCCGACCAAATGTCTGTCGGCGAATTGACTACCTACATCGACCATCTGGAAAAAAACAACCAAAATACCCAAGTCTATGCCATCGCATGGTGGCGCAAGCTGGTGTATCCCGTTGCCGCATGGGTGATGGCGCTTGTTGCCTTCGCCTTTACGCCGCAAACGACGCGCCACGGCAATATGGGCTTGAAACTCTTCGGCGGTATCTGTCTCGGGTTGCTGTTCCACTTTGCCGGACGGCTCTTCGGCTTTACCAGCCAGTTGTACGGCGTGCCGCCGTTTTTGGCAGGCGCATTGCCGACGGTTTTATTTGCACTGTTGGCGGTGTATCTGATACGCCGTCAGGAAAAAAGATAAGCAAAATAAACTTCAGGCCGTCTGAAAGGCAATCTTCAGACGGCCTGAGTATTTTGTGTGCAAAAAACAAAATGCTAAAGTAAAATAATACCTTTCCAAACCAATGCGGCTATTGAAAATGTCCCAAACCATCTGCTTGAATATGATTGTCAAAAACGAAGCGGCAATCATCGAAGAAACACTGGCCAACATCACCGACCACATCAAACTTGACTACTACGTCATCAGCGACACCGGCTCGACCGATGATACCGCCGGCGTGATCCGCCGCTTTTTTGATGCAAAGGGCATCGCGGGTGAGATTCATCATGATGGTTGGCAAAATTTTGCATACAACCGCAATCAGGCGTTGAAACACGCAAAAGGCAAAACCGATTATGTGTTGATTTTTGATGCGGACGACCGCTTTGAAGGCAAATTGGAATTACCCGAACTGACCGCCGACCGCTACCGCCTCCGCATGAGAAATGCCATGGGCAGCGTGGTTTATTACCGTCCGCTGTTGTTGCGCAATGACGGTACATTCTACTGGCGCGGCGTGTTGCATGAGTTTATCGAAACCGACAAACAAGATACCAGCGAAGCCACGCTTCATGGCGACTATACGGTTCTCAGCGGCCGTTTCGGCGCGCGCAGCAATATGGCGAACAAATACCTGCTTGACGCCGTTTCTTTGGAAAAAGCGTTTTACAGTCCTGAAGATGAAGACCTGAAACAGCGTTACGCCTTTTACGCGGCGCGTTCTTATTGGGATTCTGATATGCCCGAGCGTGCGAGCGAATGGTTTAAAAAACGCATCGAATTGGGCGGTTGGATCGAGGAAGTGTCGGTTTCTTACCAACAGCTGGGCGAGTGCTACAAATTAATGGGCAAACGCGATGAAGCCTTGGCAACCTGGTTGGCAGGCTACGATTACAATCCGCGCCGTGCCGAGTGTCTCTACCTTGCGCAAACCATGCTGCGTCAGGAAGGGAAATACCGCATTTCCCATGCAATCGGCCTGATGGCGAAACGCATTCCGTTCCCAACAGACGATATTCTCTTTGTCCAAAGCAATGTTTATCAGTTGGACATCGACTATGAATTGTCGGTTACCGCATATGCGGCCGGCGATTTGCGCCAAGGCTATGAATCTTGCCGACACTTGCTCTTGCTGAATGTACGCGAGGAATTGACCACGGTGACCATGCAAAATATGTGGCTCTACCGCGAACATGCGCAAACCGAAACGCGCGAAGTATTAGAGCAGCTGGTAGCCGTCATGCAGCCTTATGCCGAGCAGGGCGGACGTTTGGCGGAAGTGACCGAATATTTTGCCGATATTTTGAAAAACCGTTAATCAGGACTTTGACCCAGCCGTCAGGCCGTCTGAAAGGAAATTTTTTGAGCAAGCGCAATCTGTTTTCCGTCGATAAATCTTTGGAGCAGCCCGAACGCGTCCTCTTGGTCGGCGTGATGCTGACGGCGGACTATTCCGGCGCAAACGAAACGCGCGAGCGCGGCTTTCAGACGGCCTTGACCGAAGCGGCAGAATTGGTGGGCGCGGCCGGCGGCGATTTGGTTTCTATCGAAACTTCACGCCGCGACAAACCGCATCCGGCTTTGTTTGTCGGTACGGGTAAGGCGGAAGAGTTAGCGGCAGTGGTCAAGCAGCATGATGTCGGGCTGGTCGTGTTCAACCACGAACTCACGCCGACACAAGAGCGTAATCTGGAAAAAGAGCTTCAATGCCGCGTACTCGACAGAGTGGGTTTGATTTTGGCGATTTTTGCTAAACGCGCCCAATCGCAGGAAGGTAAGTTGCAGGTGGAGTTGGCTCAGCTGAACCATTTGAGCGGACGGCTGGTACGCGGTTATGGACACCTGCAAAGTCAGAAGGGCGGCATCGGCTTGAAAGGGCCGGGCGAAACCCAGTTGGAAACCGACCGCCGTTTAATCGGACAAAAAATCACGGCATTGAAAAAACAGCTTGCCGATGTCCGCAAACAACGCGCCACGCGCCGCAAATCGCGCATGAGCGGCCGTCTGAAAACCTTTGCCATTGTCGGCTATACCAATGCCGGGAAATCCAGCCTGTTCAACCGGTTGACCAAAGCGGACGTATTGGCCAAAGACCAGTTGTTCGCCACTTTGGATACCACTGCGCGACGGCTTTTCCTGTCGCACGAGGCGAGCGTGATTTTGACCGATACCGTCGGCTTCGTCCGCGATTTGCCGCACAAGCTGGTGTCGGCGTTTTCCGCTACTTTGGAAGAGACGGCGATGGCGGATGTGCTACTGCACGTCGTTGATGCGTCCAATCCCGATTTTGAACGGCAGATGGACGATGTCAACGAAGTTTTGGAAGAAATCGGCGCGCATGAAATTCCGCAATTGGTGGTGTACAACAAAATCGATTTGCTGCCGTCGGGTATGCGTGAAGCAGGCATTTTGCGCGACAATTTCGGGCATGCCGTCGGCGTGAATGTTTCCGTTGCCGAAAGTTTGGGTTTGGACGGTTTGCGCGAAGCGATGATTGAATTGGCCGTACAATCAAGTGCTTGATAGTATGGAATGAAACAAGGCCGTCTGAATGTTCAGACGGCCTTACCGTAAAATTTTAAATCCGAGGATTATGCCGACAGAGGGCTTTTCTTTTTGAACACGCTTTCGTAAAGCATCCAAGCGGCGAGGCTCAGGTATACAGTGCTGGACAAAATGCCGATAACGGCGAAGATAGGCATAAGGCGATCAATCATGGTGAGGTTTCCCAATAAGTTAGTGTTATAAGTAAATGTGTGTTTTTTTTATTTCCGTCTTCGCGGAATGGCTAAAGTATGCTGCTTAAATGGATTGAGGTCAATAAAAAATGTATTGGATTTTTTAAAAAAGTTCCATTTTTACATTAAAATAATTGGAAGTTTTTAAAGATAAACGGTATTTATATGTTACCGTTCATCATTTGATAAACGGTCAATACTTTGTTTTCCATATTTTTTATAAAATTCGACAGTCTATTAATTCAAAAGTAAATGAAATGAGGCGGAAAAACGCTTTTTGCTAAAATGTAACACCCTGAAATGATTGTTTCAGGCCGTCTGAAAAATAAATCGAACACATTATGACATCTTCCACACATCCCCAAAAAAACTGCTTCCATTGCGGACTTGAAGTCCCGGAGCATCTGCATTTGACGGTTCGTTTTGAAGACGAAGAACACGAAACCTGCTGCGCCGGTTGCCAAGCGGTGGCGCAGAGTATTATTGATGCCGGTTTGGGTAATTATTACAAACAGCGTACCGCAGACGCGGAAAAATCCGAATTGCTGCCACCGGAAGTGTTGTCGCAATTAAAGCTATACGATTTGCCCGAAGTGCAGGCTGATTTTGTCGAGGTCGGTGCAGGGGATGAGCGCGAGGCGGTGTTAATGCTGGGCGGCATTACCTGCGCCGCGTGTGTGTGGCTGATTGAGCAGCAGTTGTTGCGTATGAAGGGCGTAGTGCGCGTGGATTTGAATTACAGTACCCACCGCTGCCGAGTGGTGTGGGACAGCGCCCACATTGAATTGTCGGACATTTTGCTGAAAATCCGCCAAACCGGTTATACCGCCGCGCCTTATGATGCGCAAAAAATCGAAGTGCAGGCGCAGAAGGAACGCAAACAGTTTATCGTCAGATTGGCCGTGGCCGGTCTGGGCATGATGCAGACGATGATGTTTGCCCTGCCGACTTATTTTTACGGCGGCGACATCGAGCCGCTTTATTTGGAAATCCTGCATTGGGGCGGCTTTTTGATGGTGTTGCCCGTTGTGTTTTATAGCGCGTTGCCGTTTTACCGCGGCGCGTGGCGCGACTGGAAAAACCGCCGTGTCGGCATGGATACGCCGATTGCCATTGCCATTGTGATGACCTTTATTGCGGGTATTTACAGTTTGGCCACCAACGCAGGGCAGGGCATGTATTTTGAATCCATCGCCATGTTGCTGTTTTTCCTATTGGGCGGGCGTTTTATGGAACAGATTGCCCGACGCAAAGCAGGCGATGCGGCGGAGCGGTTGGTCAAACTGGTTCCGGCATTCTGCCACCGTTTGCCGTCTTATCCGGAAAGCGAAGTCATCGAGGAAGCCGCAGTCGTCCGCCTCAATATCGGCGATACGATTGTTGTGAAGCCTGGCGAAGTCATTCCGGTGGACGGTACGGTTTTGTCCGGCGAAAGCGAAGTTAACGAAGCCATGTTGACCGGCGAAAGTTTGCCGATTGTCAAAAGGCCGTCTGAAAAAGTAACCGCCGGCACGCTTAACACCAGCAGCCCTTTAATCATCCGCACCGACCATACCGGTGGCAACACGCGCCTGTCCCATATCGTCAAACTGCTCGACCGTGCGCTGGCGCAAAAACCGCGTGCCGCCGAGTTGGCCGAAAAATACGCGTCCAGTTTTGTGTTTGGCGAACTTTTGCTTGCGATTCCTGTTTTTATCGGCTGGGCTTGGTATGCAGATGCGCACACCGCCTTGTGGATTACCGTTGCCTTGCTGGTCATTACCTGCCCGTGTGCCTTGTCGCTTGCAACTCCGACTGCGCTGGCTGCTTCGACCGGTGCGCTGGCCAAAGACGGCATTCTCATCAGCGGCAAACAAAGCCTGGAAACGCTTGCCCAAATTGACGACGTCGTGTTCGATAAAACCGGTACGTTGACCAAAGGGCAGCTTTCCGTCAGCCGTATATTATCTGCAGGCCGTCTGAACGAGGCCCAGGCCCTTGCCATTGCCCAAACATTGGAACAGCAATCCGAACACCCCATCGCCCGTGCCATTTTGAACCATACGCTTTCAGACGGCCCTGTATCCGCGCTTGATGTGAAAGTGCAGCAACGGGTCAACCGTATCGGACACGGCGTCAGCGCGCAAATCGAATTGGATGGCGAAACCCAAGTTTGGGCTTTGGGCAAAGCGGCATTTGTTTCGGAAATTGCCGGTAATCTGCCTGAAACATTTGCCCATATCGACCACGCAGGCGGCATTATTTTCTTGGGAAATCAAAGCGGTTTTCAGACGGCCTTTTTATTGGAAGACCAAATCAAAGACAGCGCCGCTAAAATGTTGCAAAACCTGAAACAACACGGCATCCGTCTGCACCTTTTAAGCGGCGACCGTCAAGCTGCCGTAGCCCAAGTCGCGCAAGAGCTGGGTTTGGATGCCTATCGTGCCGAAGCCACGCCTGAAGACAAACTGGCTTATGTGGAAAATCTGCAAAAACAAGGGCGTAAAGTCATGATGATCGGCGACGGGATCAACGATGCCCCCGTCCTTGCCCAAGCCGACGTGTCGGCCGCCGTGGCCACGAGTGCCGATGTGGCGCGAGACGGTGCGGATGTGGTTTTGCTCAATGATGATTTGAACGTTTTGCCCGTGATGATGGAACAGGCACGCCGCACCCATCAAATTATCCGCCAAAACCTGACTTGGGCTAGCGCATACAATCTGGTTGCCGTTCCGCTGGCCGTGTTTGGTTACGTTACCCCGTGGATCGCCGCGCTCGGCATGAGTTTCAGCTCGCTGCTGGTGTTGGGCAATGCCTTGAGATTGTTGAAAACCAAAAAGGCCGTCTGAAACCGGCCAATCCATTGCCTAAACGAAAGAATACGCCATGCCTAAAGCCACTTTTTATACACACGTCGCCCGCCCGGCCGCCTTTGCCTGCCGCCTGATTGCGCGCGCCATACGCGATGGCGGGCAGATTTTGGTGTGGTCGGATTCTGCCGCGGCAGTGCAGCAACTAGACGTTGATTTTTGGCAGCAAATTCCCGAAAGCTTTATTCCGCATGAAGTCTGGCTGCCTACCGATCCCATGCCGTCTGAAACGCCGGTATTGCTTGCGTTTGGAAATGCATTGCCGAATATTCCGCAAGATTGCACGGTTTTAAACCTGTCTGCCGTTTTCTGGAGCCAAGCTCCAGCCATTCCAAACCGTATCCTTGAAATTGTGGGCAACAGCTTTGAAGATTTGGCCGAAGCCCGAGACCGTTTCCGAGCTTATCGTCAGAGCGGATTTGAGATTGAGCATTTTTCGAGAGAAGGGAAGGATTGAGGGTTGAAACAGTAAGGTTTTAATATAAAAGGCCGTCTGAAACAATAAAGTTTCAGACGGCCTTTTAACAAGTTGAAATTAGTTGCCTAAATCGAATGCTTTGTGCAGAACGCGGGTAGCCAGTTCCATGTATTTTTCGTCAATCAGGACGGATACTTTGATTTCGGAAGTTGAAATCATTTGGATGTTGATGCCTTCTTCTGCGAGGGTGCGGAAGATTTTGGCAGCTACGCCGACGTGTGAACGCATGCCCAAGCCGACTGCGGAGACTTTGCATACGGTGTCGTCGCCGTCGATGTAAGCGGCGCCGATGCTGTCTTGACGTTGTTGCAGCAGTTCGATGGTTTGTTTGTAGTCGCCGCGTGGAACGGTGAAGGAGAAGTCGGTTGTGCCTTCACTGCCGACATTTTGGATGATCATGTCGACTTCGATGTTGGCATCGGCAACTGCGCCGAGGATTTGGTAGGCAACGCCGGGTTTGTCAGGTACGCCGCGTACGTTGATGCGTGCTTGGTTTTTGTCGAATGCGATACCGGTTACGGCTGCTCTTTCCATGTTGTCGTCCTCTTCAAAGGTAATCAGGGTGCCGTCGCCGCCATCTTGCAGGCTGCTGAGTACGCGCAGGCGCACTTTGTATTTTCCGGCGAATTCTACGGAGCGGATTTGTAAAACTTTTGAGCCGAGGCTGGCCAGTTCGATCATTTCTTCAAAAGTGATCGTGTCCATGCGGCGCGCTTCGGGTACGACGCGCGGGTCGGTGGTGTAAACACCGTCCACGTCGGTGTAAATTTGGCATTCGTCGGCTTTGAGGGCTGCGGCGATGGCAACGGCGGAGGTGTCCGAACCGCCGCGGCCGAGGGTTGAGATATTGCCTTCGCTGCTGATGCCTTGGAAACCGGCTACGATAACGACTTTACCGTCAGCCAAATCGGCACGCATTCTTTCGTCGTCGATATTTTCGATGCGGGCTTTGGTGTGGGAAGTGTCGGTTTGGAGGGCGACTTGCCAGCCGGTGTAGCTCTTGGCGTCAACGCCGATGTCTTTCAGGGCCATGGCCAGTAGGCCGATGGTTACTTGTTCGCCGGTGGCAAGGACGACGTCGAGTTCGCGCGGATCGGGATGCTCTTGCATTTCGTGCGCCAGTGCGACCAGTCGGTTGGTTTCGCCGCTCATGGCGGATACGACGACTACGATGTCGTGTCCTTCGGCGCGGGCTTTGGCGACACGTTTGGCTACGTTTTTGATGCGTTCGGGCGAGCCTACTGATGTGCCGCCGTATTTATGTACGATTAACGCCATGTTTCGTGCTTTCTTGTGGGGGTTGTCGGGCAGCTTGGTTTGCTGGAAAAAGGGTTATTATTACTATTTTTTACATGGAATTCAAGGATAGAACGCGCTTTTTTGAGTAAATACGCATAAAGGGGTTTGGTTAAAAAAGGCCGTCTGAAAGTTTTCAGACGGCCTTGCTGATTATCGGACTAAAAGGGCAGCCTGCTGGTGTTGAACCAATTCGGCAATGCCTTTATGCGCGAGGGCAATGAGTTTGCCCAATTCTTCGATGCTGAACGGTGCGCCTTCGGCCGTACCTTGGATTTCGATGATTTTGCCGGATGCGGTCATGATGATGTTAACGTCACTGTCGCAGCCTGAATCTTCGGGATAGTCCAAGTCCAAAAGCGGTACACCGCCCACCACGCCGGCGGAAACGGCGGCAACGGCTTCACGGATGGGGTTTTCGCTGATAAGGCCGTCTGAAAGCAGTTTGTCCACGGCGATTTGCAGGGCAACGTAGGCACCGGTAATGGAGGCGGTACGCGTGCCGCCGTCGGCTTGGATGACGTCGCAGTCAATCAGGATTTGGCGTTCACCGAGTTTTTCCATATCGACGACGGCGCGTAGCGAGCGGCCGATCAGGCGTTGGATTTCTTGTGTGCGGCCGGACTGTTTGCCTGCGGCGGCCTCGCGGCGCATACGGGAGGCGGTGGAAGCCGGCAACATACCGTATTCGGCCGTTACCCAACCTTGTTCTTTACCGCGCAGGAACGGTGGGACATTTTCGTCGATAGAGGCGGTGCAAATCACTTTGGTGTTGCCGCACTCGATAAGGCAGGAACCGTCGGCGTGGGGAAGAAAGTTTGGGGTAATTTTGATATTGCGCAGGCTGTCGGCGGCGCGGCCGGTGCGGGTGTAGTCGCTCATGATGGTCCTTTGGGAGGAATAAAAAATAGCTTGCCTTGAATTATAGAGGAATTTGGCATCAAAGGCCGTCTGAAAATCGTCGGTCGGGTGTGTTATAGTGTCCATACTTTCACTCGTATTTGGAAACGGAGTAAAACCATGGCTACAAGACGAACTATTCAAATCCACAGCATGACCGGCTTTGCTAATGCCGCAGGCGAATGCGGCGGCAAGCGGATTAATTTGGAAATCCGCGCGGTCAACCATCGTTATTTGGATGTTCAATTCCGTATGCCGGAAGAGTTGCGCTATTTGGAAGGCGCGTTGCGCGAACAGATTGCCGCGGCTGTGGCACGCGGTAAATTGGAGTGCCGTGTTCAGCTGCAAGATGCGGCTTCTGGCGGTCAGACTTTGGAAGTCAATCAGGATTTGGTCGCACAGCTGGCGCATTTGAACAAAGAATGGCGTAAGGAACACAATTTCGGCAAACTGAGCGTGGCAGACGTTTTGCGTTTCCCCGGCGTTTTGGCAGGCCAGGGCGAAGATGCCGAGGCTTTGGCCAAAGGCGTTAAAGATTTATTGACCAGCGCTTTGAAAGAGTTTACAGCCGCCCGCAAACGTGAAGGCAAAAAACTGGGCGAGCACCTGTTGCAACGCCTGGGCGGCATGGAAGAGATTGTGGACGCTTTAAACGAGCTGTTCCCAAGCCTGCTGCAGGCGCATATGGACAAAGTTAAAGCCCGTTTGGCAGAAGCCGTCGGCAATATCGACAACGACCGTTTGCAACAGGAATTTGCTTTATTCATCCAAAAATCCGATGTGGATGAGGAATTTAGCCGTTTGCGCACCCATATCGCCGAAGTACGCCGCATCGTTACCGAAGGCAAGGGCAGCGTAGGCAAACGTTTGGATTTCCTGATGCAGGAGCTCAACCGCGAAGCCAACACTTTGGGCAGCAAGGCCATCGCCGCCGAATGCACGCAAGCATCGGTTGAACTGAAAGTCTTAATCGAACAAATGCGCGAACAGGTTCAAAATATCGAATAAATCGATAACGAACAGATAAAACAAGGCCGTCTGAAAAGTTTCAGACGGCCTTTGTGTTGATATGGGACGGAACCGGTTGAGTTTATTTTTAAACATTATTGGAGGCGAGTTTCCTGTTTCGTGACTGTTATTGCGCTAAAGAGTTAACATGTGTTAAATTATGGCAATTATTGTCATGATAAGAACATACAAAGGAGTAAAAACATGAACTTTCTGACCGCTATCAGTCGGCAAATGACCCGCTTCACCGCCCTGATTATCGTCCTTGCCTCCATCATCGCCTTTATTGAGCCTGCCACTTTTTCATGGGTAAAAGGCGATACGCAAGTTGTCGTACTCGGCATCATCATGCTCGGTATGGGCATGACTTTGGGCAAAGAAGATTATCAAATTCTGGCGCAACGTCCGCTCGATATTTTTATCGGCGCAATCGCCCAATACACGATTATGCCCTTGCTTGCCATCGGCATTGCCAGAGCCTTTGACCTCTCGCCCGGATTGACGCTGGGTTTGGTTTTGGTCGGTACCTGCCCGGGCGGCGTTTCGTCCAATATCATGAGTTTTTTGGCTAAAGGCGATGTCGCCTTTTCGGTCGGCATGACCACCGTCTCCACCGTCCTCGCGCCTGTGATGACGCCGCTGTGGATGACTTATTTGGTCGGACAAACTGTCGAAATGGACGGCTGGGGTATGTTCAAATTTATGTTGCTCGTTACCCTGTTGCCTGTCGTTATCGGTTCTGTCGCCAATATATTGCTGCATAAAAAACATTGGTTTGAAGACGTGCGCGCGATTATGCCTGCCGTTGCCGTTGTCGCGTTTGCCTGTATCGTCGGCGGCGTTGCTGCCGTTCACGGACACCGTTTCGCCGAATCCGCCTTCGTTATGGTACTGGCCATCGCTGCCCACAACATCGGCGGCTACATCCTCGGCTATTACAGTGGCGCGCTGACCGGCATGAATACTGCTAAAAAACGCACCCTTGCCATCGAAGTCGGCGTACAAAACGCCGGACTTGCGACTGGTTTGAGCGCTAAATTCTTCCCCGGTAATGCCGAGTCTGCCGTTGCCGCCGCCGTTGCCTGCGTTTGGCACTCTGTGTCAGGAACGGTTTTGGGTAACTTGTTTGCCTGGTGGGACAAGCGTAAGCAATAAGCTGTAAACATTGCCAGATAGCAAAAGGCCGTCTGAAATATTTCAGACGGCCTTTTGATTGCCTTTTATTATCAATGCGCTTTATGCGTCGTGCTGTACACGATTTTGTCCGTTAAAGCCATGGCGAGGGCGGAAATCAGGAAGCAGATGTGGGTAATACATTGCCACATGATTTGTTTTTCCGACAGATTGGCGGCGTTGAGGAAGGTTTGCAGCAGATGGATGGAGGAAATGCTGATGATGGACATCGACAGCTTAACCTTCAAAACCGATGCGTTGACATGGCTGAGCCATTCGGGTTGGTCGGGATGTTCTTCAACGTGTAGGCGGGAAACGAAGGTCTCGTAGCCTCCGACAATGACCATAGTCAGCAGGTTGGCAATCATCACGACATCAATCAGGTTCAATACGGCGATCATGATGGTGTTTTCATCCATGATGCTGAAATTGGATACCAAGTGCCACAATGATTTGAGGAACTTACAGGCATAAATGACTTGGGCGATAATCAAGCCTATATAAATCGGCAGTTGCAGCCAGCGGCTGGCGAAAATGAAATGCGCGAAGATGCTCATTCGTTCGTGGGCTGTGCGTTTGGTCGGGGGGGAATGTTCCATATAATGTGTTGTGTGTAGGAAAGATAAGGGGCGGCATTTTAATGGAAAAATTTTTAAGCTGCAATTTGAGCGGCTGAATTGAAAAAGAAAGGCCGTCTGAAAACAGGATATTGTTTCTTGTTTTCAGACGGCCTTGTAGGTTGTCAGGATAGGCAAATACGCGCAAAATCGCTTTGCTTTTTAGAGATGGATATGATGCTTGCAGATTTGTTTTTTTATTATCTGGTGTTGGTCGGCTTTGCCGCAGGGCTGATGGATGCGGCGGTTGGCGGCGGAGGGCTGTTGCAGATTCCCGGATTGTTCAATCTATTGCCAAACGCTACGCCTGTGGCCTCGGTGATGGGTGTCAATAAATTTGCTTCCTGCTGTGGCACGTTGACCGCGACGGGGCAATATCTGCGCCGAATCCCCGTACCGTGGAAAATGCTGCTGCCTGCCGCGGCGTTAGCATTTGCCACTTCATATTTGGGCGCGAAAACGGTGGTGTATTTCCCCGTGCAATACATGAAACCGGCAATGTTGGTCATCATGATTGCCATGTGCCTGTACACTTTTTTGAAAAAAGACTTGGGGCAGACGGTGCGCACTGAAAAGCTGACGCGCCGCGAAACTTTATGGGGATTATTTTTCGGCGCGTTAATCGGGTTCTACGACGGCGTGTTCGGGCCGGGAACGGGCAGCTTGTTGGCTTTTGTGTTCGTCCGCTTTTACGGCTATGATTTTTTAGCGGCTAACGCCTCGGCAAAGGTCATCAATTCGACCACCAATCTTGCCGCACTGACGTTTTTTATTCCGCAAGGCCATGTTGTGTGGGCATGGGCGATACCGTTGGCGGTAGCGAATTTATGCGGCGGCGTGGTCGGCGCGCGCTTGGCAATACGCGGCGGAACCAAGCTGCTGCGTTACGGATTCATGTTGCTGCTGTGCCTGACCATTGGGAAGTTTGCTTGGGATTTATTGGGTTGATATCGAATGAAAAAAAAGGCCGTCAGAAAGTTTCAGACGGCCTTTGCATTTTACAGTTTAACCGAATGCTCGCGTGTTTCGTGGAATACGATGTCGGGCCAGCGTTCTTGTGTCAGATTTAAGTTTACGCGGTTAGGCGCGAGGTAGGCGAGGTTGCCGCCTGCGTCTATCGCCAGATTGCCTGCGTTGGCTTTTTCAAATTCCGCCAGTTTTTTCTTGTCTTCGCACGATACCCAGCGCGCTGACCAGATGGATGCGTTGTCGAACACGGCTTCTACGCCGTATTCGTTGGCCAGCCGCGAGGTAACGACTTCAAACTGCAACACGCCGACCGCGCCCAAAATCAAATCCGCGCCGCTCATGGGTTTGAACACCTGCACCGCGCCTTCTTCGCCGAGCTGTTGCAAGCCTTTTTGCAGTTGCTTGATTTTCAGCGGGTTTTTGATGCGGACGCTGCGGAACAGTTCGGGTGCGAAGAAGGGGATGCCGGTGAACGCCAGTTGTTCGCCTTCGGAGAAGCTGTCGCCGATTTGGATGTTGCCGTGGTTCGGGATGCCGATGATGTCGCCCGCGTAGGCTTCTTCCACCAGCTCGCGGTCGTGCGACATGAACGTTACCACGCTGGACGCGGCGATTTCGCGGTTGATGCGCAGGTGTTTCATCTTCATACCGCGCTCGAATTTGCCGGAGCAGACGCGCAAAAAGGCGATGCGGTCGCGGTGTTTCGGGTCCATATTGGCTTGGATTTTAAAGATAAATCCGGAAAACTTCGGCTCGTCCGGTTCGACCATGCGCACGGTCGCGTCGCGCGGTTTCGGCGCGGGCGCCCAGTCGATCAATGAATTGAGGATTTCCTGAATACCGAAGTTGTTAATCGCCGAGCCGAAGAACACGGGTGTGAGTTCGCCGGCGAGAAATTCGTCGAGATTGAACTCGTTGGAAGCCGCCTGCACCAATTCGATTTCGTCGCGCAACTGTTGGATTTCCAGCGGAAAGCGTTGTTCCAATTCGGGATTGTCGATGCCTTTGATGATGTCGAACTCGTGCGGCAGGCGTTCGCCGCCCGCTTCAAAGAGATAGATTTCGTCGTTCAGGATGTGGTACACGCCTTTGAAGTTTTTGCCCATGCCGATCGGCCAGGTGACGGGCGCGCAGCGGATTTGCAGGATGTTTTCCACTTCGTCCAGCAATTCCAAAGAGTCGCGCACTTCGCGGTCGTATTTGTTCATGAACGTGACAATCGGCGTATTGCGCAGGCGGCAGACGTTCAAAAGTTTGATGGTTTGCGCCTCCACACCTTTTGCCGCGTCGATGACCATCAAGGCGCTGTCAACGGCGGTCAAAACGCGGTAGGTGTCTTCGGAGAAGTCTTGGTGTCCCGGCGTGTCCAAGAGGTTGACAGTGTGGTCTTTGTAGTCGAACTGCATCACGCTGGATGCCACGGAAATGCCGCGCTGCTTCTCGATTTCCATCCAGTCGGAAGTGGCGAATTTGCCGGTTTTCTTGCCTTTTACTGTACCCGCACTTTGAATCGCACCTGAAAACAGCAACAGTTTTTCGGTCAGCGTGGTTTTACCCGCGTCAGGGTGGGAGATGATGGCAAACGTGCGGCGGCGGCGCACTTGGTCGAGGATTTCTTGGGACATGGTTTTCTTTGCAAAAAGTTTCAGGCCGTTTTTTCAGACGGCCTGAAGGATATGGGTGTTGGAAAACAGGCTAAAATAAGGGCGTGTGTGACACGCCCTGCAATAGATTGAAAGATGCGGAATTGTACAAAAAAATGCTTGATAATTCAATGTTTGCACCAAAACAAAGGCCGTCTGAAAAGTTTCAGACGGCCTTTGTTTATGAATCGATGATTAAATATCCATCGGTTTCCATTCTGCGCCTTTTACCGGCGGCAGCCATGATTGCGTACCGCTGGAGGCAAATCCCCATAAGGTGTCGGGGAGACCGTAATGGTCGGCGCGCGTCGGATCGAGTTGCGTTTCGATTTCATCTTCGCGGCCTTCACGGATTTGCGTGGCGATGTGCGGATTAATCATCACGGTTTTGCCCAATGCGATAAATTCTGCCCAACCGGTTTCATAGGCGGCCAAAATTTGATCGGCGGTAAACAGGTTGCCCACGCCGATAAGCGGCAGTTTGCCGTTGATGCGTTCGTGGATGAACTGCATACGGGTTTGGGCGGTATCGCCGCCGCGACGGATTTTTTTATCAAATTCCCACAGGGAAACGTGCAGATATTGCAGCGGTTTTTGTACCAATGCGTCAATCAGTGCGCCGGTTTCGGTCATGGTTAAGCCGTCATCGCCCGGTTCTTCGGGAGAGAAGCGGTAGCCGATAATGAAATCGTCGCGCTGGTGTTTTTCGCGGACGGCAACCACGGCATCGATAACGGCCAGCGGGAAGCGCATTCTGTTTTCCAAGCTGCCGCCCCATTGGTCGTTGCGGCGGTTGCTTTGGGCAGAGTAAAACTGTTGGATCAGATAGGTATTGGCACCGTGGATTTCCACGCCGTCAAAACCGGCACGAAGCGCTAAATCGGCGGCTTGCGCATAAGAGGCGATGAGTGCTTCGACTTCTTCTGCGGTCGCTTCGCGTGCGTGTTCGGCTTCGCTGGCGGAAGCGCTGATTTTGTCGAGACCGTCCAAAAGGTCATCAATGGCTTTGGAACCGCCGTGATGAATTTGCAAAATCGCTTTTGCGCCTTGCTGTTGCAGGATTTGTGCGGTTTCTTTCAGACTGTCGAGGCAGTGTTCGCCTGTGGCTTCAGGTTGGCCGTGAAAGGCTTTGCCGTCTTTTTGAACCAAAGTGGCGGCAGTGATAAACATGCCCATATCGCCTGCGCGGTTGCTGAGGAAAGTACGCTCTTGGTCGCTGATCAAACCGTCGGCTTGTGAGCCGAAATGGGTCATGGGGGCGACGACAAGGCGGTTTTTGATGGTTACGCCGTTATTGAGGGTGTATGTTTGGAAGAGTGGGGCGTATTTTGGATTCATGGAGTTTTACTCTTGATAAGTGAATGGTTGGCAGAGAATTGGGCCATTCGGGAATTTATCAAGTAAACAGGCCGTCTGAAAAGTTTCAGACGGCCTGTTTATTCTTTAAGCCTTAGGATTAAAGATTAGGATTAACAATGATTTTTACTGCGGATTCGTTGTTGTGGATCAAGCGCTCGAAGCCTTCGGAAATCAATTCGTCCAGTTTGATGCGTTGGGTGATGAAAGGCTCAAGGTTGATTTTGCCTTCTTCAACCAATTTGATGGTTTCGGCGTGGTCGTTGCAGTAGGCGATGGTGCCGCGCACGTCCAGCTCTTTCATCACAACGCTGTGGACGTTGATGGTAGCGGGGTGGCTCCAAATGGATACGATGACGACTTTCGCAGTCGGACGGCACGCTTCGACCATGGTGTCCAGCACTTTGTTGACGCTGGTGCATTCGAATGCAACGTCTACGCCTTCGCCGTTGGTCAGTTTTTTCACTTCTTCGACGACATCGACTTCGGATGGGTCGAGGATGTAGTCGGCCACGCCGGCTTCGCGTGCTTTGTCTTTACGTGCTTTGCTCAATTCGGTGATGATGACTTTGATGCCTTTGGCTTTCAGTACGGCAGCCAACAGCAAACCGATTGGGCCTGCACCGCCGACCAATGCAACATCGCCTTCTTTCGCACCACTGCGTACATAAGCATGGTGGCCGACAGACAGAGGCTCAATCAAAGCAGCTTGGTCCAATGGGATTTTGTCGGAAATAGGGTGTACCCAACGGCGTTTGACGGCGATTTTTTCAGACAAGCCGCCACCGCAGCCGCCCAAGCCGATGAAGTTCATGTCTTTGGAGAGGTGGTAGTTGCTGCCTTCGCCGGTCGGTACATCGTCGCGGATGATGTAGGGTTCGACAACAACGTGTTGGCCGACTTTGATGTCGTCCACGCCTTCGCCTACGGCATAAACCACGCCGGAGAACTCGTGACCCATGGTTACAGGGGCTGACTCGCCGGAGATTGGGTGCGGATGGCCGCAAGGCGGAATGAAAATCGGGCCTTCCATGAATTCGTGCAGGTCGGTACCGCAGATACCGCACCAAGCAACATTGATGCCGACAGTACCCGGAGCTACGGTTGGCTCTGGAATGTCTTCGATGCGGATGTCGCCTTTGTTATAAAAACGTGCTGCTTTCATTGTAACGCTCCTTTTTTAAAGTGGAGGCCGTCTGAAAAAGACGGTCAATTAGGGAAAGGGAAGCAGTGTGGCGTGTGAAATGGTTTTATTGATATGTTTTATGTTTGTTATTTTACTACTAATAATATGGAAATGGTTTGTCTTTGCTCAAATTAAAGTTTGTAAATGAAAAAAAAGGCCGTCTGAAATGGATAATCTATTTTCAGACGGACTGGGGCAATAGTTTGAATGCGTTATGGTGTAGGATTGTTACTTTTGCCGCGCTTCAGATGTTTTTGGTAGGCGATGACGTAGTCGGCCTTGCTTAAGCCCGCCAATACGCGAATATGGGCGGCGGCGGATTTGGACATGGATTCCAAGGTATAGCCGCCTTCCAGCACGGAAACGACACGTCCTTGACAGCTTGCCGTTGCTTGGACGATTTTGTGCGTCAGCCAGGCAAAGTCGGCTTCATGCAGGTTCAGACGGCCTGTTTCGTCTTGTTTATGCCCGTCAAAACCTGTCGAAAGCAACACCAACTCGGGACGGAAAGCCGTGAGCTTGGGCAGCCATTGTTTGCGGATGGTCGTGCGGAAGATACGGCTGCCTGTGCCCGGTTTGAGGGGCGTATGCAGCATATTTTTATTGCCGGCGTATTGTTCCGCCTGAGGGAAGGGAAAGATGTCGGTTTCAAACAGGTTGAAAAACATCACGCGCGGATCGTCTTGGAGAATCTCCGCCGTACCATCGCCGAAGTGGACGTCGAAATCGATGACGGCGATGCGTTGCAAGCGGTATTGGGCAATGGCGTGCATCACGCCGGCGGCAACGTTGTTGATCAGGCAAAATCCGCCGGCGCTGTTGCTGTGGGCATGGTGGCCTGGCGGGCGGATGGCGCAAAAAGCATGCCAGGCCTTTTTGTTCATCACCATATCGACTGCTTTGACAACGGCTCCGGCCGCAAAACGGGCGGCTTGGAGGGAGTCGTGGCAGATGACGGTATCGTCGTCGATACGGTGGATTTTACCGGGGAGCGGCTGGGCAGATTCCAACTCGTGCAGATAGTTGCGCGAGTGGACCAATGCTAGTTGTGCATCTTTAATTTCGGGTGCTTCAGCGGTTTGCAGATGACGCCAAATGCCTTCCTTTTTTAAGGCGGATTGAATGGAGCTGATGCGTTCTGGATTGTCGGGGTGGTTGGTGCCTGGCTGGTGCTGCAGAAATATCGGATGGGAAATCCATACGGTGCGGGCATTTTTGCCAAGTAGTCGACGCAGCAGGGTACGCACGCGCCAAATGATTTTTTTAAGCATGGAAAGTGTGTATCGAACGAGTCGCACGGACTGCTAAATATGGTTAATAAATACGGAAATGCTTGGAAATTTTTCAGACGGCCTTTAGAATAGCTCAATTTTACAGTCCGACCAACTGCGTTTGGGGCTGTATGCAGTTTTTTACTTAATCTAAAACTTGAAAGAACGGATATATTATGAATCAAGCAGTGGCTCAATTTGCCCCTTTAGTGCTGATCATGGTGGTGTTCTACTTCCTGATTATGCGTCCTCAACAAAAGAAATTCAAAGCGCACCAAGCGATGTTGGCCGCTTTGAAAGTCGGCGATAAAGTCGTTTTGGCGGCAGGCTTCAAAGGCCGCGTGACCAAAGTCGGCGAGCAATTCTACACTGTCGACATCGGTCAAGGTGCGAAAATCGAAGTGGAAGTTGAGCGCAACGCAATTGCCGCGAAAGCCGAATAATCCGTTTTTTTGCAAAAAGCCGCCTCATTTTCCGAGCGCGGCTGTTTGCCTTTATAAATAAAGCAAAGGTTTACCATGAACCGTTATCCTTTATGGAAATACCTGCTGATTGCGTTCACGATTGTGGTTGCGGCTGTTTACTCGCTGCCCAACCTTTTCGGTGAAACGCCTGCCGTACAGGTATCAACCAACCGACAAGCCATCGTGATCAACGATCAAACCCAGTCTAAAGTGGATGCCGCGCTGAAACAGGCAGGTATTCAGACTGATGGTATGTTCATCGTCGACAACTCGCTGAAAGTGCGTTTCAAAGATACCGAAACGCAACTGAAAGCGCGCGACGTCATCGAAAATACTTTAGGCGAGGGCTATATTACCGCGCTCAACCTGTTGGCAGACAGCCCTGAGTGGATGGCGAAAATCAAAGCTAATCCGATGTTCCTGGGCCTGGACTTGCGCGGCGGCGTGCATTTCACCATGCAGGTGGACATGAAAGCCGCGATGCAGAAAACGTTTGAACGTTATTCCGGCGATATCCGCCGCGAATTGCGCCGCGAAAAAATCCGTACCGGCACGGTGCATCAGACTGAAAACGGTCTGACCGTGCCTTTGCAAGATGCTGCCGATGTACAAAAAGCCTTGCCTCAGTTGCAAAAATTGTTCCCTGAAGCTACGCTGCTGCCGGACGGTAACAATATCGTGCTGACTTTGTCTGAAGAGGCAATCAATAAAGTACGTTCTGATGCAGTTAAACAAAACATTAATACGTTGCACAACCGTGTGAACGAATTGGGTGTGGCAGAACCGGTTATCCAACAATCCGGCCTTGACCGCATTGTCGTACAGCTGCCGGGTGTACAAGATACTGCCAAAGCAAAAGACATTATCGGCCGTACCGCGACTTTGGAAGTGCGTATGGTGGAAGACGATCCGATCAAATTGCAAGAAGCTTTGAACGGCAATGTGCCGACCGGTTACGAATTGCTGTCAAGCGGTGGCGATCGTTTTGAAACTATTTTGGTTAGTAAACAAGTTGAACTGACCGGCGACAATATTAATGACGCGCAACCTAGCACTGACCAAATGGGCGCACCTTCTGTGAGCCTGAGATTGGATAGTGCAGGCGGTAGTATTTTTGGCGAATTGACTTCGGCTAATGTGGGTAAACGTATGGCTATGGTGTTGATCGACCAAGGTAAATCTGAAGTCGTCACTGCACCTAAAATCCTCGGTGCAATTACCGGTGGTCGTGTAGAAATTACTGGCAGTATGACAAAAGCAGAAGCTGAAGATACTTCATTGTTGCTGCGTGCCGGCTCGCTGGCTGCACCTATGCAAATTGTCGAAGAACGTACCATTGGCCCGTCTTTGGGTAAAGAAAACATTGAAAAAGGTTTCAATTCCACCTTGTGGGGCTTTGCCGCCGTTGCCGCATTTATGGTGGTTTACTACCGCCTGATGGGTTTCTTCTCTACCATCGCTTTGAGTACCAATATTTTGTTCTTGGTAGGCATTTTGTCTGCTATGCAGGCAACGCTGACCCTGCCGGGTATTGCAGCGTTGGCATTGACATTGGGTATGGCGATTGACTCCAACGTATTGATTAACGAGCGTATCCGTGAAGAATTACGCGGAGGTATGCCACCTCAGCAGGCAATCAATCTGGGTTTCCAACACGCTTGGGCAACCATTGTCGACTCTAACTTGACCTCTCTGATTGCCGGTATTGCTTTGTTGGTATTCGGTTCCGGCCCTGTACGCGGTTTTGCCGTTGTGCACTGTATCGGTATTCTGACCTCGATGTACTCGTCTGTGGTCGTGTTCCGTGCTTTGGTCAACCTGTGGTACGGTCGCCGTCGCAAATTGCGGAATATTTCCATTGGTGCGGTATGGAAGCCGAAAGCTGAAATGGCAGAAGGCAAGGAGTAAAACATGGAATTATTTAAAATCAAACGCGATATTCCGTTTATGAGCTACGGCAAACTGACGACTTTTATTTCGTTGGTTACGTTTATCGCCGCCGTGTTCTTTTTGGTAACCAAAGGCCTGAATTTCTCCGTCGAATTTACAGGCGGTACGGTGATGGAAGTCCAATATCAGCAGGGCGTGGATGTGAATAAAACGCGCGAACGCCTCGATACGCTGAAAATGGGTGATGTACAGGTTCAGGCATTGGGTACGAACAAACACATCATGATTCGCCTGCCGAACAAAGAAGGCGTAACCTCCGCCCAATTGTCCAACCAAGTGATGGATTTGCTGAAAAAAGACAATCCTGACGTTACCTTGCGCCAAGTCGAATTCATCGGCCCTCAAGTCGGCGAAGAATTGGTCACCAATGGTTTGATGGCATTAGGCTTCGTGGTGGCAGGTATTATTATTTACTTGTCCATGCGTTTTGAGTGGCGTTTTGCAGTGTCCGCGATTATTGCGAATATGCACGATATCGTGATTATTCTCGGCTGTTTCGCCTTCTTCCAATGGGAATTCTCATTGACTGTCTTGGCAGGTATTTTGGCAGTTCTGGGTTATTCTGTGAACGAATCTGTGGTCGTGTTTGACCGTATTCGTGAAAACTTCCGTAAGCCGCATATGCGCGGCCATACTGTTCCGGAAGTTATCGACAACGCGATTACCGCGACCATGAGCCGTACCATTATTACCCACGGTTCGACCGAAGCAATGGTTGTTTCTATGCTAGTGTTCGGTGGTGCAGCCTTGCACGGTTTCTCTATGGCGCTGACCATCGGTATCGTATTCGGTATTTACTCTTCCGTATTGGTTGCCAGCCCGCTCTTGCTGATGTTTGGCTTGAGTCGTGAGAACATTGCCAAAGAAGTGAAGAAAAAAGAAGAAGTTGTAGTTTAATCGCTGCAATGCTGCGATAAAGGCCGTCTGAAAATTGATTGAATCAGTTTTCAGACGGCCTTTTGTATTTAAATTTCAGAATGTTTTGTTTTAATGAAATATGAGGGGATAAATATGAAAGAAAAAGAAAAAATAGGAACAATATAATTTTGTGATGAATCAAGTTTATTGTCTGATGTTCCCTTAATTGCTTGTCAGTCCCAATATTTTAAAACATAATACTTTTGCCCCCGATGCTGGAGTTTTACTACAAGTACATGATTTGCAAAAAATCTGTCGGGAGTGCAGACCCTGCCAATCAACCTCAAAAAAGGAAGGCCAAGAATGAAAGTAACCAGTTTCGGCGAAGTACTGTGGGACGATTTTCCAAACGGAAAGGTATTGGGTGGTGCACCCTTGAATGTTACCGTTCGTTTGCAGTCTTTGGGTATCGATACTGCCATTATCAGTCGTCGCGGCGATGATGCCGATGGTGAAGAATTGCTATGCAAGATTCAAAGCAAAAACGTCAACACTGATTATTTGCAGGTTTGCCAGGAATGCGCGACCAGTTTGGTGAAAGTACACTTGGACAAGTCTGGCAGTGCGTCTTATGAGATTGTTTATCCTTGCGCGTGGGACAGGATTGCGGTTGATGATGCGGCAATCAAACGTGTGTCAGAATCCGATGCTTTCGTTTTTGGCAGCTTGGCAACCCGTGATGAAGTTTCGCGTAAAAGTTTGGCAGTTTTGCTGAAAGAAGCCAAATTCAAAATTTTTGATGTTAATCTGCGCAAGCCTCATTACGATATTGACCGCTTGTTGGAGACCATGAAACAGTCTGATATGGTCAAACTCAACGATGATGAGTTGTATGAATTGGCTGCGGCTTATGGCTCTCCTTATCACAGTATCGAGCAAAATATCAGCTACCTTGTTGAGTTGACAGGCGTCAAAATTCTTTGTGTGACTTTGGGTAGTCATGGCGCGGTTTTGTATAAGGACGGCGAGTTGTACCGTCATTGCGGTTTCCGCGTCAAAGTGGTGGATACTGTTGGCTCCGGCGACAGCTTTCTTGGTGGTTTGACTTACAAGCTGCTCAATAATGCGCCTCCTCAAGAAGCCATTGCTTTTGCTTGTGCGCTGGGTGCATTGGTGGCTTCACGTCATGGCGCGACGGCGGATATTTCTTTGGAAGAAGTTGAAGCGTTTATGAATCCTGCTTGATATTTTGACAAGAGACATAAAAAGGCCGTCTGAAAACCATTAGATCAGGTTTTTCAGACGGCCTTAGTATTTTCAGGCTTTACCAATAAGTTGTAAAACATTCTAAGTTGGTATTTTTTGGGCCGCTTCCTTCTTCGGTCGGCGAACCGATCATCATCAGGCCGATGATTTTGTCTTTGTCGGCACACTCAAATGCTTCGCGCAACAATGGGCTGTTGACCCACATGCCTGTAATCCAAACATTGTCGAAGCCTTGAGCAGAAGCAGCCAGTTGTAAAGCATAGGCGGCGCAGCCGGCAGTCAGCATTTGTTCCCATTCAGGTTTGGGTTTTGCCACTTCACGGTTTGGCGTAAATGTAACGCCGATAATCATAGGCGCCATGTTGCCGACGCGTTCGGCCTTTTTCATAGCATCCTCGCCGAAGTTGAGTTCGGTAACGGTCTTGCTCAACAGCTCGCGGAAACGTTGTAAGCCGGCCTCGCTTTGAATCACAGTAAAGCGGTAAGGGCGCATATTGCCGTGATCAGGTACTTGTGTTGCCGCTTGCAGCATTTGTTCCAGTTGCTCGGTATTGGGTGCCGGAGCAGTCAGTTTTTTGGAAGAGCGACGCGTAGTGAGGAGATTTAAGGCATCCATTTTTATTCTTTCTTGTGAATTCGAATGAGAATAATTATATAGCAGAACGATAAATAAATCAGCAAAGGACTAAGGCCGTCTGAATTAAGGTTTCAGACGGCCTTTGAGTTTTACAGGATACCGTTGTTTTGTGTATTTTCAGTAATCAGTGCTTTGCTGATTTCATCGGTAGTGTAGCTCTTACCGTTTCCGAATACAAAGCTGTCGACATTATTGTTGGCAATGTCATGGATGGTCAGGGTGTCGCCTGTATCTTTGATGGTTAAGACCCAATCATCGCCGGTTTTCAACTGTAAATCTTTCAGCGTAATCCCTTCTTTGAAAAGGACTTGGGTATCGCTGCCACCATACGGATTAAAGGTGTCGTTGCCGCTGTTTCTGCCAAACATGATAACGGTGTTTTCGGCACCCGGGTCGGTAATGGTATCGTTGCCGCCGGCCGTATCAACGATGTTGATGCCTCGGCCCAAAGTAATGGTTTCATCGCTGCGATTGCCTCTGTATTCGACAACAGAAGTGTAACGCGACAAATCTAAATCGCTGTTGTCGCTATCGGCGTGGATGGTGTGGTTGAAGTTGTTGTACACATCACGGTTGAGTTCGTCAACGGGTTGGCCGGTGTATTGGACGATGTTTGTGTTGCCGATCATGTGCGGGATAGACAGTTTGAAGTGGTTGATCAGCTCGCCTGTGCTGTATGAGGTATTGCCGTCAAACTGAAACTCGGAAATTGCACCATAAATACCGCTTTGGTTTTTGATGGTTAAAACATCATCTGTGCCTTTAATGCGGATATGCCAAGTATCACCATCCAGCAGGGGATTGGTCACAAATTGAGAGCTGTCAGGCATGTTGGCAATCCCGGTTTTGTCGTAACCTTTTTCAACGGTAATTTCGAGGTCGTCAAGGGTAATGCCGCCGGTAAATTTAACGACATTGGCGTTGAGTCTGTGTAGGCTTGCTTTGCTATCAAAACCGAAGTTGAAGTCAAAAATGGTGTCGTGACCGTAACCTTTGCCGAAAACATAGGTATCGTTGTGTTCGCCGCCTTCCAGATAATCATTGCCTGCGCCGCCGTCGAGTAAGTCGGCGCCTACATGGGCATAAAGTTTGTCATTGCCGTTGCCACCATAAAGTTTATCGTCAGAAGCGGGTTCGTTGCCGTAATAGGTTTTGCTGTGTTCGCGCAAGATGTCATCGCCGTCGTGGCCATAAAGGGTGTCATGGCCGTTGTTGCCGCCGTCGATTTCATTGTTGCCTGCATTGCCATGCAAGATATCGTCGCCGTTTGTGCCGACAAATTTAATGGTTTCGGCTTTCACAGGTTGGAAGGCTTGTTGAAACTGAGCGGCAGTGTAAGTTTGGTCGCTTAACTGGAAACGGTCGATGGAAATGCTGCCATCCGCGCCGATTTGGTTTTGAATCAGGGCTGAACCTTGTTCCGAAGTAATTTCCCAGCTTTGGCTGCCATCATCGTTATGAATGGTCTTCAGGTTGAGCTTGGCATTGTTCAGGCTGTCTGAAAACTTGAGGGTATTGATGCCTTGGTTATCGATAATGGTATCGTTGTCGCCGTAGATATAGGTATCGTTTCCGGCTCCGCCTTTCAGAATGTCTTTACCTTTGCCACCCACCAAAATATCGTCGCCTGCATCACCGTTGATGACATCCTTACCGTCGCCGCCATCTAGATAATCGTTGCCGTCGCCACCGTTGAGGTTGTCGTTGCCACCCATGCCGTAAACGGTATCATCACCGCGCCCGCTGTTGAGGCGGTTGCGGCCTTCGTTACCGGTCAGAATGTTATTGCTGTTGTTGCCGGCGGCAAAAATATTGGCCGAGCCGGTCAAGGTAACATTTTCGACGTGGGTAGAGGCAGTATGGGAAATGCTGCTGAATACGGTATCTTCGCCGCCACCAGCCTGTTCAATCACCACGTCTTTTACATCATCAACGTAGTAAGTATCATTGCCGTCACCACCTTCCATAATGTCGGCACCGGCTTTGCCGTCGATCATATCATCGCCGGATGTGCCGATCAGGTAGTCATTGTCGTCGCTGCCATCGATGGTCTGACCGATTTCGGTATGCTCAGTCAGGGAAATATCGAAATATTTGGCAAAGCTGTTTACATCCAGTTTTTGAGTGCCAATGATGAAATGGGAGACTGCCGGTGTTGTACCGTTTTGAGTGTATTGGTTTTTGATGGTTAAAACGGCGTTGCTGTTTTTTACGGCAATCAGCCAGTCTTTACCACCGGTTTCGTTGTTTCGGACTTCAACGGTTAAATCGTTAAGGCTCAGATCAGTATGAAAGCGGATGCTGTTATGGCCTTGATTGTCGATGATGGTGTCTTGCTCGCTTTTGGTAGAGAAAAGATAGGTGTCGTCACCTTCTCCACCTTCAAGCACATCGTTGCCTGCTTCGCCGTTGAGGGTGTCATTGCCTGTTTCGCCGAAAAGAAGGTCGTTGCCTTCGCCACCATTGATGACATCGTTGCCACCGCCGCCGTAAACGATGTCGTCACCGCGCCCGCTGTTGAGGCGGTTGCGGCCTTCATTGCCGATGAGGATGTTGTTGCTGTTGTTGCCAGCACCGAAAATGTTGGCTGTACCGGTCAAAACAAGGTTTTTAACGTGGTTTGGAAGGGTGTAGCTGACGTTGCTGCAAACCGTATCATCGCCGCCATTTGGGTTTTCAATGATTGTATCGTCACTGAGGGTTACATAATAAACGTCATCTTCCGACGTGCCTGTCGTTACTTGTTCAAGGGCGGAAGGTTGTAATTGCTCTAAATGTCGTAATTCAAATTGCGCATTGGGGGTGCACATTGCTTTTTCAATTGTCATGATATTTTCTTTAGATATTGATGAGAGTAACAAGGAAGTAAACGTATCCGGCATATGGCCGGTATTGCTTAATTTGTATTGTGTTTAGGCTGTATATACTAGTGCCGAAATTTGATAAAAACAACAGAAACGTTAAGATATGACAATATATAGAGAGCTTTATCAGGCTTAGTTTGCCGTCTATTCTTTTGCTAAATGGCTTTGCCTTGTATGTCTGTTTTGTTTCTTATATACCACACATCAATTTTCATAGTTTCAAACTATGAATGGTTGTAAAAAGGCCGTCTGAAAAAAAGAAGCAGGTTTCGCATTGCAAAACCTGCTTCTGATTTTTCAGACGGCCTGTCTGATTACAGAGTACGGGCAACTTCGACGATGTCGAAACATTCGAGTTGGTCGCCTTCCATAATCTCGTTGTAGCCTTTGAGCATCAGACCACACTCGAAGCCCATGCGGACTTCTTTGACGTCGTCTTTGTAGCGTTTCAAAGAAGACAGCTCGCCGGTATGGATAACCACGTTGTTGCGGATGAGGCGGACATGGGAATCGCGTTTGACCACACCGTCGGTAACCATACAGCCTGCAATGTTGCCGACTTTAGAAACGGAGATAACCTGACGGATTTCGACCGTACCGGTTACTTGCTCTTTCTCTTCCGGAGAGAGCATACCGCTCATGGCGGCTTTCACGTCGTCGATGGCATCGTAAATGATGTTGTAGTAACGGATTTCCACGTTTTCATTCTCAGCCAGTTTGCGTGCGGAAGCATCTGCACGGACGTTAAAGCCGATGATGAATGCGCCGGAAGCGATGGCCAAGTTGACATCAGATTCGGTAATGCCGCCAACGCCGCTGTGCAACACGTTCACTTTCACTTCGTCTGTGGACAGTTTTTTCAGACTGCCCGCCAAAGCTTCGTAAGAACCTTGTACGTCTGCTTTGATGATGACGGACAAGGATTGGGCTTGGTTTTCGCCCATGTTGTTGAACATGTTTTCCAGTTTTGCGGCCTGTTGTTTGGCCAAGCGTACGTCGCGGTATTTGCCTTGACGGAAGAGGGCGATTTCGCGCGCTTTTTTCTCGTCAGCCAATACCATTGCATCTTCGCCTGCGTTCGGAACGTCGGACAAGCCGAGGATTTCGACAGGGATAGACGGACCGGCTTCATTGATGGCTTTGCCGTTTTCGTCAACCATTGCACGGATTTTACCGAATGCAGTACCGGCCAGCAGCATATCGCCTTTTTTCAGTGTACCGCTTTGAACCAGCAATGTGGCAACCGCGCCGCGGCCTTTGTCCAAACGTGCCTCAACAATGATACCTTTGGCAGGTGCATCGACTGGGGCAGTCAGTTCCAAAACTTCGGCTTCGAGCAAGACGGCTTCGAGCAATGCATCGATGTTCAGGCCTTTTTTAGCGGAAACGTCGATAAACTGTACATCGCCGCCCCATTCGTCAGGCACGACTTCGTGCGCAGTCAGCTCTTGGCGGATACGCTCAGGGTTGGCGGCTTCTTTATCGATTTTGTTGACGGCAACCACAATTGGTACGCCGGCGGCTTTAGCGTGGGCAATTGCCTCGATGGTTTGCGGCATCACGCCGTCGTCGGCGGCAACCACGAGGATCACGATATCGGTTGCTTTCGCACCGCGCGCACGCATTGCGGTAAACGCTTCGTGACCCGGAGTATCCAAGAAAGTAATCACGCCGCGAGGGGTTTCAACGTGGTATGCACCGATGTGTTGGGTAATGCCACCCGCTTCGCCTTGTACCACTTTGGCGCGGCGGATGTAGTCCAGCAGGGAAGTTTTACCGTGGTCAACGTGACCCATCACGGTAACAACCGGTGGACGCGGCAATGCTTCGGCTTCAACTGCTTCAACGCCTTCATCCAGGAATGCTTCAGGGTCGTCGGCTGCAGCAGGTTTGCCGATGTGGCCGAGTTCTTCCACTACAATCAGGGCAGTGTCTTGGTCGATAGATTGGTTGATGGTTACCATCATGCCCATTTTCATCAGGGCTTTAACCACTTCAACGCCTTTAACGGCCATTTTGTGTGCCAAGTCGGCAACGGTAATGGTTTCAGGCACCAAAACTTCGTGTACGACAGGTTCGGTCGGCGCTTGGAAGGCGTGTTGGTTTGGCTCAAGTTTGAGTTTTTTGCCTTTTTTGCCGCCGCGTACGCGCTCGTCGTCGCCATTGCGAGCATTGTTGCGGTCACGGCCGCCTTTGCCGCCTTTACCTTTGGCATTACGGCCTTGGTTTTCTTCGTCACGGTCACGACGGTCTTCTTTTTTACCGCGCGCGTTGTGTTCGGATTTGCCTTCGCCGGATGCCGCTTTTGCTTTCTCGGCAGGCTTATTGCGTTCGCCTGATTTGGCTTCTTTAGTAGGTTTTGAGTCTTGATCGGCCTGTTGTTTCATGGCTTCACGGCGTGCTTGACGCTCTTGTTTTTCTTTCAACAAGGCTTCTTGATGCGCACGCAGGGCGGCGGCACGACGGGCTTCTTCATCGCGTTGAGCCTGTTCTTCCACGCTGACGACAGGTTGCGGTACGGCAGGAGCGGCAGGTTTGGCTGCTTTTTTCGCTTCTTTGCCTTTGCTGCCTTTGTCTTGTTTGGCTTTGGCAGGTTTTTTGGCTTCGGCTGGTTTTTCAGCTTCAACGGATTTTTCAGACGGCTTGTTGTCTGCTTTAGCCTTAACTTTTGCTTCGGCCTTAGCTTCTACGGCTTCAACCGGTTTGGCTTCTTCTTTTTTGGCTTCGGCAGGTTTGCCTTCTGCTTTTGGTGCGGCTTTGGCTGCTTTTAGTCTGGCTGCTTCGACCTCTGCTTTGGCACGGGCTTCGGCTTTTGCGGCAGCTTCTGCTTCAGCTTTGGCTTTTTCTTCGGCAGCTTGAGCAGCTGCTTTTTCTGCTTCAGCTTTTTGGTTTTCCGCTGCTACTTTGGCTTTAGCTTCCGCTACCAATTCTTCGGAAGAAGGAATGGTAACGGCACGGCTGCGGCGGCGTGTTTCCACTTTTACGCCGTCAACGGTGCTGACTTCGGTTTTTTTGCGGCGGATGCTGATGGTGCCACTGTTGCTGCCGTTTTTCTTTTGCAGGTAAGCGGTCAGCAATTGTTTGTCGTCAGTGGTTATGCTGTCATTACCGCTGTTTTTATTGACCCCGGCTTCTTTCAATTGTTTAAGCAAATCATCGACGGGGCGGTTTAGTTCGGCGGCAAATTGCGCTACGGTTGTATTACTCATTCAGTACCCCCTTAGTTGTTTTCTTCAGTAAACCAGTGTTCGCGTGCAGCCAAAATCACTTTTTTGGCTTCTTCTTCGTCAACACCGGTAATTTCGACCAATTCGTCAACAGACAATTCGGCCAGATCATCGCGTTGGGTAACTCCGGCTTCGGCCAGTTTGCGCAACATATCGGAATCTACGCCGTCCAAATTGCGCATGTCTTCAGACACTTCGCCCAGTTTTTCTTCTGCGGCGATGGTAATGGTCAGGATCGCGTCGCGTGCACGGTTACGCAGGGTTTCAACGATTTCTTCGTCAAAGCCGTCAATGGCAAGCAATTCTGCCGCTGGAACGTAAGCAACTTCTTCCAAAGTGGCAAAACCTTCTTCCACCAAGATATCGGCGGTTTCGTCGTCGATGTTCAAGTGGGTGGTGAATAGGTTGCGGATAACAGCGTCTTCGGCGGCATTGCGCTCGTCGGCTTCTTCAACGGTCATGATGTTCAGCTGCCAGCCGGTCAGGATGGAAGCCAGACGGACGTTTTGACCGCCGCGGCCGATGGCTAGCGCCAGTTGGTTTTCATCAACAATTACATCAACAGCGTGTTTGTCTTCATCAATCACGATGCGACTTACTTCGGCGGGAGACAGCGCATTCATTACGAATTGGGCAGGCTCAGGAGACCACAATACGATGTCGATGCGTTCGCCGGACAATTCGTTGCTCACGGCGTTAACACGAGAACCGCGCACGCCGATACAAGTACCTTGCGGGTCGATGCGTTGGTCGTTGGCCTTAACGGCAACTTTGGCACGTTGGCCTGGATCGCGTGCTACTTCGCGGATTTCCAACAGGCCGTCTGCAATTTCAGGTACTTCGTTAGCGTAGAGTTTGGCCAAGAAGTCGCCGCTGGTACGGCTCAAAATGACTTGTTTGCGGCCGGTATTGCCGATTTCGTCCACACGCAGGAAGAGGGCGCGGATGCGGTCGCCGCTGCGGAAGTTTTCGCGTGGAATCATTTCTTCGCGCGGAATCAGGGCATCAAGTTTGCCTGCGACGACTTCAACGATGATGCCGTGGCGCTCGACACGTTTTACCGTACCGGAAACGATGTCTTCTTTAGAAGCGAGGAATTCGTTCAGGTTTTGCTCGCGCTCCGCATCACGGATGCGTTGCAGGATGATTTGTTTGGCAGTTTGCGCGGCTTGGCGGCCGAAACCTTCGTTTGGCAGCTGCTCTTCGTAGTATTCGCCGATTTGGATGGTGGTGCCGGGAATTTCTTCTTGGATTTCCTCGATGGTTTTTTCTACGTCGGGGTAGGTGTAGTCTTCATCGGCAACAATCAGCCAGCGGCGGAAGGTTTGGTATTCGCCGGTATCGCGGTCGATTTCGACGCGCACGTCCATGTGCTCGCGGTCGGCTTTTTTCTTGGCAGCAGTAGAGAGGGCGAATTCAAGGGCTTTGAATACGACTTCCGTTTCAACGTTTTTTTCACTTGCCAGCGCTTCGGCCAGCTGTAACATTTCGCGACTCATTTTCTAGAATCTCCAAGTAATCGGTTTTTAAAATTTAAATTCGGGGCGTAAACGGGCTTTGTCGATGTTGCTCAATTCGATTTGGGCGGTTTTGCCGTCGAAAGAGACGGTAACGATGTCGTTTTCGCAAGATTCGATGCGGCCGATGAAGTTTTTCTGACCATCAATCGGCAGGCGTGTTTTGATTTTGGCGTTCTGGCCGGCGAAGCGCACGAAGTCGGCGGCTTTTTTCAGCGGACGGTCAAGGCCCGGGCTGGAGATTTCCAAACGTTTGTAGTCGATGTCTTCAACCATAAACACGCGGCTCAGATGGTTGCTGACAGTGGCGCAGTCTTCGACGGTGATGCCGCCTTCTTTATCGATGAAAACGCGCAAATCGCCTTGTGCGGTCAGTTCGAAATCGACCAGCTCGTAGCCCAAGCCGGGCAGGGTTTTATCAAGAATGCTTTGAATATCCATGCTTCTCCAGAAGTACATAAACAAAAAAATGGCCGCGCGGCCATTTTTCGTGTGATTTGAAAAATTGGCCTATTATAACTGTTTTCAAGATAAAAGAAAAGTGTTGATTTGGCGTGGATTTTTTGAAGTGATTGCTTAAATGTAAAGGGGAGGGTTGAGGTCGTCTGAAAAGGAAATTGTTGACAAGTTTTGATGTAGTGTTTTTGAAATTATTTTGGAAAACAAATAATTGGTGTTGCTTTGTTTTCAGACGGCCTTGTATTTCCTGATTTTTCGTACTTGCACAATGTGCAAGGCGGTTCTACAATTTCTTCATACCCACCGAATAAGAAAGAAGGTCGCCATGTCCGCACACCCGATTTACAATTTTTCCGCAGGTCCTGCCGTATTGCCGGAAGCGGTATTGCGTACCGCGCAACAGGAGATGCTCGACTACAACGGTACGGGTTTCCCCGTGATGGCGATGAGCCACCGTTCGGATATGTTTTTGAGTATTCTGCATCATGCCGAACAAGACTTGCGCCAGCTTTTGAATATTCCGTCCAACTATAAAATCCTGTTTTTACAGGGAGGTGCGACCACGCAATTCAATATGGTGGCCATGAATTTAGCGCACGGTTTTGCGACTGCCGACGCGGTGGTAACGGGCAACTGGAGCCGTATTGCCTATGAGCAGATGAGCCGTTTGAGCAATGCCGAAATCCGTTTGGCTGCGCATGGCGGCGAGCAATATGCCTATAAGAACCTGCCTGCGGTGGAGGATTGGGATGTCAACCCGAATTCCGCGTTTGTTCATTTTGCGATTAATGAAACCGTAAACGGCTTGCAGTATCAAAACGTCCCCAAACTTTCAGACGGCCTGCCGCCGTTGGTATGCGATATGTCGAGCGAGATTTTGTCGCGTGAGTTTAATGTGTCCGATTACGGCTTGATTTATGCCGGCGCGCAAAAAAATATCGGCCCTGCCGGTGCAACTGTGGTTATTATCCGCGAGGATTTACTGGAGCGTTGTCCGAACGATATTCCCGATGTGTTCAACTACCGTTCGCACATCAACCGCGACGGTATGTACAACACGCCTTCCACTTATGCGATTTATATGTCGGGCTTGGTATTCCGCTGGCTGCAAACGCAGGGCGGTGTGAAAAAAATTGAAGCGGTCAATCGAATTAAGGCGCAAACCTTGTATGAGACGATAGACGGCAGCGGCGGTTTTTACATCAACGATATCCATCCTAATGCGCGCTCCAAAATGAACGTGGTCTTCAAAACTGCAAGCGAAGACTTGGACCGCCGTTTTGTGTTGGAAGCCGAGTTGCAGGGCTTGTGCCTGCTTAAGGGCTATAAAACCGTCGGCGGTATGCGTGCCAGCATTTACAATGCGATGCCGCTTGAAGGCGTGAACGCGTTGGCTGACTTTATGAAAGATTTCCAACGACGTTACGGTTAAGATGAAGATATAAAAAGGCCGTCTGAAACTGGGTTTCAGACGGCCTTTTGATTTGAACAAGCCTTATTCGGTGACTTCTTCAGTAATGCTGTCGCGGTAGATGGTGCTGTCGTAAGTTGGAACAGGAGGCGGCAGCAGGTTGTTGAGCGTCAGCGCGGACGGGTTCAGCGTAGGATAGCCGCTGAAGGTGACGGAATAACCGCCATTGCCGGTACTGCGGACTTTGGCATGCGCGCCTAACGGGAAAGTGGTTTTATTGGTGATGTGGCCGAATGGGAAGCCGGTCAACACGGGAATCTTGGCGGTGCGCGAAATGTGGTTGACGACGGCGGAGAAGTCGTAGCTGGAGTCGTACACGTCGCGGATGGTGCCCATGCGGAAATCGCCGAAGATGATGGCGCGTTGTTTTTGCAAAACACCTGACAGGTAAAGTGTGTTGAGCATACGCTCGATGCGGTAGGGTTGCTCGCTGACGTCTTCGATAAAGAGGATGCCGCCTTGAATATCGGGCATGTAAGGCGTACCGGCGAGGGAGGCGAGAACGCTGAGGTTGCCGCCCCACAATGTGCCTTCGACGTTGACATCGGCGCGTTGGATGGTCGGAACATCAACGATGTTGACGTTGTTGGTCGTGCCGCGGATAAAGGAATCCATGGTAAAGACGCTGGGGTCTGCTTTGCCGAATTCGCTATACACCATCGGGCCTGCAAAGCTCATCATATTGCCTTTGGCCAACAGGGCGAGTTGGACGGCGCACACGTCGCTGAAACCGAAGAACAATGTGCCGCGTTCGCGCATTCTGGCACCGAGTGAGGCGAAGTCGATTTGCGGCAGGATACGTGCCGCGCCGTAGCCGCCGCGCAAGCCCATGAGGACTTTGGGTGTTTCAACACGGCCGCTGGCAACGTCTTGGAAGTCGGCGGCGCGTTGGGCGTCGCTGCCGGCAAAGCGTTGGTAACGGCGGCTGCCTGCCTGTTGGTTGGTTACGGTAAAGCCTGCGTTGTAGAGGCGGGTCAGGCCGGTGGTTACGCGGTTGGGATCTTCGGCGAAGCCTGACGGCGCAACAACGCGCAGGAGGTTGTCGCCGGAACGTGGCGGATGGGGTTGCTTAGGTTGCACGGTTTGGGCTTTCGCGGTGGTAGATGTGGTTTTGGTTTGCGGCGTGGTGGTCGTGCCGGTGCCGCAGGCTTGCAACAATCCTGCACCTGCCGCGGCAGAGCAGGTACGCAGGAAATGGCGGCGCGTGGTGGAGTTCATTGAGGTTTTCCTTTCGTTATATGTTCAGACGGCCTGAAGCTTGGTGTGTCGGACCTTACAGGCCGTCTGAAAGTTTAAGCAATTAAGTTTTTGATTTGTTGCGGCCAATTTTCAGGCAAGGCCATACCGTGTTCGCGTACGGGCGCGGCCCAAATCGGCGCAGGAAAGTTGGCGTCGTTTTCAAAACGGGCGATGACGTGCCAATGCAGGTGGGGCACAACATTGCCGAGACTGGCCAGATTGATTTTGGCCGGGCGGAAGACTTGGCGCATTGCGGCTTCAACCTGATACACCATTTCCATGATTTCGTTGCGTTCGGCAGGGGAAAGGTCGGTCATCTCGGAAACATGGTCATTCCAAATAACGCGGCAGAATGCCGGTGCGCCGGCTTCGTTGTGGACGGCGATAACGCGCAGATTGGGCGTTTGCAGCAAAATGTCTTCGTTGTCGGCAGTGCAGATGGGGCAGGTCATGGGTTTTTCTTTCTCAGTCTGAATAGGAATCGGATGATTTCAATCAGGATTTTTAGAATGAGGTAAATAGCAGTCAGCGTGATGAATGCGAAAAGCCACGGTTTGGGTATAAACCACCAAAATAAATAGGAAGGCGTGATTAAGTCGTCACATTCTTCGGCACTCTCAATGTGATCGCACAATCCAAAGTTAAAATAATCATTGACATCATGAAAGGGCGAATAGGCGAACATAAGCGCTATGGGCGTCACACAAATCAATGCAATGATGGCAATCCAAAAGAATGGTTTGAGATATTTGAGTACAGTCATGGGTGAAGTGTTATGCAAATTTTGCCGCCCCTTGATTAGCGAGTTCGTCGGCTTTTTCGTTTTCAGGGTGTCCGGCGTGGCCTTTTACCCACGTCCAGCGGACATCGTGTTGTTGAACCAAACTATCCAGCTCTTTCCATAAATCGTCGTTTTTAACCGGTTTTTTGGCGGCGGTTTTCCAGCCGTTTTTTTTCCAGCCGTGTATCCAGCTTTCCATGCCGTTTTTGACGTATTGCGAGTCGGTGCAGATGACGACTTGGCAGCGGCGTTTTAAGGATTTTAGGCCTTCGATGACGGCGGTCAGCTCCATGCGGTTGTTGGTGGTTTCGGCTTCTCCGCCAAACAATTCTTTTTCGTGTGTGCCGTAGCGCATAAATACACCCCAGCCGCCTGCGCCGGGGTTGCCTTTGCATGCGCCGTCTGTGTAGAGGTAAACGGGTTTATCCATGGGCATGTCTTTGTCGAATAAGGCGGTATCATAACATAAGGCCGTCTGAAATATCGGCAAATACGGTTTGCGCGTGTAAAATACCCTGCACTTATCACTCGTATAGAAAGCAGGCAGATATGGGATTGTTCAGTGGCCTTTTGGGCAATGCTTCGCAAAAAGACGCCGATGCGGTGGAACGCGATTTGGCGAATATCCTGATTGATGGCGAACAGGTAAAAATGGCATTCAGCCTGGTGCGCGATTTGATTGTGTTTACCGAATATCGGCTGGTGTTGGTGGACAAGCAGGGTTTGACCGGCAAGAAAGTGTCTTACCGTTCGATTCCGTATCGTTCCGTATCGCGCTTTTCGGTGGAAACCTCGGGCCATTTCGATTTGGATGCCGAGCTGAAGATTTGGGTTTCTTCCGGCGAAGCGCCGACTGAAACCTTGCAGTTTAAAAGCGACAAGAGCGTGATTGCCATTCAGAAAGCCTTGGCAGAAGCCGTGTTGAAACCGTCAAAATAGAAAGGAAATATGATGAGCGAACAGCAAGAATTGTTTTGTTACAAACAGATGCCGGTGTGGACGGCGGACGAGATTCCCGAAGCCTTGTTGTCCAAACACAATACTGCTGCCGGTACTTGGGGCTGCCTCAATGTCCTTCAAGGCCGTCTGAACTTCAATGAAGTGGACGAGGCAGGCAATATTACGGCTACGCACGAGCTGACGCCTGAAAGCGATGATTGGATTATCCATCCGCAAGCATGGCACTTTATCGCGCCGCAATCGCAAGACACGGAAATCCAACTGTCGTTTTACTGCGAGGCGGCGGACTATTTCAATAAGAAATACGGCATGAGCGCGACACATTCGGCCGTCCGTGCCGCCGAGGGCATCGTACCTGTCGGCAAGGTTTTGGATATGGGCTGCGGTCAGGGCCGCAACGCGCTGTATTTAGGTTTGAAAGGTTTTGACGTTACCGCTGTCGATAATAATCCCCATGCGGTTCAAAACGTGGAAGAGCTGGCGCGTATTGAAGAACTGAATGTCCGCGCGTTTGAATACGACCTCAACGCCGCCAATATTCAGGAAAACTTCGATTATATGGTGACGACCGTGGTGTTTATGTTCCTGATGCCGCGTTATGTTCCTGACGTGATTGCCAATATGAAGGAACACACCAACCCCGGCGGTTACAACCTGATCGTGTCTGCGATGGATACGGAAGATTTCCCTTGCCCGATGCCGTTCCCGTTCAAGTTTGGAGAGGGCGAGTTGCGCGAATACTATAAAGATTGGGAATTGGTGGAATACAAGGAAGAGCTGGGCTCGATGCACGCGAAAGACGAATTCGGCAATCCGATTCAGTTTAAATTCGTTACCATGCTGGCGAAGAAACCGGAATAAAGGTTTTGCCGTCAAAAGGCCGTCTGAATTCAGTTTTCAGACGGCCTTTGTCGTAATCAATCCACAATCTTTTTACCTAAAATCACGACGTCTGCCAACATGGTGTCCAAATCGCAGACTTGCGGCAGCCGCCCCCATTCTTCAAAACCGAAACGGTGAAACAGGTTCAGGCTCGGATAGTTGTGGCCGAACACAAGCGCGATGACGTTGCGGATGCCTAAGGACGGCGCGCGTTCGAGCATGTGCCGCGCATATCGTGGCGGACATAAATGCTGACTTCCGCGCTGATGTGGTAGGCGTAGCGCGGATGGTAGTCGCTGAAACTGCCCCAGGCCAATACGGTGCCGTCGGCATCGTAAAGGGCGTAGATCGGGCGTTTGTCCGTGTGCGCGGCAAACCACATTTCGCGTTCGACAACCGTGGTCGGCGACAAATCGGCGGTGGATTGGCGCGTGGACACGGTGCTGTTGTAAATATCGACGATGGCGGGCAAGTCTTGGCGCAGGGCAGGGCGGATGGTGTATTGCATTTCAGACGGCCTGTTATTGAATCAGTTTGGAGATAGTCTTAAAGGCCGGATGTTTGGCATCGCCGAGCAGTTGGAACAAAATACTTTCGACATTGGAAATGATAATGCCCTGACGGCTCAGTTGCGCCAAACCATTGTCGCGGTTGGCAGTCGTGCGCGAGGCGGTGCATTCAAAAGGCAGGGATACGGCGTAACCTTGCACCTTCAAATCCAAGGCCGTCTGAAGCATACAGATATGCGCTTCCGCACCCACTAAAATAACGTGCTTAATGTCGTTTTTGCGTAAGATTTCCTGAATTTCGGGCAAAAATGCCGAAAATCGGGTTTTCTCGACAACCGGCGTGCCTTCGGGCAACAGCAACGATACGGCGGATACAGTGTTGCCCAAACCTTTCGGATATTGTTCGGTTACGGCAAAGGGGATGTCCAAAGCCGTCAAGCCTTGAATCAGCAGACGGCAGCGTTCCAACATTTCGTCCGCGCCGGAAAGGGCGGGCAGCAGGCGTTCTTGAATATCGACAATCAGACAAAGCGTATTTTTAGGGTTCATGGCTTTTCCTTTCAGACGGCCTTTACAGCAAAATCGTTGAATCAGAATGCAATCATATAACAAGCCGCTGGAAAAGTATTGCAGCTTGCCCTGTTTTAAAGCCCGAAATTCTTTTAAAATACCGCCTGATTTGAATTGATAGAGACCGACAACATGAATTTATACCAAACCGTCGAACGCGAAGCCGCCGCCGCCTTTGTCGCCGCAGGCATCGCCGACAGTCCCGTTGTTTTGCAGCCGACCAAAAACGCTGAACACGGCGATTTCCAAATCAACGGCGTGATGGGTGCGGCGAAAAAAGCCAAACAAAATCCACGCGAGTTGGCGCAAAAAGTGGCCGAAGCATTGGTGGGCAACGCCGTGATTGAAAGCGCAGAAGTCGCCGGCCCCGGCTTTATCAACCTGCGCCTGCGCCCCGAATTTCTTGCCCAAAACATTCAGACGGCCTTGAACGACACGCGTTTCGGTATAGCGAAAACCGACAAACCGCAAACCGTCGTTATCGACTATTCTTCGCCTAATTTGGCAAAGGAAATGCACGTCGGCCACCTGCGTTCCAGCATCATCGGCGACAGCATTTCACGCGTGTTGGAATTTATGGGCAACACCGTCATCCGTCAAAACCACGTCGGCGACTGGGGTACGCAGTTCGGCATGTTGGTTGCTTATTTGGTTGAGCAGCAAAAAGATAATGCCGCGTTTGAGTTGGCGGATTTGGAGCAGTTTTACCGCGCTGCCAAAGTACGCTTTGACGAAGATCCTGCCTTTGCCGACACCGCGCGCGAATACGTTGTGAAGCTGCAAGGCGGCGATGAAACCGTGTTGGCATTGTGGAAACAGTTTGTCGATATTTCACTCTCGCACGCCCAAGCCGTTTACGACACGCTGGGCTTGAAACTGCGTCCTGAGGACGTGGCGGGCGAATCGAAATACAACGACGATTTGCAACCCGTGGTCGATGATTTGGTCGAAAAAGGCCTGGCAGTCGAAGACGACGGCGCGAAAGTCGTGTTCTTGGACGAGTTCAAAAACAAAGAGGGCGAACCTGCCGCATTTATCGTGCAAAAACAAGGCGGCGGCTTCCTATACGCTTCCACCGACTTGGCGTGCCTGCGCTACCGCATAGGCCGTCTGAAAGCCGACCGCCTGCTGTACGTCGTCGACCACCGCCAAGCCCTGCACTTTGAGCAACTCTTTACCACTTCCCGCAAAGCAGGCTATCTGCCGGAAAATGCAAAAGCCGAGTTTATCGGCTTCGGCACGATGATGGGCAAAGACGGCAAACCGTTCAAAACACGTAGCGGCGACACCGTAAAACTGGTTGACCTGCTGACCGAAGCCGTCGAACGCGCCACTGCTTTGGTGAAAGAAAAAAATCCCGAATTGGGTGCGGACGAAGCGGCAAAAATCGGCAAAACCGTCGGCATCGGCGCAGTCAAATATGCTGATTTGAGCAAAAACCGCACCAGCGATTATGTGTTCGATTGGGATGCCATGCTTTCGTTTGAAGGCAATACCGCCCCTTACCTGCAATACGCCTACACACGCGTACAAAGCGTGTTCCGCAAAGCAGGCGAATGGGACGCAACCGCGCCAACCGTTTTGACCGAACCTTTGGAAAAACAACTGGCCGCCGAGCTGTTGAAATTTGAGGACGTACTGCAAAGCGTGGCAGATACTGCGTATCCGCACTATCTCGCCGCCTACCTCTATCAAATTGCCACTCTGTTCAGCCGCTTCTACGAAGCCTGCCCGATTTTGAAATCAGAAGGCGCAACCCGCAACAGCCGCCTGCAACTGGCGAAGCTGACCGGCAACACGCTGAAACAAGGCTTGGAGTTGTTGGGTATTGAAGTATTGAATGTGATGTAAGTTTTTGAATAAAAACAATGAAAGGCCGTCTGAAACTTTGCAGGTTGCAAGGTTTCAGACGGCCTTTTTATGCTTTGAAAAATATTGTAATACCGTTGATTTTGAGCCTAAGCGGTTTTGAATTTGCTCAGATAATGCGTTCAGACGGCCTTGTCTTTATTTCAAATTGCTTGCCAACAACCAAGCCTGTGCTTCGGCAGCGTCGCTGAAATATTTGGGATGTTGGTTGGTCAAGAGGCTGGAAAGGCGCGCGCCGAGTTTGATCCAGATGTCGTCGGTAATGACGGCAACGCGGCCGAAGTCGGTTTCGTGTTGGTTGAGGAATTTAATTTGCTCGACGGCCATATCGATGGTGAAGTCTTTCAGCATGGACAAATCCAAAAGGATATCGGGCAGATGGACTTTTTGTTTTGCGGCCAACAAGGCTTCTTCCAATTGGCGGAAATCGTCCAAAGTGAACTCGTTGTACAGCGCTACATTTAAGCCGTAAGATTGTTCGCGGATGGAAATCATGGTGTTCTCCTTGTTAAATTATTGCTTCATCAGAAATTTTTTGATTGAGGCCGGAGTAAAGCTGCTGAACACGCCGCCTGCAACAATGATAACCATGCCGGCGGCTTCCTGCCAAGTGATTTTATCGCCGAAAAGCAGTACGCCGGATAGGGCGGAGAAAACGACGGTCAGGTAGGAAAGCGAGGCAACGGTGAATTTCTTGCCGACCTTGTAGGCGCGGGTCATGGCCAATTGTGCAATCATGGCAGAGATGCCGATGCCGGCCAGATAGGGCAGGGAAGACACGGTCAGCGGATGCCAGCCTGTGATGGTGCTCCAGACTGCGCCCATAATCAGGCCGGTAAGCGACAAATAAAACACCACGCGCCAGCCCGGTTCGCCCAAAAGCGAGAGTTCGCGCACCTGCAAATATGCCCAGCCAGACATGGCGCCGCCTGCCAAACTGACCAGCGCGGCAAATTCTTGTCCTCCTTGAAAAGATGGGTTGAGCAACAGGATAACGCCGATAAAGCCCATAACCAAAATGGCTTGGGTATAAAGCGTAATTCTTTCTTTTAAAATGAAAAATGAAAAGATGGCCAGCCAGATGGAGGACGTGTAGTTGAGCGTGACGCCTGTTGCCAGCGGCAGGTGCATGACGGAATAAAACGTGCACATCATGGCAAGCGTGCCGATGACGCTACGGTTGAGATGGGTTTTCCAATGCGGCGTGGAAAACGTGTTGCCTTGCGCTTTGGCCATGATGCCTAAGAACAGGGTGGAGACCAGCATGCGCCAAAAGACCAGCTCGCCGCTGGAAAAGCCGAATTGCGTTGAGGCGGCTTTGATGGAGAGGTTCATGACGGTAAAGCCGAGCGCGGCAATAACCATCCATGCCGAGCCGAGCGGATCTTTTCTGACGGTTTCCATTTGATGGGTGTGTAAAGCGATTTTATTAATAAGAGAATATTATACAGGCCAATCAGGCCGTCTGAAAAATATCGTTGGAGTTCAGATGGTCTTTAGATTAAGAAATGAGAATTATTATTGAACAATATAGTGGTTTTTTGTAGAATGAAAGCCCTATTTTCAAGAAAGGCTTGTCATGAAAGTTGTCAATATTTCTGCCGTATTGCTGTCTGCTTTGTTTTCCGTTGCCGTTTCTGCCGCTCCCTTGGGAGAGGTTTCTTCTGAAAATGGTAAGATTTTCAGCGGCGAAAATTACATGGTCGTTAAGAAAGATATGAAAAAAGGGGAGCAGATTAAGCCGCATGATCATCCGGGTTTTAAAACGCTGATTTTTGCCGTTGGAAAAGGGAGCTTTGACGTAACCTTGAATCAGAAGGAAAAACATACGGTCGGCGCAGGCTCGGTGTTGCGGTTTGGCGGAGATGCAGTGATTGAGGCTGTTGCAACCGAAGATGCAGATGTGGCAATTACTTTGATTAAGTAAGCCGATAGATGATAAAAGGCCGTCTGAAAAATGATGTTTCAGACGGCCTTGTTTATTCATCCAATCGTTGCCATTAAGCGCAAATCAAATAGATGAAGCCGGAGCCGAAGATATCTGCCAAGGCGTGAATCAGGAAAAACGGCAGCAGATTTTTGACTTTGTATTTGTAGAAGAAGTAGTACATCAAGCCGAAAACAACGCCGATGACGGTCGCCCAAAGCATGCCTTGATAAGTATGGAAGGAGATGCGCACCAAGGTCGAATAGGCCAATGCCTGCCATTTGTATTTGTCTTCCACGCAGGTTAAAAGACCGAGGAAACAGAATTCCTCATAAAAGCCGTTTAAAAGGCCGTAGAGGATGGCCATCGGCGCAAGGGCGGCGAATTTGTCAAAAATGGATAATGGTTTGATGTATTGGAAGATTTCAGTGGTGAAATAATTGTAGCCGCCGCTTAACGAAGTTACCGCATCGGCAGTTAGACCCATCAGGATAAAAATCACAGGCGTCCAAAACAATACGCCTAAATTAAAGCGAATCGGCAGCTGCTTAAAGTCGAAACGGCGGATAACGAGGTAAATCAGAGCAATAGCAAGCAGCGTCAACTGCAGGCTCATGTTTTCAGAATAAGCTACGCCGGTTACCGCAGTATCGCGCACTTCTTCGGCAACTGCGGCTGTTTCCACTTGCGGCATCAGGCTGGCGATATAAAGTTGGGTAGAACGGTAGGCAAATTGACCGAACAGGATAGCGGTCACAATCAGCATGTCAAACCAGCGTAGATGGCGCAAAGGCTCTTTAGGGCGGATAGCGGCGAGTATGCTCATATTCTCCTCTTTGCTCTAATAAATAGCGGTGCGCAATAGTTACATAAACATACAAAAATCGTCAACAATTATCACAATAAAACATGAATTAAAAATCAGACCGTTTCAGACGGCGTGAAGCGCTTCTAAAAATGCCATATTTTCCGAAGGGTTTATCTTCAAAAATATGGCATAATCACTTTATTGCAAACCAAGGAATCTTATCGTGAGTATTTCTCTGTCCCAATATCTGCTCTACCTGCAATACATGTTGGCAGGCATCGCCATGACCGTTGTTTTTGCTGCCGTATATCTGCGGATTACACCCGTTGAAGAATTGCGCCTGATTAAAAATGGCAACCTTGCCTGCGCCTTATCATTTGGCGGCGCGTTGGTCGGTTTTTGTCTGACACTGGCTTCAAGTATTGCCCACAGCGTCAGCTTTATCGATTTTATCCTGTGGGCCCTTGCCGCAGCCGTAATTCAGATTTTTGTCTATTTCGCAGCAACAATGATGATTAAAGGCGCTACCGCAGAACTCATTGGCAACAATGTTGCCGTCGGCGCGTTGTTTGGTGCAGTGTCCATCTCGATCGGCATTTTGAACGCTGCTTGTTTGACTTGATTTTGATGGTCGGTTGGATAGCAAAAGATGTGCTGATCCTGACTCCTGCCTAGAAAAATTATCGGTAGATTTTTTTGACTGATAAGGTCTTATGTCTGATGGTATTGGCGTTATAGTGAAATTCTGAAAGCATCAAAAAATTCAGACGGCCTGTTATATACAAGGCCGTCTGAAACATTTTAACTACTTAAGTTCATCAAATTAGAAAGAGTATTGCAATCTTACGCCCGCTTCGTGTGTGTGGTTTTTAGGTTCTATAGATCCCAATTCATATGAGTCATACTCTTCCGTAACGGTAAGGTTCGATTCTTTAACTTTCCAGCCGCGATAGAATGGAGTGAGGCTGATTTTGGAACCGTTAGCGAATTTTTTAGATACAGGTACTTCAACCTCAATACCTTGTCCGCCACCTTGTTTCATTCGGGTTTCTACCTGGTCGGGTTCGTAAGAATATTGGCGGCCTTTCACGGCACGATTGTAGGCAATGCGGGGAGATATCTCAAAGTTTGCAGGAAGGGCGATATTTACTCCAGTATTGATTTGCGCATATGTGGTTCGGTTTTTGCGGTCATAATCATTAGGATCAATGCGGCTGCTTAAGTCTCTCAGAACACGGTGTCCCAAGCCGGCTCCGGCAGTAATGCTAAAGCGATCGTTAATCGGGAGTGTATATTCGTATAAGGCACGGATATCGTATGCGCGGCGTGGTGCATTTTTGAGCGTGGCTGAGCCATAACTTGCTGAATCGTCGATATAATCCTCAGTTATATATTGTACGCTTCCTGTGTAATCTGTTTTACCGCGCGAATAACGGCCTTCTAATTTTGCCGCATGGCGATCGTTGAAACGGTATTTTACGCCGGCATTAATAGACCATAAGTTGCCTTTTTGCTGCATTAAGCGACTACCATCTTTTTCGTATTCGCGATAGGTCTCGTTGTAATATTCGCTACCAACGGTAAATTCAACAGGGCGGGCAGCCTGTGTACTTACGGCAGCAGAGAGTGCTAACACTGCAAAACAGAAATGAGCAGAATTTTTCATATAAATTCCTTTTACTTTATGAAAGCCAATGTGATAATTTGACAATACAGCATGATGAATTTCTAGGATTTGGTAAATATTAACAGGTGTAGTGAACGCTTGGTATGGTGTTTAATGATTTTCTACCTGTATTTGTCTTTTTTATGATATAGCGCAGGTAAAAGCAGAAAAATAGTGTAAAACAGAGTCTGCATGAATTTTAATGATATGTTAATGTTTCTGGGTTGGCTAGTGGGTTAACACTAAAAATAGATAGAGCAACCCACTCTATTCCCATGCATAAAGACATTTTGAATGTTAATATCGTATGACATTATATTTATATAAAATAAGCGATATAACCGACCAGGCAAATTGACCTGACTGCCCATAAGTTATCCCTTCTTCTTCAAATAAGGAACTGCGATGTTCAACTTTATCAAGAAACAGTTTATCGACGTCATTCAATGGCCGAATCCCGATGACAGCCTGCTGATGTGGCGTTTTCCGATTGCCGATGAGGAGATTCAAAACGGTGCGAGCCTGACTGTGCGTGAGGCGCAGATGGCGATGTTTGTCGATGAAGGCGTAACCGCCGATGTGTTCGGGCCGGGGCGTTACACGCTCAATACGCAAACGCTGCCAGTGCTGACCAACTTGAAAAACTGGGACAAGCTTTTTGAGTCTCCGTTTAAATCGGATGTTTACTTTTTCAATACCAAACAACAGCTCGCACGTAAATGGGGTACGTCCCAACCTGTTACCGTGCGCGATGCCGAGTTTGGTGCTGTGCAACTGCGTTCGTTCGGTATGTATTCTTACCGCATCAGCGATCCGGCAAAATTCTTCAAAGAAGTCAGCGGTGTGGCGGCGCAATACAGCGGCGTAGATTTGGAAAACCAGCTGCGCAATATTGCAGTCACCCAGTTGGCGGCTGCGTTTGGCAGCTCCGGTATCCCATTCTTGGATATGGCGGCGAACCAAGTTTTGCTGTCGCAAAAAATCGGCGAATTGCTTGGCGCGGAATTTGCCAAGCTGGGTTTGGCGCTGGAAAACTTCACTGTTGAAAGCATTTCCTTGCCCGCGTCTATTCAGGCTGCATTGGATAAGAAAATTTCGATGGGCGTTATCGGCGATTTGGGACGCTACACCCAATATCAAACCGCCGAATCCATCCCGCTTGCGGCACAAAATGAAGGCGGACTTGCCGGAATCGGTGCAGGCTTGGGCGTAGGTACCGGTATTGGTCAGGCGATGGCGGGTGCCATGGCGGGCATGATGCAGCCGAATGCGCAGCACGCTCAGCAAAATGTTCAGCCGGCTGCCGAAGATCCGCAGGCGAAATTGGTGAAACTCAAGTCTTTGCTGGATGGCGGTTTGATTTCGCAAGAAGATTTTGATAAGGCCAAGGCTGAAGTGTTGAAGCAGCTGATTGGTTGATCAATTGAAGGCCGTCTGAAAAATATCATTCAAAGAAGCGTTGAGCTGCTTCTGTGAAAAGGTTTCAGACGGCCTTTCGAATCATTTGATTGAGTCCGTTCGGCGATTTGGTTTGTTTCTAATCTGAAATCATTGATAAAACCAGTTGATAGAAACGCTAAGGCCGTCTGAAACATTCCAACCCATTCTGTAAAAGCAAACCCATGTCTCAAACCCCTTTCTTCAAAACCGAATGCCCAAGCTGCGGCGCACCTGTCGAAGCGCATTCTGCTTCTGCCGTGACGCTGGTGTGCGGCTATTGCAACAGCATGCTGGTGCGGCAAGATAACGGCGTTGTCGACTCCGGCCGCGATTCCGCATTGCTGGAAGATTTTAGTCCGCTGCAAATCGGAACCAACGGCACATTTGTCGCTCAACGCTTTATCTTGGTCGGACGGCTTCAGGTGCAATACGACGATGGTGCGTGGAATGAATGGTATGCGCTATTTGACGACGGCAGAGCCGGTTGGCTTTCTGAGGCGGGCGATTTGTATGTGATGACCATGCCGGTCGAAATCGATAATCCGCCGAAATTTGAAGACACGCGAGCCGGATTTAGCGAGCTGACTTTTCAAGATAAGCACTATATTGCCTCCGATGTCCGCAAAATCAGCTTGAAACGCGCCGCCGCGCAGGGCGAATTGCCGTTTGTTTTGAAAGAGGATACAGAAAATCGGGTTTCCGACTGGCGTTGCGAAAACCTTTTCATCACGCTCGATTACAACAATGAAACACCCGAAGCCTTCTTCGGGCGGATGGTAAACCTAGATGATTTGAAGCTGGAAAACACCCGCAGCGAAGACGAAATCAAAGAAAGCGCAGGCCGTCTGAAAGGCAGTATTTCCTCAGAAAACTGTCCCAACTGCGGCTCGTCCATTCATTGGGTAAACGGGCTGACTTCCCATCTGAACTGTCAAAGTTGCGGCAGCGAATTGGTAGTCGGCAGGGATAAAGCGGAGCTTATTACCGCCAACAATTTGCGTTTGTCGCAAAATACGATGTTTACTTTGCCTGTCGGCTCGACAGGCCGTCTGAAAAATAAAGAGTTTCATGTTATCGGCGCAATCCGATATTTAGAAACAGATGCGCAGGAAACATTTGATAACTTATTCAAAGGTGCCAAGCATACACTGACACCGGAAGGGCAATGGACAGAGTATCTGCTTTATAACCCTACACAGGGTTTCTTATGGCTGGTTGAAGCTGATGAAGGTTGGAGTATTTCCGAAACCTTGAACGATTGGCCGCGCCTCGACCGCAACCGCCAACCGCAAGGCTATGGCAAACTTTATGACTATGGCGGACGGGTTAGGCTTGCCAGCGGAGCGTTTTATTGGCGTGTCCGAAGCGGTGATTTGAACTATTACAGCGATTACCGAGACGGACAAAGCCGTAAGATTGGCTCCGAACTAAACAGTCACGAAATGGCATGGACTAGAAGTGCCCCAATTGCTTATCGGGAAATTGCAGATGCGTTTAATCTGACCAGCCAAGCTCCGCATTACACTGCAAACATGGCGGCAGACGGCATTGATAAATCATTAAGAATCATAATGACTGCCATCTTGGTTGTCGTCAACCTCCCTGCGCTGCTGACCGGCGACAGTTCTGCTGCGCTTACCGTCATCTTTATAGGATGCTGGTTGTTGTGGACCATGGGCAAAAAAGACGAGGACGAGGATTAACATGTCGAGAATTACTTACATCATTTTCAGCACCATCATCATCGTCATCTCCATGATCATCAGCTACGGCTCTTCCGACTCCGACGGCTCGCGTATGCACTCCGGAGGCTATTACGGCGGCAGTGGTTATTCCGGAGGCCATAAATGACCCACATGCCCGGTAATCATGGCCTATTGGACTTATACGGTTGCGATGAAGCCATCTTAAAAGATGAAGGCCGTCTGAAAACCGCTTTGGCAGCTGCCGCACAGGCTGCAGAAGCCACCATATTGACCGAACACTTCCACACCTTCGGCGGCGCAGGCGGCGTAACCGGCGTTTTACTGCTCGCCGAGTCCCATATCAGCATCCACACTTGGCCGGAACACCGCTTCGCTGCCATAGATGCATTTATTTGCGGCAGTATGAAATTGGAAAAAGTGAAGGAAATCTTGTGCAGGGAGTTGGTGGCAGAAAGGGCTGTTTGGACGGTTGCACAACGTGGCGAAGGTACACTGGACGATATACAACCATCGGCTGAACAATAAAATCTGTTAGGCCGTCTGAAAGCATATTCAATCCGTTTTCAGACGGCCTTAAACCTTGCGCTGATTTAACTGAAATATTGACGTTATATGGAAAAAACGCCTTTTTTTAAAACCGATTGCCCAAGCTGTGGTGCGCCTGTGGAGGCGTATTCCGCTACTGCCGTGACGCTGGTGTGTGGCCATTGTCACAGTATGCTGGTTGCTAGAAGCGGTAAGGGGAGGAGCGGATATTTTGTTGCCAATTCAGGGCGTGATTCTGCGTTGCTGGAGGATTTTAGTCCGTTGCAGATTGGAACGAGAGGCGTTTTTGATGATCGGAAATTTACGCTGATTGGGCGATTGCAGGTGCATTACGATGTCGGCGCATGGAATGAATGGTATGTCTTGTTTGATGACGGGCAGACCGGCTGGCTTTCCGAGGTTGGCGATTTATATGCCATGACTTGTTTGCTTGCCCAGAAGAGGAGACGGGGGCCGAAAAATTTTAAGTCGGTGAAAGCCGGCTCCAGTTCGTTGATCTTTAATGGCCAAACCTTTATTGCGTCAGACGTCCGCACCATACATTACCGTAATACCGATGCGCAAGGCGAGTTGCCGTTCAACCTATCTGGGAATCAAGCGACAGGCGAGGTTTGCGACTGGCGACGCGGCAATTTGTTTTTGACCTTGGATTATTCGACTTTTCCAATGGACTCCTACTTCGGACGCATAGTCAGTTTGGACAGTTTGAAGCTGGAAAATAAGCGCAGTGATGATGAAATCCATGAAAGTGCAGGCCGTCTGAAAGGAGAGATTCTTTCTGAAAACTGCCCACATTGCGGCGCTCCTGTCCATTGGCCAAGTGGTGTTACTTCTTTCCTTTTGTGTCAGTCTTGCGGCAGTGGTTTGAACACGACAAAAGATACTGTTGCGTTGATGGAGGCAAATGCCCAAAGGAAAGAACAAGAAAACCTGTTTACGCTTTCCATTGGTACGACAGGCCGTCTGAACGATACAGAATATCTGATTATCGGAGCTGTAAGATTTGCCGAAATATCGTCTTATAACCAAAATCAGTCTGAATACTGGACGGAATATCTGCTTTATAACACGCAGCAAGGGTTTGCCTGGCTGATTGAGTCTGGAAAACGCTGGCGGTTGTCAGAAACCTTACACACATGGCCGGACTTTGATTCAAGTGGCAATCCTGCCGGTGAAATGTTGATTGATCATTACCGTGGGCAGGTCGAGGCAGCGGCTGGTGCTTTTTATTGGAAAGTCAAACAAGGCGATTTGCTTCATTACAAGGAATATAGCGGCAAGAAAAGTTATGGCCGGAATGTCATTCTGTGTTCTGAGCAGAGCAAGGATGAAGTAGTCTGGAGTAAAAGCAGTTCTGTGTCTTACCGTCAAATGAGAAAGGCATTCGGCCTGTCTTTTGATACTAAGGAGGTGCTCTCTTACTGGCTGAAGGGCGACAATAGAAATGTTGGGAGTCGAGATAATGTAGCCCGTATCATTGCTATGCTGATTCTTATCATCGTCAACCTTCCGGCCTGGCTGTCGCCGCATCTACGTAGTCCTGTCGGTATAGTGGTCAGTCTGTGTGCGTTGGTATGGATATGGGTTTCTGACAGATATAAAAACGATCGTGATTACGAAGAAGAACGGGTAGGGACGATTATTTTCTTTGCTTTCATCATTTTCCTTACCGTCTTGTTCAACTATGTCAAAGCTGAAGACAGCGACTCATCGCATTCCGGCAGCTCCTATCATGGTTATTCGGCAGGGCATAAATAACGTGAGATATGCTTAACTTCGTTGTGCCGTTTTACTTTTATTTTTTCAGACGACCTTTTTATAAAACATGCTAACCCGCCGTCAATTTCTCAGCTATACCGCCGCGCTTGGCGCTGCTTCTGCTTTTTCTTGGCAGACTTATAAATACCTCAACCGCAAACCGTCGGTTTCTATTAACCGTGTCGGCTTGCCGCTGGGGCATTTGTTGCGCGATCGAAAATTGTTGCAAGCGCCGGCTCGTCGTTATGAGTGCAATACGTTGATACTCGGCGGCGGTGCGGCTGGGTTGGGGGCGTTGTGGTATTTGGCGAAGCATAATCACCGCGATGTATTGTTGGCAGAAGGGTTTGAACGCAATGGCAACAATGCCGCCTATACGTCTTCAGACGGCCTGAAAGCGCCGAGTGGTGCGCATTATTTGGCTTTGCCGTCGAAAGAAAGCGTGTATGTGCGCGAGATGTTGGCGGATTTCGGTATTTTGCAGTCGGACGGCAGCTTTAGGGAAACCGATTTGGTCTATGCGCCCGAATCGCGCCTCTTATATCAGGATAAATGGGTGGAACATTTATTGCCGAAAGAAGATGCGGATTCCAAACGGTTTTTTGATTTAATCGGCCGTCTAAAACAAGCTTACGGCAATGACGGTAAGAAAATTTTTGCCATTCCAATTGCGCTGTCATCGGCAGATGAGACATGGCGCAAACTCGATAATCTGACGTTTAAACAATGGCTTGAGCAAGAAGGTTACCACTCGACCGAGCTTTTATGGTATCTCGATTATTGTTGCCGCGACGATTACGGACAGGGCATAGCGCAAGTATCCGCCTTTGCCGGACTGCATTATTTTGCCGCCCGCAACAGCGCGGAAACCGTCCTCACTTGGCCCGAAGGTTTGGCACATCTTTCTGAAAACCTGCGCCGTCATGCCGGTTTGCAGGAAGGTTGGCAATGGCCGTCTGAAAATAGTATCCGTTTGGAGAAACCTGCTTCGGTTAATGCTTCAGCCGTCAAAATCAAACCGCTTTCAGACGGCCGGATTGAAGTGTGGCTGCGTGATAATGCAAAAGGGGAAACCGTTGCCGTCACCGCGCAACACGTTATCTCCGCCATGCCGCTGATGGTTACCGCCCGCATTATTGAATCTCCCGAACAATTTGGTCTGGACATTCCCGAATACGCGCCATGGCTGGTTTCCAATTTTGAACTGCACAGTTTCCCAAAAGAAAAAAACAACAGCGAACTTGCGTGGGACAATGTGGTTTACGGTAGCCAAGGGCTGGGCTATGTTGTTGCGACCAATCAGCTTATTCGGGTTGCCCGTCCTGAACGTACGATTTTTACCACCTACGCCGCGCTCAACCACGATACGCCACAAGCCGTCCGCCGCCAGCTGCTTGACGCAAGCGATGAAGAGCTGCTCCAGCTTGCCGCCCAAGATCTGCTTACCGCTTACGGCGAAGGCTTTTGGCGGCACGTTTCCCATGTTGACATTACCGTTCGCGGGCATGGCATGAGCGTGCCGAAACCCGGGTATTTAAGCGATGAGGCTTTATTAAAAATCAGAAACCGAAATACTGGATTATTATTTGCGCACAGTGATTTAAGCAGCTATTCGGTATTTGAAGAGGCTTTGTATTGGGGTGTGGAAGCGGTACGGAAAGTGTTGGCTTAATTGATATAAAAAGGCCGTCTGAAATCATATTCAGACGGCCTTTGCTCTTTTAACTTAATAACCTGATTAGGCTTTTGGTTTCAAAGCGGCAGCTTCGCGAGCCAGACGGGTGATGGTATCCCAGTCTTTGTTTTTGATGGCTTCTTTTGGAGTCAGCCATGAGCCGCCGACGCACAAGACATTAGGCAGCGCCAAGTACTCGGGGGCAGTTGCCAGGCTGATGCCGCCGGTCGGGCAGAAGCGTACGTCGGCATAAGGGCCGTAGAGTGCCTTGAGCATGGCTTTGCCACCAACGACTTCGGCAGGGAAGAGTTTGAGGGTGTCGATGCCGTGTTCTAAAGCCAGTTGGACTTCACCCGGAGTGGCAACGCCGGGAATCAGGGGAATGCCGCTGTTGTGGCTGGCTTTGGCGAGGGATTCGTGCAAACCCGGGCTGATGGCGAAAACCGCACCTGCGTCTTCAACGGCTTTGAGCTGTTCGGGATTGGTTACCGTACCCGCGCCGACGATGGCGTTGGGCACTTCTTTGGCAATCAGGCGGATGGCGTCGAGGCCGACAGGGGTGCGCAGGGTGATTTCGAGGGTGGGGATGCCGCCTTCGACAAGGGCGTGGGATAAATCGACGGCAGTACTCAAGTCGTCAATCGCCATTACCGGTACAACTGCGCCGGCGGTCAGGATTTCGCGTGGGGTCAGTTTGGACATTTTAGGTCTCCGTTGGGGACTGTATCGTAATAGGTTCGTTAACATGGTTTCAGACGGCCTGATTGTTTTAAAAGGCCGTCTGAAAAGGGTTTAGGCAAATTCGCCGCCGAAGCTCATGGCGCCGGTTTCTGCGCTGCTGGTCATGCTGCGGAAGTTGGCGAAAAGTTCGCGGCCGCAACCTTGTTGGTTCGCGCTCAAGTCGATGCGTTCGACTTCGCGGGCGTTCCATTCGGCTTCGTTGATTAGGACGTTGAGTTCGCCGCTAACGGAGTCAAAGCGGATCAGGTCGCCGGTACGGATTTTAGCAATGTTGCCGCCCATCAGGGCTTCAGGCGTCATGTGGATAGAGGCCGGAACTTTGCCGGATGCGCCGGACATACGGCCGTCGGTCAGCAGTGCCACTTTGAAGCCGCGGTCTTGCAGGATGCCCAAAGGCGGGGTCAGTTTGTGCAATTCGGGCATACCGTTGGCGCGCGGGCCTTGGTAGCGGACAACGCAGACAAAATCGCGTTCCAACTCTCCGCGTTCAAACGCAGCCAACACTTCGCGTTGGTCGTTGAATACGATGGCTGGAGCTTCAATAATGCGGCAGCCTTCGCGCACGGCGGATACTTTAATCACGCCGCGACCGATGTTGCCTTTCATCAGGCGCAAACCGCCGTCTGGGGAGAACGGATTGTCGGCTTTGCGCAGGATGTCGTCGTTGCCGCTGGTTTCAGGGGCTTCGCGCCATTCGAGTTTGCCGTCGATGAGGAAAGGCTCTTTGGTGTAGTGGCGCATACCGTGTCCGACAACGGTATCGACATCGTCGTGCAACAGGCCTGCGTCCAACAATTCGCGGATGACGAAAGGCAGGCCGCCGGCTGCGGTAAAGTGGTTCACGTCGGCTTTGCCGTTTGGATACACACGAATCAGCAATGGGATGATGGAGGAAATTTCGTCGAAGTCGTCCCAGTTCAAAATTACGCCTGCGGCACGCGCCATGGCAACGAGGTGCATGGTGTGGTTGGTCGAGCCGCCGGTTGCCATCAGGCCGATTAGGGCGTTAATGAAGGATTTCTCGGTCAACATTTCGCCCAATGGTTTGATGGTGCCGTTTTTGATGCCGCGTGCGAGATGTCCGGCTGCGTAGCGGGTCAGGGCTTCGCGCAGGTCGGTGTATGGGTGGACGAAGGCAGCGGCAGGCAGGTGCACGCCCATCATTTCCATCATCATTTGGTTGGAGTTGGCGGTACCGTAGAAGGTACAAGTACCCGGGCTGTGGTAAGAGCCCATTTCGCTTTCAAGTAAGGCATCGCGGCCAACTTTGCCTTCGGCGAAAAGCTGGCGGGTACGGGCTTTTTCTTTATTACCGATACCGCTGGACATCGGGCCTGCTGGAACGAAGATGCCCGGAATATGGCCGAAAGACAAAGCGCCGATCATCAAGCCGGGAACGATTTTGTCGCACACGCCCATAAACAGGCTGCCGTCAAACATTTGATGAGACAGACCGATGGCGGTACTCATGGCAATTACGTCGCGGGAGAACAGCGACAATTCCATACCGGCATAGCCTTGGGTAATACCGTCGCACATAGCAGGCGTGCCGCCGGCAACTTGGGCGGTCGCGCCGTTTTTCTGTGCTTCGTCTTTGATTTGGTCAGGGAAGTCTTTAAACGGCTGGTGTGCGGAAACCATGTCATTGTAGGCAGTGATGATGCCTAAGTTGGGGACGGTTTCCTGAAGCATTTCGATTTTGATGCTTTTGGGCATGGCGGCATAGCCGTGAGCCAAATTGCTGCAGCCGAGTTGGTTGCGCTCTAAGCGTCCCATCTGTTTGGCACTACGGATTTTCGCCAGATATTTTTCACGCGTCGGGCGGCTGCGCTCGATGATGCGCTCGGTAATCTCGGCGAGTTTAGGGTGAATAGGAGTGGGGTTCATGTGCTGTCTCCTGGCAAAACGATATGATAGGGATTTTGTTTGCGCGTTTCTGATTTTTGTATTGGGTGTTTTTTCAGACGGCCTGGAGCTGTGGGAATAAATAATGAGTACCGTCTGAAATGTTGAAGATTTCTCTTCGAAGCGTCTGCGTATTATAGTACAAATTCTGTAATTTTGTTACAAAATAATTCGCTAAGTGGAAGAAATTTGATTTAAATCGAGGTATGGTCAATTCGTAAAATGGCAGGCTGCAAAAGTCATCAAACTTTTATGTTAAATCAAACAATTTGTAAAAATGAGAATAGACAAAATCTGTAGCCATGTGTAGTATTACTACTCACTAGCCCGCTTGTTTGAAATTTTGGTGCAGGCGATTGGTTTTTTACTGCTTATTGCTTAAAGGCTTTTGATTTTAATTGATTTTTATGGATGACGACAGTCCAAAAGTTTTGAAGCAAGCTTCCTCAGCGAGAGATGAAACGATGAGTACACAGACAAATTTTGATTTGGTGTTGTTTGGCGCGACCGGCGATTTGGCAATGCGGAAACTTTTGCCTTGCCTGTATCAGGCGCATGTAGCCGGTTTGCTTCATCCCGAAGGTCGTATTTTGGGCGTAAGCCGCAGCGAATTGGATACCGCCGGCTTTTTGGCCAAAGTGGAAACGAATTCTAAAATCCATGTCAAACAAAACTTCTCAGATGAAGCGTGGGCATCGTTTATCCAACGTCTCGAGTATTTAAAAGTCGATGTGACAAAGAAAGGCGATTTCATTGCCTTGGGCGACTTGGTAAAAGCACGCAAGAATACTGAAAATGTCGTGATCTACCTCTCAACTGCGCCGAAATTCTTTGCGCAAGCCTGTGAAAACCTTGCCGAAATCGGTTTGAATGCCGATAACGTGCGCGTGGTTTTGGAAAAACCGTTGGGTACGGACCTGGTTTCTTCCCAACAAATCAATACAGATGTGGCCCGTTATTTCAAAGAAGAACAAATCTACCGCATCGACCATTACTTGGGTAAAGAAAGCCTGCAAAACCTACTGGCGCTGCGTTTTGCCAACGTGATGTTCGAGCCGTTGTGGAACAACAAATACATCGAAAGCGTACAACTGACCATCGCCGAACAGCTCGGCGTGGAAGAACGCGGCGAGTTCTACGACATTACCGGCGCGCTGCGCGACATGGTGCAAAACCACTTGATGCAAATGCTTTGTATGACTGCGATGGAAGCACCGGCGAGCTTGGATGCGGATGCCGTACGCGACGAGAAAGTGAAAGTCATCAAATCGCTGAAACCGCTGACCATCGAATCCGTCAACGAAAATGTTATTCGCGGCCAATATGTTGCAGCAAACGGCATGAACGGCTATCTGGAAGAAGTCGATGTACCGAAAGACAGTTTCACTGAAACCTATGTCGCCATCAAGGCCGAAATTGAAAACGAGCGTTGGAAAGGCGTACCTTTCTACCTGCGTACCGGCAAACGCATGGCAGGCAAAGTGGCGGAAATCGTGTTGAACTTCCGTCCGCTGCAAAACCATATTTTTGACAACAGCCAATCTGCGCCGAATCGTTTGGTTATTGAACTACAACCGACCGAATCCGTCCGCCTTTACACTCAAGTAAAAACCCCGGGTGCAGGCAACAAAGTCGAAGTTACACCGATTGGCGTGGACTTGGGCACAGCCGTAGAGGGGCGCCGCGCTGAGGCTTATGAGCGCCTGCTGCTGGATGTGATTAACGGCAAACTCGCTTTGTTCAACCGTCGCGATGAACTCGAAGCCGCTTGGGAATATGTGATGCCGATTTTGGAAAACTGGGCGAACAATACAACGCCTCCACATGCTTACGAAGCCCATTCTTGGGGTCCTGAAGCTGCGCGCGTGCTGTTGGCCCGTGACGGCAACAAGTGGCACGAAGAGCAATAATATTTCTTTCAGACGGCCTTGTTTTCTAACAAAAGGCCGTCTGAAACCATGAAAGGACGAAACATGTTTGTTTGGCACGAACAAGAAAACGCTGCAACTGCCGCGCAAGCTCTCGCCGATGCCGTTGCCGCTGCATTGCAAGCCGCGTTGAATGAGAAAGGCCATGCAGTTTTGGCCGTTTCCGGTGGTCGTTCGCCGATTGCGTTTTTCGAGGCTTTGTCGCAAAAAGATTTAAATTGGCAAAATGTCGGCATCACATTGGTGGACGAGCGTATCGTTCCGACCACGCATGCCGACAGCAATACAGGCTTGGTACGCGAATATCTGCTCAAAAATAACGCGGCCGTTGCTACATGGATTCCTGTTGTTGAAGATGGAAAGTCTGAAACTGAATTACAACCTGAAGTTGTCGTTGCTTACGCATTGAAACATTACAAGCAACCTGACGTGCTGGTGTTGGGCATGGGTTCAGACGGGCATACGGCGTCGTTGTTCCCTCAAGCGCCTCAATTACAGGCAGCAATCAATGAAGCCAATGACCCGACATTGATTCATACCACGCCGGTTACCGCGCCGCATGAGCGCGTAAGCATGACTTTGGGTGCGATTGCCAAAACGCCGAATGTGTTTTTGGCCATTCAAGGTGCAGAGAAAAAAGCAGTATTTGATAAAGCTGCAGCAAGGGCCGATACCGAATATCCGACCAGCCTGATTCTCAATCATCAAGGAATTAACTGCCATGTCTACTATGCACACTGAAGCTTATCCCCGCCTGGTCGCCGATATTGGCGGTACGAATGCCCGTTTTGCACTTGAAACTGCCCCGCAAGTGATTGAGAAGGCTGAAGTTCTACCATGCAAAGATTACGATACCGTCGTTGATGCCGCTAAAACTTATTTGGAACGCGCAGGCAGCCCGAAAGTTTTGCACGCCGCCTTTGCGATTGCCAATCCGATTTTGGGCGACTGGGTACAAATGACCAACCACCACTGGGCGTTTTCCATTGAGACCACCCGTCAGGCTTTGGGTTTGGAAACGTTGATTCTGTTGAACGACTTTACCGCCCAAGCTTTGGCAGTGACCAAAACCGAAAAGAAAGACCTGGTACAAATCGGCGGGCAAAAGCCCATCGAATTTGCGCCTAAAGCCGTTATCGGCCCGGGTACAGGTTTGGGTGTCAGCGGTTTGGTGCACAGCGCCGCAGGCTGGGTGGCTTTGTCAGGCGAGGGTGGCCATACCAGTTTTCCGCCGTTTGACGATATGGAAGTGTTGATTTGGCAATACGCTAAAAACAAATACGGCCATGTTTCCGCCGAGCGTTTCTTGAGCGGCGCAGGTTTGAGCCTGATTTACGAAGCATTGGCCAAACGCGACAACATCAAGCAATATCGTCTGAAGCCGTCTGAAATTACCGATAAGGCATTGAGCGGGACTTCTCCGCTTTGTCGTCAGACTTTGGATATTTTCTGCGCCATGTTGGGTACGGTTGCTTCCAATTTGGCTTTGTCATTGGGTGCGCGCGGCGGCGTGTATTTGTGCGGCGGCATTATCCCGCGCGTGTTGGATTACTTTAAAACGTCCCCGTTCCGCAGCCGCTTTGAAAATAAAGGCCGCTTTGAGGCTTATCTTGCCGCTATTCCCGTGTATGTCGTGTTGAGCGAGTTTCCGGGCATCGTCGGCGCGGCGGCGGCATTAGACAATCATTTAAATAACGTTTAAACACACAAACGGCGGTGCAGGGCAGGGTGCGAAAAATGTACCTTGTCCTGAACGTCAAAGAGTCAAAGGGTAGAGTATATGTTAAGCAAAATCAGCGAATCATTGTCCAATCTCTCCGGCGCAGAACGCAAAGTTGCCGAATCTGCGCTGGCCGAGCCGAAATGGTTCGTTCATGCCGCTGTGGCAGAAATCGCCGAGCGTGCGTCCGTCAGTCAGCCGACAGTAATCCGTTTCTGCCGCAGCCTGGGTTACAAAGGCTTGCCTGAGTTCAAACTTGCTTTGTCTGCCAGCATTGGCCACGAAGGCATGCCTTACGTGCATGAAGAATTAAACGCCGATGACAACATGGGCAGCGTGGTCGAAAAAGTGTTGGGCAACGCCGCAGCCTCCCTCTTGGGCGAGCGCCGCTTTCTGAAAGAATCCGAGCTGGAAAACGCGATTGCCATTCTGATGCACGCGCGACGCGTTGAGTTTTATGGAGTCGGCAACTCCGGCATCGTTGCCCAAGATGCGCAACACAAATTCTTCCGCTTCGGTATGTCCACTGTTGCTTATGTCGATACGCATACCCAGCTGATGGCGGCTTCCGTATTGACCGAGCAGGATGTGCTGGTGGCGATTTCCAATACCGGCTCGTCTATCGAATTGCTGGACGCGGCCAGTATTGCCAAAGAAAACGGCGCATCCGTTATCGCGCTGACCCGCAATGATTCGCCGTTGGCTCAAATGGCCGACTGTGTATTGAGCATTGCCACTCAGGAAAATGCCGAGCTTTATACGCCTATGGTGTCCCGCCTTCTGCAGTTGGCCGTTATCGACATTTTTGCTATCGGCTTGGCCTTGCGCTTGGGCGATACTGCCAGCACGCAACTGCAAAAAAGTAAAAAAAGCATACATAACAAACACATCGAATACGATAAAGATTGATTCTTCACTGATATCTTCAGACGGCTCCAACCCACATCAAGGCCGTCTGAAACCTCAAAAAACGGAAACCACCCCGTTCCCGTTTCAGACGACCTCACGGCCGTTTTCTCAACAAAACTGTCCACTATCCAGGAGAGCATCCGATGAAACACCTTCACGATTTACCAGCTTGGTCAAAATTATGGATACATTTTGACGAAACCAAAGAACAACACATGCGTGAAATGTTCGAGCAAGATCCCGAACGTGCCGAGCGCTACTGGCTGCAGGTTGGCGGCCTGACTTTGGATTATTCTAAAAACCGTATCAACGACGAAACCATGGCACTGTTGTTCGAGCTGGCGCGTGAAGCAGGCGTACCGGAGCGGATGCAGCAAATGTTCCACGGCGAAAAAATCAATACGACAGAAAACCGCGCCGTACTCCACGTTGCCCTGCGCAACCGTACCAACGCCCCTATCGTCGTGGATGGCGAAGATGTCATGCCTAAGGTTAACCATGTCCTGCAACGCATGGGCGAGTTCGCGCATGAAGTCCGCAGCGGCAGCTGGTTGGGCTATACCAATCAAGTCATTACCGACGTCGTCAACATCGGTATCGGCGGCTCCGACCTCGGCCCTCTGATGATGTGTACCGCGCTCAAGCCTTTCGGCCATCCGCGTTTGAACATGCACTTCGTCTCCAATGTGGACGGCTCCCAACTGCGCGACGTATTGTCTAAAGTCCACCCTGAAACTACGCTGTTCATCATTGCGTCCAAAACCTTTACCACCCAAGAAACCCTGACCAACGCCCTGACTGCGCGTAAATGGTTCTTGGATCATGCAGGCGATGAAAGCGCCGTGGCCAAACACTTCGTTGCCGTATCGACCAACCAAAAAGCCGTTGCCGAATTCGGTATCGATACCGCCAATATGTTTGAATTTTGGGACTGGGTCGGCGGACGATACAGCCTGTGGTCGGCCATCGGCCTGCCGATTATGCTGTATCTCGGCGAAGAAAACTTCATCGAAATGCTCAACGGCGCACACCTGATGGACCAACACTTCATCAATACGCCGCTAGAGCGCAACATGCCCGTCATCCTCGCCCTTATCGGCATCTGGTACATCAACTACTACGGCGGTGGCAGCCACGTTATCGCGCCTTACGATCAACATCTCCACCGCCTGCCTAAATTCATTCAGCAGCTCGATATGGAGAGCAACGGCAAACAAGTTACCCTTGACGGTAAACCGGTCGGTTACGAAACTTCCCCGATTATTTGGGGCGAAACCGGTATCAATGGCCAGCACGCATTCTTCCAACTGCTGCACCAAGGTACGCACATCACACCGATTGACCTCATCGCCTCCCTTGAAAAACGCAGCAACCTGCGCGGCCACCACGAAATCCTGTTGGCTAACGTCTTTGCCCAAGCCGAAGCCTTTATGCGTGGCAAAACGCCGGACGAAGTACGCACCGAGCTTCAAGCCCAAGGCATGGATGAAGCGCGTATCGAAGAGCTTGTTCCGCATAAAACCTTCTCCGGCAACCGTCCAACCAACCTCATCCTCATGGACAAAATCAACCCGCGCAATATGGGCAGCCTGATTGCCATGTACGAACACAAAACTTTCGTTCAAGGCATTATTTGGGGCATCAACAGCTTTGACCAATGGGGTGTAGAACTCGGCAAACAACTGGCCAAAACCATTCTTGCCGAATTGACCGGCGAGACCGAAGTGCAAAAACACGACAGCTCCACTACACGCCTGATTAATCTTTATTTGAACGCCAACAAATAAAGCATTTATTTAAAGCAAAGGCCGTCTGAAATTTTCAGACGGCCTTTTGTTTTATTCCGGATCATCCGTAAACGCATTTTCCCGAAATATCGGTACAAACGTGAAAAGATACAGTACGAACACGGCGATGGTCAGAAGCGCAGGAACGGTAATGAAAAATATCGGGTTCACGTTCATCAAGAAAGCGCGCGAGACGGCAGTCATAAAGAGCAGGGGGACGGCAATGCGGCAGAGCTTAGGGTAGTCGAGTTTGGTAAAGCCGCTGTGCCACAGTCCGGCGGTCAGCCACACCATCATCACGCCACCCATCATGCCACCGAGGGTAATCAGGTGTAATGGGGCGGAGGAGGGCAGATTTTGCAGTTTCTCCACGCCTGTCCACAGATAGCCTGCGGCGGCAAAGAGTTGGAGCAGGTAATAAGTGCGGACGTAGTGTTTGCGCAGGAGTTCGTGATGGTGAAGCTCACGCAGCTTGGCGAGCAGGATGAAGCCGACGGCAAGCGCGGTAAAACCGGCGGTTTGCGCGGGCAGCCAAAGTTCGGCGGCGGCGTGCAAGAGCAGGAAAGTAATGGCGATGTTTTTATAAACGATATTTGGAATAAAAACAGGGTCTTTCAGACGGCATTCTTTAAGGGCTTCCGCGCCCAAAAGAATGCTGACGCGGACGGATACAAACATGACCGCCGCCATGTTCAGATGTACTTGAACGCGCAGTAAGTTCAAATCGCCAGTTGCGGCGTAGGCCGTCTGAAAAATAGTAAACGCGGCAAGCAGCATTAAGAGGGCGAAGTTGTCAGTATTGCGGTCGAGCCAAATCAGCCAGGCGCAAAACAGCAGCAATACCAGCCAATAGGCGGCAACGAAAAACGAGGCAGTTTGCGGCGAAAAGGGCAGTATGGCAGATGCGGCGAGCAGTAATGCCGCCATCAAAGTAGCGACAGGTTTCAGACGACCTTTATAACCCGTCCATTCGAGCATGGCTGCAGTCAGGAAGCCGCCGTATGCCGCAGGCAGCATGAGTTCTAAGAAGATTTGGCGGTGCAAAATGACGGCACCGAGGCTGATGAAAAACACCAACGCGCCGAGTATGGCAAACACCGCCGCACCGACAAAAAACGGCCGCATGGGGTGGGTGAAAAACTTATTCATGGTTTAGCTTGATTCTGCATGAGGATGCTTTCGGATATAGATTTATTGGGAGGACAGGGTTGTATCTTGTATTGAAGAAGCAAACCTTCGGCTTGCTTGCCCTCTCCCTAGCCCTCTCCCACGGGGAGAGGGAATTGGGCTGTCGAGCCTGAACATTTTCAGGTTTACCTGCCATCTAATTCCCAATCCTGCACTCTTTGATTTTCAGCAACTTGATTCCCTCTTCCCGTGGGAGAGGGTTAGGGAGAGGGCAACGAACCGCAAGGTTTGTCAGATACTCAAATGCCCGTATCATTCATACTATTGATATTATTGTTTGAATTGTATTATTTTCAATAATAATAAATAATCCTAAACCAATATAAATAACAGCCATTATCCAACGACTAAACTTCTCTACAATTTCACCAATACCTGAAATATTAGCCAATCTTTGTGCTGTATATACTAAAACAAAAATCAATATTAAAAATACAAGAAGAGTAACTAATAAGTCGACAAGATCTAAAGTCACAAAGTAAGGAACAAAAAGTCCAATATTATCTGCACCACAACTAGCAACTGTAACCAAAGCAACAATACCGACTAATTTTGACAACCCTTTTTCATCCAATTCTTTTTTAGCTCTTTTTTCGCCCTCACAATCGTCGTAAATAGCAACTTTAATACCTAAGTAAATCGGTATTAAACCTAATAAACCCAACACCCATTTTTCCGGAACATAATGCAAAACAAAAGCTAGAAATAAACTAACTAATATTAAAATTACAGAACCTAAATATTGTCCGATATAAATATCTCGATATTCTTTTCTAGTATTTGCTCTAGCAAAAAATATTAATAGTATTACCAACAAATCTACTGCTGTAGCAATATATAAAACAGCAGCAGTAATCACAGTCGAAAACATAAAGCACCTCATAATGAATCCCCTGCCCCCTTGGCACCACGGCTTTTTCAAAAACCGAATCGCGTTCGGATAACAGATTCGTATCTTTCGCTAAAGAGGCAAGCCTGCGGCTTGCTTACCCTCTCCCTAGCCATCTCCCACGGGGAGAGGGAATTGGGCTGTCGAGCCTGAACATTTTCAGGTTTACCTGACATCTGATTCCCAATTCTACGGCTCTCTGATTTTGAGAAACCTGATCCCCTTTCCCCGTGGGAGAGGGTTAGGGAGAGGGCAACGAACCGCAAGGTTTGTCAGAAATTTAAATTCCTATCACTCATAATAATGAATCCCCTGAAACTCTCTTGCCACCACGGCTTCTTCAAAAGCCGAATCGCGTTCGGACAGCGGCGTAGGCAGGGTAATCACGTTTTGCACGTTCATGCCCTTAGTGGAAAGCAGCATGATTTCATGGCTCAGGCGTGCGGCTTCGAAGCGGTCGTGCGTTACCAGCATACACGCCATGCCCTGCCGCTCGATTTTTTCTACCAGCATGGCGACCAAAATATCGCGCAAATCGCGGTCCAAACCGACGAACGGCTCGTCCAGCAAGGCAAGGTCGCAGCCGCACAGCAGCAGGCGCAAAAATGCTACCCGTTTCGCCATGCCGCCGGACAATTCGGTCGGATATTTGTTCAAATCGCCCGCAGTCAGCCCGACTTTCGCCGCCAGCGCGATGATTTCGCCTTCATCGGGTTTGTCCATAAAAATAGCGATATTCTGCATCGCGGTCAAGTTTCCCGGCAGGCGGTTTTCCTGAAACAGAAAACCCGTTTTGCGGAAAGTATTGCGTATCGTGCCCGATTTCGGCGTTTCCAAGCCCGCAATCAAACGCAAAACCGTCGTCTTGCCACAGCCGCTCGGCCCGAACAAAGCTTTCACTTCGCCATGTTGCAGGTTCAAACTGAAATCGCGCACGATGGGGTCGCGGAGAATTTCAAAACGCACGTTTTCAAGACAGAGCATCATCTCCTCCACGGCATAAACAAAATTTCCAAAGGTTTGGTAATCAGGTATTCAAACAGTGACACAAACACGATAACCAACACCACATAAGCCATCACCGTCGAAGTCTCCAGCATCGCCCTTGCGTCTGCAATCCGCGCGCCCACGCCTTCGCTCGCGCCCAAGAGTTCCGCCATAATCACCACCTTCACCCCCATCGCCACCGCCACGCCGACACTGGAAATCACATAACCCGTCAGATGCGGGATATACAGATAACGGATTTTTTTCAGACGGCCTAATTTATAAGCGTCAAACAATTCCTCATGCTGCTTGTTCACGCTCGCCATCCCGACCGCCGCACTCGCAAACGTCAGCGGCGCAACCAACACAATAATGGTAAACAACACGCTCGGATTGCCGAAACCGAACCAAAACAGAGCCATCACCACCCAAATAATCGGCGGCATCGCCAACAAAATCGTAATCACAGGCTTGAGCAACGCCATCGCCGTCTTAAAACTGCCTGCCACCAGCCCCGCCGCCAATCCTGCTACCAAAGCAATCGAAATCCCCACCACCGACCGCCACAGCGAAATCCCGATTTCGTTTTCCTGAAAATGTTTCAATAAAGCCAAAGATTTTTGAAACACCTCCACCGGCGCAGGCAGCATAAACTCGCCGAACACGGCACTGCCCCACGCCCACAACGCCACCACTACCATCGCCACGCCTAGACCGGCAAAGCCGCTCCAAAGGTAGTCGATGATGTAAAACAGCGCAGGCTGCGGTTTGCGGATTTTGTCGGTTTTAATCATGGTTTGGGTGTTGGTTTGTCGTTATGTTTTGGCAAGGATAGGCCGTCTGAAAAAAGTAGGTCGGATACTCGTATCCGACAGCCCCCATTTAGCCGAAATGTCGGATTCAAGAATCCGACCTACGCTGCTGATAATGTCCTAACAGGCCGTCTGAAAAATGATAAGTCAAATTTCAATGGCTTTCACTATTTTCAGACGGCCTCTCTCCTCTTTTAAGCTAAGAAGAACCCGTTATCCGGCAGCTTGCCGCCCAAGAGTTTCGGGTTGAACTGCATCAGGATTTCGTAAAACTTCAAAATCTCGTTCTTCACTTCGCTGCCTTTGGTTACCGTCAGCCGTGCGCCGTCCAAGCCCATGACTAGGGCGGGTTCGGGGGCGGGGAGGTAGTTTTTGCCGATTTTCGCGGCGCTCTGACGGTTGGCGAGTATCCAGTTGAGCGCGTTTTTCAAATCCTGATGGAAGATGTCGAACTGCGCCTTGTGTGCGTGGAAATATTCTTCGTTGGCGATGATGCCTGCCATCGGAATCAGCGGTTTGGTGTCAAATGCTTGTCCCCATGCTTTCACCAAGTCAAATCCGCGCACAACGTTTACGCCCATGGTTTTGCCTTTAAGTAGGCTGGCGGTTGCCATCGGTTCGGGCAGGATGGCGGCATGGTAGTCTTTGCTCAAAAACAGTCCGACTGCTTCGGGCGGCGTGGCGGTGTAGGTGATGCCGACTTTATGCGCGTCGATTTTCAGTTTTTTCAGCAAGGCTTGCAGCACGATGTCGGGCATATCGTTTTTAAACGGCACAAGGATTTTTTTGCCGACCAAATCCTGCGGCGAGGCAATCGCGCTGCCTTTGCACATCAGCTGCGTGATGCCGTTGGTCAAAATATTGACCATGCCGACTTTCTGCCCTTGGTTGCGCAGGTTCACGCCGACATTGCTCGGACTCATCATCACTTTAAATTGTCCGCTCGCTACGCCTGCGCGCAGTTGGTCGGGTGAGCGCCAGATTTTCAGCGATACGTCCGCCTGTTTCGCCAACTTGCCTTGCAACGCCGCTACGGCAATGGTTACGCTGGGCATTGCCGGTGCGCCGTACACGGTAAACTGCTCTTTCCCCGCCGCCAATAGCGAAGGCGAAACGCCTGCGGCTGCCAGCGCAGCAGTCATTTTTAAGAAATCACGTCTTTTCATATCCATTTTTTATCTCCTAATTCTTAATAAGCCAATGCAGGCATTCTTTCAGACGGCCTGATTTTAAAACGCCGCATGTAAACTCAACCAATATGTCCTGCCCGGTGCATACACCACGCTGGGGGATAGGGCGAGGACGTGGTCGCCGCTGATGTATTCGGCGTATTTTTTGTTGAACACGTTGTTCACGCCCAAGCGTAAGCCGTATTTGTCTTTGATGTTTACGCCTGCGTAAAGGTCGGCAACGGTAAAGCCTTTGGCGGCTTCGCGTTTGTCTATGCCCAGACCGCTTGCCGCGTCAAAATCGCCGCGCGTTTGTTTGGCGACAAAGCGTGTTGCGGCGCCGATGTTGTAGCTGCCGTGGGCAAAGTAGTTTTTGTAGTCAGCTTGGACGGCGGCTTCAAACGGACGGATTTGATAGAGCGGCCTGCCGTCGGTTTCATTGTGTCCGTAGTTGTAGGTGGCTTTGATGCCTGCCGCCCAATGCGGATTGAAGTTGTAACGCGCGTAGGCCTGCGCGGTAAACAAGCGTGCGTCCACGTTGCGTGTGATGATGCCGCTGCCTTTGGAGGCCGTGCCGCTTTGTCCGTGGGCGCGGTCAAAAATAATCAGGTCTTTGACTTTATCCGCCACAAGCGTGCCGCCTACGTTCCAGCCCACGCCTGCCAACGAGTTCATATAGCCGTTGTAGTAGTCGTTGCGGCTGTCGGCGGTGAGCTTGATGCGGTTATGTTTTTCGGTTTTCAGCAGGGGATTGCCTGCGATGGCGGCGGCTGAATTTTGGTTCATCAGCGCGCCGTTCATGCGGTTTTGCACGATGGCGGCAAGCGAGTTGAAGCGTTCGGTGTTGTCGCCGATGCGTTCTAAGTGAGCAAGGGAAACGCTGTATTTTTGCGTTTCAGACGGCGTGAAATCGTATTTGAGTTCACCGGAGAAGGCATGGCGGCGAACTTTGCCGTTGAAGTCGTAGCCGTAATGGGTTTTCCAGATTTGTTGCGATGAAGCGAAGGCAAGGTTGCGGTTCATCGGATGGGCGGGCTGCGCCGTATTTTTGCGTACGTCCGCTTCGTTGATTTCGTAGCTTAAGCCCAAGCCCAGTTTGTGTTGGTCGTTGAACTTGTAAGACAGGGTATCGGCGATGCGCCAGCGGTCGATGTGAACATCGGCGAAACGGTAGCCGTTGAGGAAATCACGCATGGCGGTGTGGGTGTTGCGCTCGCCGTTTTGGCTGTCGTTGCGGTAGCTGACGGCGGCGGTGTTGTGGAATTTGCCGAAGTCTGCATCGTGTTTGAGCGAGAAATCATACACTTTGCGGTCAAGCTCTACGAACACTTGCTGCGGCGTGTTGTTTGGACGCAGGGAGTAATTGTCGGCATGGCGTTTGAGTTTGATGACGCCTGCTTCAGCACTGACCGTATTGCTCAAATCAGCATTGCCCCAACGCGCGTTGAGTTTGGCGATGTGTCGTTCGGTATCCAATGCGTCGTTGACGAACTGCGGCTGGCGGTCGTTGTTGATGTCGTCGTGTAGGTAGGTGAGGCGGTATTCCTGGTTTTCAGACGGTACGAAACCGAATACCAAAGCTTGATTAAAACGGCTGTATTTCCAATCGGTCTGATTGCCGTCTCCGTCTTTATAGCCGTTGGCCTTGGTGTGATTGAGGTTGGCCACGCCGTACACTTTTGCCCCACGCGCTTGCGCGGTAATGGAGTTGTAAAAACTTTTGCCGTAGAAGCCGCTGTTCGCTTTCAGCGGACGGAAGGCTTGGTCTATGTTTTCGGTAACAAAGTAATGATTGCTGCGGTCGGTGCGGTCGAATTGGTTTTCGGGGAAATAGCCTTGTGCTGCGGTCGGAGCAATCGGTTTGGGAGGGGAGAAGGTTTTGACAGGCTGGATTTCATCAGGGTCTGCCAAGGTTTCGGCAAAGCCGTTTGCGGCGGCAAAACTGCTCATTAACAAGCAAATCAAATGGTTTTGTTTCATGATCTATATCCTGATAATCATTTTTATTTATTATGCTCTTAGAGAGAAGCAAAGTAAAGAAACGATAAGGTATTTATTGTCGATAAACACCTAGCGCAAAATACAAATCGGCAAGAAGGAGAATTTTTAGAAGAGGGGAGTGGCGGCGCAGGTTGTATTTGCTCCGAAATCGGGTTTTGTCTACTATTAATATTTCAGGGTAATAAAGCAAAAGGCCGTCTGAAAACCCCTCTCTTTTCAGACGGCCTTTTGCTGGGTATAATAAATTTAAGAATCATTATTATTTCTGTTTAAATATAGGAGAAACGCATGAGTACCCGTACCGAACACGACACCATGGGCAATGTCGAAGTCCCGTCCGAAGCCTATTGGGGCGCGCAGACCCAGCGCAGCCGCAACAATTTCAAAATCGGCGGCGAAACCCTGCCGCAGCCGTTGATTTATGCTTTGGCGCTGGTAAAAAAAGCCGCAGCCGCCACCAATGTTTCCCTCGGCAGGATTAAGCCCGAACAGGCAGATTTGATTACGCAGGCGGCAGATGATGTGTTGAACGGCAAGCTTGACGGGCAGTTCCCATTGGTAGTGTGGCAGACCGGCTCCGGCACGCAGTCCAATATGAACATGAACGAAGTGCTGGCGAACCGCGCCAACGAAATCGCTGGTACGGGTTTGGCAGCGTACCAGCCCGTCCATCCCAACGACCATGTGAACCACGCGCAATCGACCAACGATGCGTTCCCGACCGCCATCCACGTTGCCGCCGCGATTGAAATCAACCGCCACCTTATTCCGGCGGTAAAAGCCCTGCGCGATACATTGGACAAAAAAGCCAAAGAATTCGCCCCTATCGTCAAAATCGGCCGCACCCATTTGCAGGACGCGACGCCGCTGACTTTGGGACAAGAATTTTCCGGCTACGTTTCCCAGCTCGATCACGGTTTAGGCCGTCTGAACGATGCGCTTAAAGACTTGTATGAACTCGCTTTGGGCGGCACGGCGGTCGGCACGGGCTTAAACAGCCATCCCGAATACGCCGAAAAAGCCGCCGCCAAACTCGCCGAACTGTCCGGCCTGCCATTTGTCAGCGCGCCGAACAAATTTGAAGCCTTGGGCGGACGCGATGCCGCCGTTGCCGCTTCGGGCGCATTGAAAACGCTGGCGGCAAGCCTGAACAAAATCGCCAACGACATCCGTTGGCTGGCAAGCGGCCCGCGCTGCGGTTTGGGCGAAATCAAAATCCCCGAAAACGAGCCGGGTTCGTCCATCATGCCGGGCAAAGTCAACCCGACCCAATGCGAAGCAATGACCATGGTGTGCTGCCAAGTGTTCGGTAACGACGTCACCATCGGCATGGCAGGCGCATCGGGCAACTTCGAGCTGAACGTCTATATGCCCGTTATCGCCTACAATCTCTTGCAATCCATCCGCCTGTTGGGCGATGCGTGCAACAGCTTTAATGAAAACTGCGCCATCGGCATAGAACCCGTACCGGAAAAAATTGACTATTTCTTGCACCATTCCCTGATGCTGGTTACTGCATTAAACCGTAAAATTGGTTACGAAAATGCCGCCAAAGTCGCCAAAACCGCCTACAAAAACGACAAATCGTTGCGCGAAACCGCCATCGAATTGGGCTTGTTGACAGGCGAGGAGTTTGACGAATTGGTCGTTCCTGCCGATATGGTTCATCCGCGTTAAGCTTTAATAATGAAACATGCCGTCTGAAAATGTTTTCAGACGGCATGTTTTTATGCTGCGCTTGTCTTTTCTTCAAATAGGGCAACAATCATTGGCAGTAAATTGATGCCCATTAGAAATATTATTGAGCTCAGAAATGTACGCCAGGCGTAATGCCACGCCTCCGTTTTGTCTGCTTGGGGGAGGAGCGATGCAGTATAGCGGTTGTGTAGGGTTTTTGCGGTGTCATTGTTTTCCAAATAGTCCAGCGAAAGTACCAATAATTTGCCCGTGTCCTTATGCTGTAAGAATTTGGCATGTTCAACCCAGATGCCTGGCTTGGCCTGTTCGCATAAAGATTCAATGCCGACGCAAGAGGCTAAGCTGTTTTGGTTGTTTTGCAAAATCGACAGCTCGTTTTTTTCAGCCTGCATGGCTGCGGGGGAGGTTTGATGAAGGTATACGCTCATGCCGTTGCTCTCTATTGCTTGAAAATCATGGAGCTGGCTGAATCCGCCATTTTCCCAGGCAACGAATACGGCATAGCATCCGCAGCATAAGCAGATCATGATCAATTTTAAGACAATGTTTTTCATCCTTGCTCCTTTAGTATGAAGATGGCGGCAAAGTCAGGAGGCGTGTTTTCTCGTTTGAAGGTAAGTTTAGGTTTATCTGTTTTTATTGTGCGGTTGAGTGTAACACAGGTAATCAAAAGGCCGTCTGAAAATTTTCAGACGGCCTTTTATTATGTGTTTAGATGGGTTTAAGCCAATAATTCACGCCAGCGTTTCACTTGGAAACGGACTTGTTCAGGCGCAGTGCCGCCCAAGTGGTTGCGCGCGTTTAAGCTGCCTTCGGGTGTCAGCACGCTGTAAACGTCGTCAGCAATCAAACCGCTGAAACCTTGCAGGACTTCAAGCGGCAATTCGCTCAAATCAACGCCAGCCTCATCGGCATGGCGCACGGCTTGGGCAACGACTTCATGACTGTCACGGAAGGGCATGCCTTTTTTCACCAAGTAATCCGCCAAGTCGGTAGCCGTTGCAAAACCCTGCATTACGGCGGCGCGCATATTGTCGGGTTTGACGGTCACGCCGCGCATCATGTCGGCGTAAATACGCAGGGTGTCGATAAGCGAGTCGGCAGTGTCAAACAAAGGCTCTTTGTCTTCCTGATTGTCTTTGTTGTATGCCAAAGGCTGCGATTTCATCAGGGTAACCAGGCCGATCAGGTGGCCAATCACGCGACCGGATTTACCGCGCACGAGTTCGGGTACGTCGGGGTTTTTCTTTTGCGGCATGATGGACGAGCCGGTGCAGAAACGGTCGGCAATATCGATGAAGCCGAAACGCGGGCTCATCCACAAAATCAATTCTTCGGAAAGGCGGCTCAGGTGAACCATAATCAGAGAAGCAGCGGCTGTGAACTCAATGGCAAAATCGCGGTCAGATACGGCATCGAGCGAGTTTTGGCAGATTTGTTCAAAGCCCAACAGCTCGGCGGTAATTTCGCGTTGAATCGGGTAGGTGGTACCGGCAAGGGCTGCGGCGCCGAGCGGCATACGGTTGACGCGTTTGCGGCAGTCGGCCATGCGCTCGAAATCGCGGCCGAGCATTTCAACGTAGGCGAGCATGTGATGCCCGAAGCTGACCGGCTGGGCAACTTGCAGGTGGGTAAAGCCGGGCATGACGGTTTCGGCGTTTTGTTCTGCCAAATCGACCAAGGCCGTCTGAAGGTTTTGAATCAGGCTTTGAATAACGGTAATTTGATCACGCAGCCACAGGCGGATATCGGTAGCGACTTGATCGTTGCGGCTGCGGCCGGTGTGCAGGCGTTTGCCGGCATCGCCGATTTTGTCGGTAAGGCGGCGTTCGATGTTCATGTGGACATCTTCCAAATCCAGCGACCAGGAAATCGTTCCTTCCTTGATTTCTGCTATAATCTCGGCCATGCCCTGACGGATGGCGGAGAGGTCGTCTTCGCTCAAAACGCCCGACTGTGTCAGCATTTGCGCGTGTGCCAGCGAGCCTTGGATGTCCCATTCTGCCAGTCGTTTGTCAAAATCAATCGAGCCGGTATATTTTTTGACCAGCTCGGAAACAGGTTCGTTAAAACGGCCTGACCAGGTTTTGTCCTTGCTCATATCAGCATCCTTAAAATATAAATAAAAAAACAGGGTCTACGTCTTCAATATAGCAGACCCGTCTATACATTATGAAAGAAAACGGTTGAAATCATGTCTATTATACGTCAAATAAACCAGAATTTCGCAGTGCCGGATTTGCGCAATTCCGCAACTTTGGTGCGCCTGCTCATTGTTTTGTTAATCAGTTTGTTTATCTTTCCGTTGATGACGGTATCGGGCGTGCCTTATCCGGAACAGATTTTCCAACATTTTTCATGGGCTTGCCCCGTCATCCTTTTAATTTTACTCAAGGTCTATTTCTTACAGGCATTTGCGCCGTCCCTGCTTCGCTCGCAGTACAGCGTCGTGGTTTCCTACGTCTCCAACCTGCTGATTTTCTTGTTTGTCGATCTAGTGATTTTGAAGACGGAAATTTGGCCGCTGATTCAACACTTCTTCTTGCTGACCTTTTTTTGTTTCAGTTTCATGTACATCGAAGCAGCCCGCCGCAACAGCCTTGCGCCTTCCATTTCCGAAGCCAGACTGAGCGCGTTGACAGCGCGTATCCGTCCGCATTTCTTGTTTAACAGCTTGAATGCCGCCATCAGCTTAATCCGTCTGCGCCCGTATGATGCGGAAACTCTGTTGGAAAATCTGGCCAACCTGTTCCGAGCACAACTACGCGACGGTAGTCAAAACAGTACCTTGGGGCAGGAAATCGAGTGGGCGCAAGAATATATTGCCATCGAGCAAATCCGCATGGGACATATGCGCGTACAGGTTATGTGGCAGCACCATGCGCCCGATGATGCGGAAACGCCGCATCTGCTGCTGCAACCGCTTTTGGAAAATGCCGTATTTCACGGTGTCGAATCTATCCACCGTCCAGGGATAATTACGGTATTAACAAAATTGGAAAAATCATCTATTTTCATCAGTATCGAAAATCCGTGCGGAACAGAACCTAACGAAAATACCAAGCCGCATAAAGGCAATTCTATGGCTCTGCGCAATCTGAAAGAGCGCCTGACTTTGATGTATGACACCGACGCGAAAATCAGAAACATCCAATCAGACGGCCTGTTCCGCGTTGAAATCATATTGCCGTACCGTAAAAAATCAGCCGAAGTTTCCCGTCTGTTTGGCTAAAACGCGTAGAAGAGGGCGGCTTTGGATAGGTTGGACTATTAATACATTAAACAAAATAGTTTAAATTTATTACACTCAGTAACATAACTGTTCCCATTTTTTGAAAACTGGTCTATGATACTTAAAAGGATTGTTTACAATCCTTAATTGCAAATCATTTGCAACTGCCCAGAAGAAAAAACAGAAAAAGGAACAAAGAGATGTTAGAAGCCTATCGTAAAGCCGCCGCCGAGCGCGCCGCCCTTGGTATTCCCGCCCTTCCTCTGACTGCTCAGCAGACTGCTGATTTGGTTGAGCTGCTGAAAAATCCACCTGCCGGTGAAGGTGAATTCTTGGTTGAGCTGTTGGCTCACCGCGTACCACCCGGTGTGGATGATGCCGCCAAAGTTAAAGCCTCATTTTTGGCAGCCGTTGCCGAAGGCAGCGCATCCAGTCCGCTGATTTCCCCTGAGTATGCTACCGAGCTGTTGGGTACCATGCTTGGCGGCTACAACATTCATGCACTCATCGAACTCTTGGACAACGACAAACTTGCGCCTATTGCTGCAAATGGTCTGAAACACACTCTGTTGATGTTTGACTCTTTCCACGATGTTCAAGAAAAAGCCGAAAAAGGCAATAAATACGCGCAAGAAGTATTGCAATCTTGGGCAGATGCCGAATGGTTCACCTCACGCGCCAAAGTTCCAGAAAAAATCACTGTTACCGTCTTCAAAGTCGATGGTGAAACCAATACAGACGACCTCTCTCCTGCACCTGATGCATGGAGCCGTCCTGATATCCCTCTGCACGCGCTGGCGATGTTAAAAAACCCGCGCGATGGCATCACGCCTGACAAACCGGGCGAAGTCGGTCCGATTAAATTATTGGAAGAACTCAAAGCTAAAGGCCATCCGGTTGCTTACGTTGGCGACGTGGTCGGTACCGGTTCTTCACGTAAATCTGCTACCAACTCTGTGATTTGGCATACAGGCGAAGATATTCCGTTCGTACCGAACAAACGTTTTGGCGGCGTATGCCTGGGTGGCAAAATTGCGCCGATTTTCTTCAATACTCAAGAAGACTCCGGCGCATTGCCGATTGAAGTTGATGTATCTGCTCTGAAAATGGGCGATGTCGTCGATATCCTGCCTTATGAAGGCAAAATCGTGAAAAACGGCGAAACTGTTGCCGAGTTCAGCCTGAAATCACAAGTATTGCTGGACGAAGTGCAAGCCGGTGGCCGTATCAACTTGATTATTGGTCGCGGTCTGACTGCCAAAGCGCGCGAAGCACTGAAATTGCCTGCTTCTACCGAGTTCCGTCTGCCTCAAGCGCCTGCCGAAAGCAAAGCCGGTTTCACCTTGGCTCAAAAAATGGTTGGCCGTGCCTGCGGTTTGCCGGAAGGCAAAGGCGTGCGTCCGGGTACTTACTGCGAACCACGCATGACTACTGTTGGCTCGCAAGATACTACCGGTCCGATGACTCGCGACGAATTGAAAGACCTGGCTTGCTTGGGCTTCTCAGCAGATATGGTGATGCAGTCTTTCTGTCACACCGCGGCTTATCCAAAACCTGTCGATGTGAGAACTCATAAAGAATTGCCTGCTTTCATCTCTACCCGTGGCGGTGTATCCCTGCGTCCGGGTGATGGCGTGATTCACTCATGGCTCAACCGTCTGCTGTTGCCTGATACAGTTGGTACCGGCGGCGACAGCCACACCCGTTTCCCTATCGGTATTTCTTTCCCTGCCGGCTCCGGCTTGGTTGCTTTCGCAGCAGCCACCGGTGTGATGCCGCTCGATATGCCTGAGTCTGTATTGGTACGCTTCAGCGGTAAACTGCAACCGGGCGTAACCCTGCGTGACTTGGTGAACGCCATTCCGCTGTACGCGATTAAACAAGGTCTGCTTACTGTTGCCAAAGCCGGTAAGAAAAACATCTTCTCCGGCCGCATCCTCGAAATCGAAGGTCTGCCTGATTTGAAAGTGGAACAAGCCTTTGAATTAACTGACGCGTCCGCCGAACGCTCCGCTGCAGGCTGTACTGTGAAGCTCAACAAAGAGCCGATTATCGAGTACATGAAATCCAATATTGTGTTGATGAAAAACATGATTGCCAACGGCTATCAAGATTCGCGCACTTTGGAACGCCGTATCAAAGCCATGGAAGCATGGTTGGCAAATCCTGAGTTGCTCGAAGCAGATAAAGATGCCGAATACGCCGCCGTGATTGAAATCAACATGGACGACATTAAAGAGCCGATTATTGCTTGCCCGAACGACCCAGATGACGTGTGCTTCATGTCTGAACGCTCCGGCACCAAAATTGACGAAGTGTTCATCGGTTCTTGTATGACCAACATCGGCCACTTCCGCGCCGCTTCCAAACTCTTGGAAGGCAAGAGCGATATTCCCGTGCGCCTGTGGGTAGCGCCGCCGACCAAAATGGACGCGAAAGAGTTGTCCGACGAAGGCCACTACGGCGTACTCGGCCGTGCCGGCGCGCGTATGGAAATGCCGGGTTGCTCATTGTGTATGGGTAACCAAGCACAAGTACACGAAGGCGCGACTGTAATGTCCACATCTACCCGTAACTTCCCGAACCGCTTGGGTAAAAACACCTTTGTTTACCTCGGCTCGGCTGAGTTGGCGGCAATCTGCTCCAAACTGGGTAAAATCCCGACTGTTGAAGAATACCAAGCCAATATCGGTATCATCAACGAGCAGGGCGACCAAATCTACCGCTACATGAACTTCAACGAAATCGACAGCTACAACGAAGTAGCCGAAACCGTGAATGTTTAAGGTAACAAGCTAAACCGATTTTCAGACGGCCTAAAATAATAAAGGCCGTCTGAAACGGAAAAATAAAGGGCGTGTTTATCACGTCCTTTTTATTTTCAGCTTAATAAAAGGCCGTCTGAAAGATAAGTTTCAGACGGCCTTTGCTTAGGATAAATAATCAGAAAACCGATTAATCAGCGTTGTTTACTTTACGCCAAAACCAGGTTGAAGCAGGGCGCAAGGCTGACGCTCGTGACGGCTGCGGCGTGTTCTGCCGGCAATTTTGCCGCAGACAATACCCGGATCGTTTTTCTCTTCTACTTTTTTCGAGTTTTTGTCTGACTTATTCGCATATTCGTTGCGTTTGTTTCTATCATCGCGGCGAGAGCGGCTGTCGTTGTGCTGAACCGGTTGCGCTTCGGCTTCATCTTGATTGTCGTTGCCCCACCAATGCGGCTCAAAGCCTTCGATGCGTTCCACATTCAAATCGCTGCCGGTTAGTTCTTTAATAGATTCAAACATTTTCTGTTCGGTTTTATCCATTAAGGAAATGGCAACGCCGTCAGCACCGGCTCGGCCGGTGCGTCCGATGCGGTGGACGTAGTCTTCAGGTTGGGTTGGCAGCTCGTAGTTGATGACGAAAGGCAACTCGGCAATATCCAGGCCGCGTGCGGCAACGTCAGTGGCAACCAAAACGCGTAATGTACCTTCTTTAAAGGCGTTGAGGGTTTCCAGTCGGCTTTGTTGGGATTTGTCGCCGTGGATGGATTGCGCGGCAATGTTGCGGCGGACGAGGTCGCGGGTAACTTGATCGACGCTTTGTTTGGTTTTGCAGAAAACAATAACTTGATTCATATGCAAATCAACAATCAGACGTTCGAGCAGGTTGCGTTTTTTAAGTGCATCAACGGCAATGATGTGTTGCTCGACATTGGCGTTGGTGGTGTTTTGCGCGGCCACCTCGACCATTTCAGGCGTGTGCATAAAATCTTGCGCAAGCTTGCGGATAGGCGGTGAGAAAGTGGCGGAAAAAAGCAGGGTTTGTCGCTGTTTGGGCAACATCTGCATGATTTTGCGGATATCGTCGATGAAACCCATATCAAGCATACGGTCGGCTTCATCGAGTACGACGATTTCAACTTTGTTTAAATTAATGTTTTTTTGTTTGACGTGGTCGAGCAGTCGGCCAACCGTAGCGACAACGATTTCACAACCGGCGCGCAAGTCGGCAGTTTGTTTGTCCATATTGACGCCGCCGAAGAGTACGGTATGGCGCAAAGGAAGATTTTTAATATATGCCTGCACGTTTTGATCGATTTGATCGGCCAGTTCGCGGGTCGGGGTCAATACCAACATGCGGACAGGGTGCATGGCAGGGGAGGTGCTGGATGTGGCGTAGCGTTTCAGGCGTTCGAGGCTGGGCAGCATAAAGGCGGCGGTTTTACCTGTGCCGGTTTGTGCTGCGGCCAAAAGATCGTGTCCTGCCAAGGCTTTAGGAATCGCTGCGGCTTGGATAGGCGTCGGGTTTTCATACCCTTGATCGGTTAGGGCAGAGACTAATTCGCTGCCTAAACCGAGTGAAGAGAAAGGATTCATGATGGTGGCTTTCTGTTCAGACGGCCTTTTGAATGGTGAGGCCGTCTGAAAAATCTGATTCTGAAATGGATAAACCGCAGTATGATGTTGATTCTGCGGTTTGAAAAAATGGGGAGCGGGATAATCCGTCAAGTAGCCCATTATGCCATAAAAAGAGGGACTCCCCAAATGATGGTTGCGACTAGGAGCAGCTACGTTTTGATATTTTTACAGTGAAAAAACAGAAAAAATGATTGGTCTGCAAGATTTTGAGTTTATTGAGGATTAAGCATTTGTCTTAACTTCAATAGAATTAATTTATCAAAAACTTACAGGCTGAAATGAAACTAAATTGTACTCATGTACTCAATATTGGGGTACAGAGCTTGTTTTTTGGCCTGTATCTCCCGTTTAACGGTAAACCATAAAATCAAAATTTAGGAATATACAATTATGAAAACTTTATTGATCGCTCTTGCAACTGGTAGCCTGATGTTGGCAGCTTGTTCTTCTTCCAAACCTGAAGAAGCGGCAGCGCCACGCATCACTGTTGAAGAAGCAATGACTCAATGCCAACAAGCATCTGGTGAAAATGCTGACCGCGCTGTGTTTGATGCTTGCATGAAAGGCAAAGGCTATCAACGTACGGCTGAATCAGCTGCCTCCGAGCCTGCTGCATCTGAGCCGGTAGCTGCTCCTGAAACTGCTGCTCCTGAAGCTGCGGCTTCTGAGCCTGCCGCCAAAGCTGCTCCTGCTAAAAAAGCTGTTAAGAAAGCAAAAAAATAAGCTTCATAAAATTCAAGGAAGTCACCATCATCAATACTCCGGATGAAGGCAGACTTAGAGCAACTTGAAAACAAAAGCCGTCTGAATATGTTTCAGACGGCCTTTGTTTTTTATGTATAAGGACATTATTAGAAAATATGGTTTTGGTTTTATTAAGAAAATAAAAAAGACGTGTAACGGGTACACGTCTTTTTCGGAGAATAAACCTTATTGCTTATATTCGCTGCCGTCTTCGCGGAAAAGTTTTGGCTGTTCGCCTTTTTCCACCACCTCTTTATTGATGACAACTTTGGCTACGTCTTTCAAATCTGGTAGGGCGTACATGGTGTCCAAGAGACAGCGTTCGACGATAGAGCGCAGACCGCGCGCACCGGTTTTGCGTTCCATCGCCAGTTTGGCAATGCTGCGCAAAGCGTCTTCTTCAAACTCAAGGCCGACATCTTCCATTTCAAACAAGGTTTGGTATTGTTTGACCAAGGCGTTTTTCGGTTCGGTCAAAATGTTGACCAAAGCATCTTCGTCCAATTCTGCCAGTGTGGCAATCACAGGCAGACGGCCGATAAGCTCGGGAATCAAACCGAATTTAATCAAGTCTTCAGGCTCAACTGTTTCAAACAGAGCTGAAATATCGGCGTTTTCATCTTTGCTGTGTACCGCAGCACCAAAGCCGATACCGCCTTTTTCAGTACGTTGGCGGATGACTTTTTCCAAGCCGGCAAATGCACCGCCGCAGATAAAGAGGATGTTGGTGGTGTCAACGTTGATGAATTCTTGGTTCGGATGTTTGCGGCCACCTTGAGGGGGAACGCTGGCTACCGTGCCTTCAATCAGTTTCAGCAAGGCTTGTTGCACGCCTTCGCCGGATACGTCGCGCGTAATGGACGGATTGTCGCTTTTACGTGAGATTTTATCGATTTCATCAATATAAACGATGCCACGCTGGGCTTTTTCAACGTCAAAATCACATTTGCCCAAAAGTTTGGTGATGATTTGTTCGACGTCTTCACCGACATAACCGGCTTCGGTCAAGGTTGTGGCATCCGCCATAACAAAAGGGACATCCAGTTTGCGCGCCAAAGATTGCGCCAACAGGGTTTTACCTGAGCCGGTAGGGCCGATCAGCAGAATATTGGATTTTGACAATTCGACTTTGCCGTCTGCTTTTGGATGGCGCAGGCGTTTGTAGTGGTTGTAAACCGATACTGCCAATGCTTTTTTTGCGTGTTCCTGACCGATAACGTGGTCGTTGAGGTTGGCAACGATTTCGGCCGGGGTAGGCAGTTTTTTCTCGGCGTTTTCTTCGTTCGCTTTGGCAAGCTCGTTTTCAATTTTGCCGGATTCGTTGTCTTGCAGCATCATGCCGCAAGTTTCTACACATTCGTTGCAGATGAAGGCGTGTTCGCCTTCGATCAGATTTTTAACGTCGTTTTCGGACTTCCCGCAGAATGAACAGGTGCGTTTTTCTTCAGACATAATAATTTCTTCGTATGGTTGTATGGAGGCTGTGTTGTAAAGGGGGAACAGATATTTCGGGCAGATTGCCGGATTGAGGGAATGCCTCTGACAAAGGAGCCTAAGTATAATGACTATCTTGTGTTTTTTCAAATCAGAGCAGGCATTGCGCCGTGTCGTCTAAGAAACAGATGAGGGCGCTGGATTTGAATATCTCGCAAACAAACGCAAAGTTTTCTCAACTCGCTTTACAATTAGAGAAAAATTTAACAGAATGTTGAATTAAATGTATTTTTTGAATTGGCAGATATGAAATTCTATAAAACTTTAGGAATGGTATGGACAGGTGTGGCATTGGCTTTTGCTTCCGCGCCTGCCGTTGCCGATGATATGGATGTATTGGGACAATTTTTGGAGCAAAATTTCCCAGTGCAAAATGACCCGATGGAAGCTTTTGCGTTGAGTCATGCCGACCAAGTCGAAGCTCAAGCCGCTTTGGCAGGCCCTCTGCTTTCTTCGCAATCTGCTTTGATTTTCAATAATAAAACCGGTGAAGTGCTGTATCAGAAAAACCCTGATCGTGTCATGCCGATTGCCTCTATTTCCAAATTGATGAGCGCGATGGTGGTGTTGGATGCGCATCTGGATATGAACGAGCCTATCACGATTACCGAGGCTGAAATCGACCGTTTGAAAGGTACGGGCAGCCGTTTGAGCATCGGCACGACGCTGACACGCGGCGAACTGTTGCACCTGAGCCTGATGAGCAGTGAAAACCGTGCTACTCATGCGTTGGGCCGTACTTATCCGGGCGGTATGAGCGCGTTTGTTGCGGCAATGAATGCCAAAGCGCAAAGCCTGGGTATGACCAGCAGCCGTTTCTATGAGCCTACCGGTTTGAATTTCCAAAACGTTTCAACTGCGCGTGATTTGAACCGCATGGTTGCGGCAGCCAGCAAATATCCTCTGATCCGCAAAAATTCGACTTCAAATTACGGCTCGGTTTGGACGGCAAACGGTCGTCAAAACTACAAAAACTCCAATGCCTTGGTGCGTGAGGGCAACTGGAATATCGAATTGCAGAAAACCGGCTATATCCGCGAGGCAGGACGTTCTATGGTGGTTAAGGCCAATGTACAGAATCAGCCGATTACCATTGTATTGCTCAACTCTCCGTCTTCTACAACCCGAGTGAACGATGCGCGTAAGATTGAGTCTTGGATGTTGCAGCGCCGTTCTTAAATATTACGCTTAAAGGCCGTCTGAAACCGTTCAGACGGCCTTTTGTGTAAAGTGTATTAAATTTGGGTACAATGTCGTTACATTAACTTAAAAACACAGAGAGAAAACATGTTGAAAAAATGGAATAAAAAATATTGGGCCGGCATGGGCGTGATTTTGGCGTTGACCGGCTGTACTTCTGTAGCGGATATGGTTGGCTACGATACTGCGACTTTGAATGAAGACGCGGCTAAAAGTTACTCACAAGTCATCCAAAAAGCGCGTGGTCAAAAAGCTTTGGATGTTTCATCTCCAACTGCTCAACGCGTTCAACGCGTGTTTGCACGTCTGCGTCCTCATGCTGAGCGCGCCAACAAAACCGGCGTGCCTTTCAACTGGCAGATGAACGTTATCCGCAGTGATGAAATGAACGCATGGGCAATGCCGGGCGGTAAAATGGCCGTGTACACCGGCATAGTAGAGAAATTGAAGCTGACTGATGATGAAATTGCCGCCGTTGTCGGCCATGAAATGACCCATGCTCTGTTGGAACACAGTAAAAAAGCTTTGGGCGGACAAGTATTGACCGGCTTGGGTGGTTCGATTTTGGCCAGCTCAACCGGTGTGGATGGTGATTTGGTCGGCTTGGGTGCAGATTTATTGGCAACCAAACCGTTCTCACGCCATCAGGAAAGCGAAGCTGATGCCGGCGGTGTACGTTTGATGGCTGAAGCAGGCTACAACCCTGAGGCTGCGGTAAGCGTGTGGGAAAAAATGAACAAAGTACAGGGCGGCAGCTCATTGTCTATTTTGTCGACCCACCCGACCAATCAGGCGCGTATCAATGCAATCCGCAAAATGTTGCCTGAAGTGATGCCGATTTATCAGAAAAACAAACGTTAATTCGATGTATTGATGATTTTGCCGGTTTGAACAGATGATTCAAACCGGCAAAGTTTTATGGTTTCAGTCTGACAGTTTGGCAAATTTATCCCAATTTGCCTGAACGTAGGCTGCTGCGGTTTCCAAGTCTTCGTCGGCAACGTCATAATAATCGCCGTCAAGCTCTTCAAAATCGGGAAAAGTTTTGCGGATTTCGTCGAAATCCCTTTGCTCGTCTGCCATTTTTTCAATGGCTTCGCCGTGTTTTTCGTACAGGGCTTTGGCTTTGTCTAAGATTTTCGGTATCGGTTTGATGCGCCAGCGGCGCAGGCTGTCGGCAACCGGATTGCCAAAGATGTATTCTCCGTATCCTGAAGCGATAAGCTGTACGAAGCCGCCTTCTTGAACTTGGCTGTCGAGGTAGCAAAGGGCGGTCAATGTATGCTGTTCGTCGTTGAGGCCGGACATTTCCTCATCGCCTGCCTGTTCGGTGTGGTCCAAATAGGCTGCGCTGAGTGTATAAAGAAATGAAGCGGAATCGGAAGTATTGAAATCTTGAAGGCGGAGCAGGATAGTCATAATCATCAAAGGCCGTCTGAAAAAAGTGATTATATAATGTTTTCAGTCTGAACCTACCGGCCGTTTTGCTTTACAATATCGGAAGATAAGAAAACATAGTGAGGAACCAAACCATGAGTACACAGTCTGAAAAAAACGTTGTAGTCATCAAACCGCAGGATTTGCCGCTGCATTGCTCCGGCCCTAATCATGAAACATGGAACGGCCATCCGCGCGTGTTCTTGCCGATTCAGTCCAACAGCGAGATTGAATGCCCGTATTGCGGCACTTATTACCGTCTTGATGGCGAGATTCCGCATCACCATTACTAATCTATGCCTATGTTGAACAAAATCATCTGCGCTTTGTGCGTGAGTTTGTGCGCTGCGTGCGGTTCGTATAAGGCCGTGCGTCCAGACGCGCCGTTACCGGTCATTGCACAGGCGCAGACGTATTCTGTCCGTTATCAATCCGTACAAGGTCGGACGATTACTGCAATTTATATCAACAGCCACAGCCCGATGATGGTTGAGCTGCGTGAAGGCAATACAGTTGAGAAACTGGTGCAAGTCCGCTTGCGCAGTCAGGGCGTAGAGTACGCCAATCCAAGCTCGCGTTGGCAGATTGGCGATGGGTTTGCCGTGCTGATTCGCGGCGGGAAAGAAGTTGTATTTAAAGAGATTGTGGAATAGGGCGGTTTAGCCTTTTGCCAAATACTTGATTAAAGGTTTGGGCAAACCATAATCCGCCAAATGTTTCGCTGATACCCAAAGGCCGTCTGAAAGATGTTCAGACGGCCTTTGTTGCGTCTGAAAAGGGGTAATCATCAATAAGCGGTGGGTCAGGCGGTGGGTAAACGTGGTTTGTTCTTCAAGGCCGTCTGAAACAATGCCGAAGCGTTTGGCGTAAGCATACAAATCGTCTAATTTTTCAAAACAGGGTACGCAATACAGACCGCCCCAAATGCCTTTGGCAGTGCGTTTTTCAAGCAATAATGCGCCATCAGTGTGATGAATAATCAGCCAGTAAAGCGGTAGGGTTTGCACTTCGGGAGCAGTTTTTTTGCGGGGCAGTTCGTCAATGCGGTTTTGTTTTTTTGCTTCACAGATGTCTGCCATAGGACATTGATGGCACAAAGGTTTTGTCCGTTTGCAGACGGTTGCGCCCAAATCCATCAGTCCTTGTGTATAGGCAGGCATATCGACGTTTTCAGACGGCAGCAGGCTTTCGGCAAGCGTCCAAAGCGAGTTTTCAAATTTCTTATCTTGCGGATTGCCGTCTTGGGCAAAGACACGGCAGAGAACGCGTTTGACGTTGCCGTCCAAGATGGTTTCGCGTCGGTTGAAAGCAAAGGCAGAAATGGCGGCGGCAGTACTTCTGCCTACGCCGCAGAGCGTTTCCAAGTCTTTGCGTTCGGGCGGAAAGATACCGCCGAATTGTCCGACGACTTGTTGCGCTGCTTTGTGCAGGTTGCGTGCGCGGCTGTAATAGCCCAAGCCTGCCCACAAGGATAAAACCTCGTCTTGCGGCGCAGCGGCAAGCGATTGCACGCTTGGGAATTTGGCTAAGAAACGCGGATAGTAGTCCAATACGGTAGCAACCTGCGTTTGTTGGAGCATGATTTCTGAAAGCCAGACGGAATAAGGGTCTTTGACCTGCCAAGGCAGGTTGTGGCGGCCGTGTTGGCGCTGCCAATCGATGAGTCGTTGTGCGAAGGATGTGGGTGTGTTCATTAATATTTGCTTTTTAATTATTTATTTTTAAAACAATATGTTACACTATAAAATATGAAATAATAATCAGAATTGACTTATCTGATGTAGGGGTATATAAATATAGTTAACGTGGATTTACGTTGTATTGTTAAAATTTATTAACCGTTCAAGGAGATTCACATGAAAGCAATGGTTTATCATGGCGCAAACGACATTCGTTTCGAAGAAAAACCTCTCCCTCAAATTATCGATCCGACCGATGCAGTCGTCAAAATCGTTAAAACCACGATTTGCGGTACTGACTTGGGTATTTGGAAGGGTAAAAACCCTGAAGTTGCCGATGGTCGTATTCTCGGTCATGAGGGCATCGGTATTGTAGAAGAAGTCGGCGATGCTGTAAAAAACATCAAAGTCGGTGATAAAGTCATTATTTCATGTGTCAGCAAATGCTGTACTTGCGACAACTGTAAAATCCAACTTTATTCACACTGCCGCAACGGCGGTTGGATCTTGGGCTATATGATTGACGGTACTCAGGCCGAATATGTCCGTACGCCTTATGCCGACAACAGCTTGGTTCCGCTGCCTGACAACGTCAACGAAGAAGTTGCCCTGCTGTTGAGCGATGCCTTGCCGACCGCCCACGAAATCGGTGTGCAATATGGTGATGTGAAACCTGGTGATACCGTATTCATCGCCGGTGCCGGCCCTGTTGGTATGTCTGCGTTGCTGACTGCGCAACTGTATAGCCCTGCCGCCATCATCGTTTGCGATATGGACGAAAACCGCTTGAAACTGGCGAAAGAATTGGGCGCGACCCATACCATCAACCCTGCTTCAGGCGATGTGAGCAAGCAAGTTGTCGCCATCGTTGGCGAAGACGGCGTAGATTGCGCCATCGAAGCAGTCGGTATCCCTGCGACTTGGAATATGTGCCAAGACATCGTGAAACCCGGCGGCCATATTGCCGTGGTTGGTGTACATGGTCAATCCGTTGATTTCAAACTAGAAAAACTGTGGATTAAAAACCTTGCCATCACTACCGGCCTGGTTAACGCCAATACCATCGAAATGCTGATGAAAGCTATTTCCAGCAGCTCAGTGGATTACTCCAAAATGATGACACACCATTTCAAATTCAGCGAATTGGAAAAAGCTTACGATGTATTCAAGCATGCTGCTGAAAACCAAGCCATGAAAGTGGTTTTGGAAGCGGATTGATTTGAAAATCGTTTAATATGCCGTTAATTAAAGGCCGTCTGAACATTCAGACGGCCTTTTTGTATGGTTTTATTTTTTCTTCAACCAAACGCCGCTTTCGATATGGTGGGTAAATGGGAATTGGTCGAACAGGGCGGCGCGTTCGATAGTATGGGTTTGACAGAGCGTGTCGAGGTTGGCGCGCAGGGTTTCAGGGTTGCAGGAAATATAGAGGACGTTGTCGAATCGGGCAACTAATTTGAGCGTCTCATCATCAACACCGGCGCGTGGAGGATCAACGAAAATAGTTGAAAAATCATAGTTTTTCAAGTCGATGCCTTGTTCTTGCAGGCGGCGGAATTCACGGTTTTGCGTGTAGGCTTCGGTAAATTCTTCCGCAGACAGGCGGGCGATTTTGAGATTGGTAATTTGGTTGGCTTCAATATTCCATTGGGCGGCATTGACGGAAGTTTTGGAAACTTCGGTTGCTAGAACCTGATTGAAATGTTGCGAAAGCGGCAGGGTGAAATTGCCGTTGCCGCAGTACAACTCAAGCATGTCTTTGCCTAAGTTTTGCGCAGCATCACACGCCCAAGTCAGCATTTTTTGGCACACTTGGGCATTGGGTTGGGTAAAGCTGCCCTCGATTTGACGGTAGCGGAAGGTCTTGCCGTTGACTTTCAACGCTTCGGTTACAAAATCTTGGCTCAATACGATTTTTTGTCCGCGGCTGCGGCCGATAATGTGGATGCCCAAATTGTGCGCCAGCTCTTGCGCAGCTTGTTGCCATGCTTCGTTCAGCTTCTTGTGGTAAATCATGGTTACCAGCATTTCGCCGCTTAAAGTGGACAAAAATTCGACGGCGTACCAGCGGTTTTTCAGTTCGGGATGATTGGATGCGGCTTCAATCAATTTCGGCATCAAGGCATTGATGGATTCGGACGCGGCAGGAAATTGGTCGCAACGGATCAGGCTTGTCCCGCTTGCCTTTTGTCCACGCTCAAACATAGCGTAAAACATTTCGCCGCCCTCATGCCAGATACGGAACTCGGCACGCATTCTGTAATGCTGTTCCGGAGATTCAAAGACTTCGATTTCAGGGAAATCCAGTCCTTGGAAAAGTTGCTGAAGATATTGCTTTTTGTCGGCTAGTTGTTGCTGGTAGGCAGTCATTGGGGCAGTCTTTCAGAAAATAATGGCGAATTATAATATAGTTGGCGCAAAGATACGAAAGGCCGTCTGAAACATCGGTTTCAGACGGCCTTTGATTTCAAAGCATCAGCTTGTCAATCAGCCTTGCATTTGTTTGGCTTGAACGGCAGTCAGGGCGATGGTGAAGACGATGTCTTCAATCAATGCGCCGCGGGACAAGTCGTTAACCGGTTTGCGCAAACCTTGCAACAACGGGCCTACGCTCAGGACGTTGGCGCTGCGTTGTACGGCTTTGTAAGTACAGTTGCCGGTATTGAGGTCTGGGAAAACCAAAACGGTTGCTTGACCGGCAACAGCGCTACCCGGAGCTTTGGATTTGCCGATAGATGGAACGGTAGCGGCATCGTATTGCAACGGACCTTCGATAGCCAAATCAGGGCGTTTCTCTTTCGCCAGTTTGGTGGCTTCGATCACTGCATCGACATCAGGGCCGCTGCCTGAGTTGATGGTAGAGTAGGAAATCATGGCCACTTTTGGATCGATACCAAAGGCTTTGGCGCTGTCGGCAGATTGGATGGCGATGTCGGCCAGTTGTTCAGGCGTTGGGTTTGGATTAACCGCGCAGTCGCCGAATGCCAAAACTTGGTTAGGCAGCAACATGAAGAATACGCTGGATACGAGGCTTGCACCCGGAGCGGTTTTAATCAGTTGCAGGGCAGGACGGATGGTGTTGGCAGTAGTGTGGACTGCGCCGGAAACCAAACCGTCTACGTCGTTTTGAGCCATCATCATGGTGCCGAGTACGACGGTATCTTGCAGCTGTTTGCGTGCATCTTCAGGAGTCAGGCCTTTGGATTTGCGCAATTCGCACATTGGCTCGACGTATTGCTCAACCAAAGAAGCAGGATCGATGATTTCCAAAGAATCAGGCAGGGAGATGCCGCGTTCTTTCGCTACGGCTTCAACTTCTTCGCGGGTAGCCAACAGTACGCAACGGGCGATGCCTTTTTCGTGACAGATAGCGGCAGCGGCGACGGTGCGTGGTTCTGCGCCTTCAGGCAGGACGATGCGCATATCAGCTTTGCGTGCGAAATCGATCAGGTTGTAACGGAATTGGGCTGGAGACAGGCGTTTGGCTTCGCGTTTGGCCAAAGCGGATACGTCTTGCAGTTTGTCGCTGGAGCCGAAGAAAGTCAGGCCGGTTTGCTCGGCAACTTGTGCGCCCAAAGCTGCGGCTGCGCCGTCAATGATAAAGCCTTCCAATAAGCCCGGGGCGTTGGTGTAGAGCTGTTTGGCGAGGTTTAATTGTTGGGTGACGGCGGCTGCGTCGGTATTGTCGGATTTTAGCGCCAAGACAACGCCTGCGTCCAAAGACAGTGCCAATTCAACGTTTTTGCCTGCCAAGAACAATTTGTCTGCATCAGGAGTAATGCCTTCGATAACGAGGTTATCTGCATTCAATGCTGCAACTTTACCGACAAGCGCGTCAAACCAGTCGTCGCTCTTGCCTTGAGCCAACAGGGCTTCTGTAGTGGAGTCAACGGCTTGGAAAACTTGCGCATTTAATGCCGCTGCGAATGCTTTTGCCGCTGCATCGACGCTCAGGCCGGTAGATACCGGTGCGATCAGGATTTTTGCCATTTTGTGTCCTCTCTTTCGGTGATTGTAGAAGGGTGTTGCTGTGGCGCAGCTGGTGCTGCATTTTATCACTTTGGGATAACATATACACAGCCATATTGACATATGTCATCAGGCCGTCTGAAAAGTATAAACGCAATGGACCAAATCCATCAATCCCCCATTGCCGCCAAAAGCTCGGCTTGATGCTCGGCAATCAGGGCATTGGTGATTTCTTCTAAATCGCCGTCCATCACAAAATCCAGTTTGTGCAGGGTAAGGTTGATGCGGTGGTCGGTCACGCGGCCTTGTGGGTAGTTGTAGGTGCGGATGCGTTCGCTGCGGTCGCCGCTGCCGATTAGGGATTTGCGTTCGGCGGCTTCTTTGGCTTGGGCTTCGCGTTTTTGTGCATCGTTTAAGCGGGCGGCGAGGACTTTCATCGCCTGCGCCTTGTTAGCGTGTTGGCTGCGGCCGTCTTGGCATTCGACCACCATACCTGTCGGCAAGTGGGTAATGCGGACGGCGGAGTCAGTTTTGTTGATGTGCTGACCGCCGGCACCGGATGCGCGGAAGGTATCGATGCGCAGGTCGGCGGGGTTCAATTCGATGTCTTCGAGTTCGTCCGCTTCAGGCATGACGGCGACGGTGCAGGCGGAGGTATGGATACGGCCTTGGCTTTCAGTGGCAGGGACGCGTTGCACGCGGTGACCGCCGGATTCAAATTTCAGACGGCTGTACGCGCCCAAGCCGATAATGCGGGCGATGACTTCTTTATAACCGCCCAATTCGCTTTCGTTGGCGGAAACGATCTCAACCTGCCAGCGGTTGCGTTCGGCGTAGCGGCTGTACATGCGCAGCAAATCGCCTGCAAACAGCGCGGCTTCGTCGCCGCCGGTACCAGCGCGCACTTCGATGAAGATGTTTTTGTCGTCGTCGGCATCTTTGGGCAGCAAGAGTTTTTGCAATTCGGTATCGAGTTCGTCGATTTTGGCTTTGGCCGCTTCGATTTCTTCGGCGGCAAAGTCTTTCATTTCAGGGTCGGACAGCATTTCTTCGGCATCCGCCAAGTCGCTTTGCGCCAGCTGATAGTTTTGGAACACTTCGACCACGGGGGTCAGTTCGGCGTGTTCGCGTGTGAGTTTGCGGTAGTTGTCCATGTCGGACGTGGCTTCAGGCTGTCCGAGCAGGTGAGTGACTTCTTCCAGTCGGTCGCTGAGTTGTTGTAGTTTTTCTAAGATAGACGGCTTCATAAATTTTCCAAAATACGGATGCCGTCGGGTGGTCTGCAACGGCGAAATAAGGAGTCATTATAATGGGTTTGAATGAAAATTCAAAAAGATATGATTGATTAGAAAGGCCGTCTGAAACCTGTTTTTAAGTTTCAGACGGCCTTTTTTATATGGGCTTATTTAGGCGCAGCCAAGATGCCTGTTTGGTTCAGCAGGAACAAAACGGTAAAGCCGGTCAAATAAATCAAACCGATAATGGCGAGGAAGTTCATGCCCATCGTCAGTTTGTGACGTTTGTCGCCTTTGACGAGGCGGTAGTTCAGCCAAGCGAACACAGGGGCGGCAACGAAGGCGGTAATCATGGCGAATTTGAGCAGCTCTGCCATCGCGCTGTTGAACCAGAAAATCACGGCCAAGCCTGAGCCTGCGACCCAGACGTTCCAAGCAAACAGTTCGACGTTGCCGGTTTTGTCTTTACCGCGCAGCAGGCGTACCGGTTCGGCAATCGCGCGTGCGTAGCCGTCCACTACGGTAATGGTGGTGCCGTACATGCAGGCGAAAGCAATAAATGCCACTAATGGACGAGACCAGTCGCCGATGGTCACGGCGTACATATTAATCAGTTGGCCAACATATTTGCCGCCCGCCATTTGCACTTCCTCGCCGTTGCCGTATTGTACATATGCACCCAAGGCGAGGAAAACGACCGCCAAAATCGCGCTGGTAATGTAGCCGACGTTGAAGTCAAAAATGCCGTCGCGGTAGCTGGAAGGGTTGATGCGTTGTTTTTCAGTAACCCACAAAGAGTTGATGGCGGAAATTTCAATCGGTGCAGGCATCCAGCCCATCAGCGCGATGAGGAAGCCCAAGCCTGCCAGTGTCCACGGGGTAGGCTCGATAAAGTCGGGTTTCATCTGCATGCCGCGAGACATGGCCACGGCTGCTGCGGCGACGGTGGCGATGGTCAGGCTGACGATGATGATTTTGGAAACGTTGTCCAATGCTTTATAGCGGCCACTTGCCAAAATCAGCAGGCAGGAAACCATAATCATGACGGACACCATGCCGGCATCGAAAGTCAGCGACGGGATCGCCATTTTGACGATGGCGGCGGTAACGATGGCGACTGCACCGGCATTAATCGTTGCTGATGCAATACATAAAATCAAAAATACCCACAAATAAACGCGGCTTTTTTCGGCATAGCCCTCAATCAGGCTTTTGCCCGTGTCAAGCGTGTAATGTGCGCTGAAACGAAAAAACGGGTATTTGAACAGATTGGTCAGAATAATGATCAGCGCAAGCTGCCAGCCGTAAAGTGCGCCTGCCTGCGTGGAGGCAATCAGGTGCGAGCCGCCGACTGCCGCCGAAGCCATCATGATACCCGGGCCGAGAGCATTGATTTTGCTCTTCCAGGTGGAAGCGTGTGTATGTTGTTCAGCCATAATTAGTTTCCGTCTTTTTCAGACGACCTTATTATCAAAAAAAAGCACATTTTAACGTAAATAAAAAGTTTGCCCAATAATATGCGTAATACTTTTTATCAATCAAAGGGAAAATACGGTGTTAAAAAGCCGAGATGACGGAGTGAACGATATTTTGTGCCAAAAACATTTTTTCAGACGGCCTTGTATCGCTTTTTATTCATGAATATGGGGTAGGGAGGGCAGAGTGTGTCGGTTTGGAAACGAAATGGCTGTGCAAGGCTTTTTGATGCCTTGAGGTCGGCATATTAAGGGGAAGTATGGAGCAGGGAATCCACGTTTTGCTCGGTTATTTCAGACAATTGTGTCAGCGGTACGCCGCGCAATTCGGCGGCAATTTCGGCGATACGGCGGATGTTGGCTGGTGTATTGGTTTCATGGCCGAGCATAAAAGGGCTGTCGGTTTCGAGAACAAAATCCGTGTCGTCTAAAGCTTGTAAGGCGGCACGGACTTTTTTTGCATTGGGATTGAGCAATAGCGAGCCTATGCCGATTTTGAAGCCGAGTTTCACCAAAATCCGCGCTTCTTCTACGCTGCCGGAGAAGGCGTGAACGATACCGCCTCGTGTGAAACCGGCGGTTTTGACGGCGGCGGCAATGGCGGCGGTAGCTTTCAGATTATGGATGATGACGCGGCGGTTGAGGTTTTGGGCGAGGATGAGTTGGCGGATAAAGACATCGGTCTGCGTGTCGCGTTGCGCTTGGGTTTGCTCTTTGCCATAAAAATCCAAGCCGATTTCGCCAACCCATGCTTGCGGATGCCGGATTAATTCTTTCTCTAACTCTTGGAATGCCGCTTCGTTGAGGCCGTCTGAAAACCACGGATGAATGCCCAAAGCGATATGGATGTTTTCAGACGGCATCTCCAACTGCGCAACTGCCTGCCAATCATTTGGAGATGTAGCCGGTACGACAAAACGCGCTACGCCGACGGCTTGCGCTTCGGCAAGCACGGCAGGCAGCGTGTCGGCAAGTTTGGGATCGGCAAGATGGCAGTGGGTGTCGGTGAAAGTCATGTTTAATGGCGGTTTACAGCAGATTTAATTGACGCAATTCTTGTTGCACCTTATTTGCATTCCAGTCATGGGAAACGGCAAGGGTCATCAGCGCGGTGGCAGTTTCGAGATTGCATTTGCCGCCGTTGATGATACCTGCCTGACGCAAAGCATCGCCTTGGGCATAGACGGCGGCGGCGCAACCTTGCGGTACTTGGCTGATGTTGAGCAGCAATTTGCCTTGTTGCGTAAAGGCTTGGACTGCTCGGATAAACGCATCGTTGCTCGGCGCATTGCCGTGGCCGTAGCTTTGCAGGATTAGAGCTTGGGCGGAAAGGTGGGGCAGGCCGTCTGAAAGTTCTTGCGCAGCATAACCGGGAATCAGCGTGCGGACGGAAACTTTGGCTTCAGGATTTGGAAGATGCGGCTTGAGGCCGTCTGAATGGTCGGTCGGGGCGGTACGGATATTGTGCCAACCTTTGTTTTCCTCCCATTCGGCGAGTGCGCCAAAATGCAGGTTGTCAAAACCTGCGGCGGTCTCGGTGCTGACCTTGCTGCTGCCGACGGCGGGGAAGAGCTTGCCGTCAAAGGCAATCGCCACTTGTTTGAGTTTGAGTGAGAAAGCGGAAACGGCGGTGGCAAGGTTGCGCGGCGCATCGCTGTTGGCGGCATCGTAAGGCCATTGCGAGCCGGTCAGGATAACGGGTTTGTCCAAACCTTGCAGCGAAAGGGCGAAGAGGTTGGCAGTGTATGCCATGGTATCCGTGCCGTGCAACACCAAAATGCCGTCATAGTCAGGCAGATTGGCGATAATAAGATCCAGCCAGTCGAGTTGGTTTTGCAGCGTTACCGCGGAAGAATCGATGAGCGGCTGGCAAACGTGCCATTTGAAATCAAGGCCGTCTGAAAAGGGGGCAAGGGCTTTATTGACGAGGGCGGTGTCGGGACGTAGGCCGGCGCTGCTTTGGGTCATGCCGATGGTGCCGCCGGTGTAGAGGACGAAGATTTTTTGTTTCATGGTGTTTCTGATGAATGATTGAGGCCGTCTGAAAGCGGGGAAGTGTTTCAGACGGCCTGGAATGGTTTATTGATTGGCTTGTTTTTTGGCTTTTGCAGCACGTTTTTCATGCAGTTTCTCGCGGAAGAAGGTGTGGCGGCGGTGTTTTTTCCACCAAATCCAACCGACAATGACTGCGCCGATGCCCAGTACGGTAAAGATACCGGATTGCAGGCTGTGCATTTTTTTCATCAGCCAGTCGGTATTGCGTGCGCCGTATTCGCCCAGATAAATCCAAACCGGAACAGAAATCAGCGCGGCCAAGCCGTCCATCAGGATAAAGCGCAGGTAGGAAACCTTACGGCTGATGCCGGCGGTCACGAAAACAGCGGTACGCAGGCCGGGCAGGAAACGGGCGACGAATAAAACCCAGTTGCCGTATTTGTCGAATTTTTCCTGTACTTGGGCATAGCGTTTGGGCGTCATCACGCGGGCAATCGGTTTGAATTTAAGGATTTTTTGTCCCCAAATCCGGCCGGCCGCAAACATAAAGCCGTCACCTACCAATACGCCGAGCATGCCGACGGCAAACATAATATGCGAGTTGGTATAACCCAGGCCGGAAATCACACCGCCGGTTACCAGCGTCAAATCTTCAGGAATCGGCACGCCGAAGCCGCAAATAACCAAAACGAAAAACACGGCCGCATAGCCGTATTCAACGAAAAAAGATTCTAAAATTGCAAACATGGCCGCTGTCCCACGATAGATATTGATTGATAACTGGATTAAGTTGGAATTTTACCAAAGATAAGGCCGTCTGAAAGCAATCACAAGCAGATATTGTTTAAATTTGACGGTAGTTTGCAAAAAATCTCGAAATTCGAACGTGGAAAGTTGGGATTTGAACAGATTTGGCAGGTACAATAGCCGCTGGTTTATCTTTCAAACCCGAAATGGCAGTCTGTTTTCAGACGGCCTGTTCAGGAAAATGAAATCATGAAATACAGAGATTTGCGAGAATTTATCGCCGGATTGGAAGCCGATGGCAAACTCAAGCGCATTCAGCATCCGGTGTCGCCGCATTTGGAAATGACCGAAATCGCCGACCGCGTACTGCGCGCCGAAGGGCCGGCGTTGTTGTTTGAAAATCCGATTAAGCCTGACGGTACGCGTTATGATTATCCCGTGTTGGCGAATCTGTTCGGCACGCCCGAACGCGTGGCGTTGGGCATGGGTGCGGACAGTGTGTCCAAGCTGCGTGAAATCGGGCAGACGCTGGCGTATCTGAAAGAACCCGAACCGCCCAAAGGCATCAAAGACGCGTTTTCCAAACTGCCGTTGCTGAAAGACATTTGGAGCATGGCGCCGAACGTGGTGAAAAATGCGCCGTGTCAGGAAATCGTGTGGGAAGGTGAAGATGTTGATTTGTATAAACTTCCAATTCAACATTGCTGGCCGGAAGACGTTGCGCCGCTGGTAACATGGGGCTTGACCGTAACGCGCGGTCCACACAAAAAACGCCAAAATCTCGGTATTTACCGCCAACAATTAATCGGCAAAAATAAGCTGATTATGCGCTGGCTGTCGCATCGCGGCGGCGCGCTGGATTATCAGGAATTCCGCAAACTCAATCCCGATACGCCGTATCCCGTCGCCGTCGTGCTCGGTTGCGACCCTGCCACCATTTTGGGCGCGGTAACGCCCGTTCCCGATACCTTGAGCGAATACCAGTTTGCCGGGCTGCTGCGCGGTTCACGGACGGAGCTGGTGAAATGTATCGGCAACGATTTGCAAGTGCCCGCCCGTGCAGAAATCGTATTAGAAGGCGTGATTCATCCGAACGAAACCGCGTTGGAAGGCCCATACGGCGATCACACCGGCTATTACAACGAGCAGGACCATTTTCCCGTGTTTACGGTTGAGCGCATCACCATGCGCGAAAACCCTATTTACCACTCCACCTACACGGGCAAACCGCCCGATGAACCTGCGGTTTTGGGCGTGGCGTTGAACGAAGTGTTCGTACCGCTTTTGCAAAAGCAGTTCCCCGAAATCACCGATTTCTACCTGCCGCCCGAAGGCTGTTCCTACCGCATGGCGGTGGTCAGCATGAAAAAACAGTACGCCGGACACGCCAAGCGCGTGATGATGGGCTGCTGGTCGTTCCTGCGCCAGTTTATGTACACCAAATTCATCATTGTGGTCGATGACGATGTGAACGTGCGCGACTGGAAAGAAGTCATCTGGGCGGTAACCACGCGCATGGACCCCGTACGCGACACTGTTTTGATGGAAAATACACCTATCGACTACCTCGACTTCGCCAGCCCCGTCAGCGGACTCGGCGGCAAAATGGGTTTGGATGCGACCAACAAGTGGCCGGGCGAAACCGACCGCGAATGGGGTCGTGTGATCAAAAAAGACCCTGCGGTTACGGCCAAAATCGATGAGATTTGGGAGCGTTTGGGCTTGTAGATGTCATTTCTATTGGAATTTATACTTCAAATCGTGATAGAAATGATTGGGGCGATGTTTGAGGGTATGATAGAAATATTGAGGCTCGATTGGAGAAAAAGAAAACTCTCCAAAAAGGGCTTGATAATGTTGACTATATGGTTTGCCATCATTGTTGCACTGATTATTTATATGGTCATTCCTAAGTAAACATCTTATTCTGACAATGTATCTGTTAAAAGGCCGTCTGAAACTTTGTGGGTTCCAGACGGCCTTTGATTTAAAAATTTAGCGCGGTTTGAGCCACTTCCATTGTTCTTGTATGGTTTCTTGCAGGGCTTTTTGTTTTTCTGCAGGCGTGTTCATGCCATTGGTCAAGCGGCTGTAATCAAGGGTAATGGAAGGGTTTTGTACGGTTCCGCCGATTTTTAGGGGAATCGGTTTGTTTTTAGGTTGCAGTACGTTGCTGATAAGCAGGTTTTCCGATAGCTTTTGGGTATTCAAATCGGTATAGCCGCTGCTGACAACGTGCAGGCTGTCGGAAAACAGTTCGGTGTTGATATGATGGCTGATGCCTTTCTCGATTTCGCTATTGAGGGTGAAATGATGGAAAGGGGTTTTAAGGTTGCTGTTGTCGATTTTTTCCGAAGAGATGCCGTTTTTCAGAATGCTGTCCATATCAATACCGTGCCATGCACCGTTGGTAATATCGAGGAGTAGGCTGCCGTTTAGGGCTTGTATCATTTGGGCGCGGTCGTTACCGGTGGTTTTAATGTCGATAACGGCGTCGCCGCTGCCGCTGAAGCTGTGGAAACCGAACAGGTCTTGTAGTAACGGCTGAATTTGTATGCCTTTTGCGTTTTGCTGAAGGTGGTAGGAGGCAGGTTGGGTTGCTGCAATACTCAGGCCGCCCTCGGTTTTTCCGCCATAAAGCCCGGCTTTGAAACGGTGCAGGGCGATATGTTCTTTATCGGCGGTGAGCAGGGATTCGATGTTTTCTAATTGCAGGCCGGCAGTTTGAATGCTGCCGATTTGGAGGTTGGCCTCAATGTCGGGTAACCAGGATTTGGCCAGCAGGGAAGGAAGGTTCAGTGATGGCTGGGTTTTCAGATCTTCCAAGTAAGGGGTCAGATTGAGTTTTTGTAAGGCGATACCGGCGTCAAGGTGCGGACGAGGTTGGGCATCGCGTTGGTATTTAAAGGCCAAGGCAAGGGCTTGTCTGTCAAATGCGCCTTTCAGACGGCCTTCCCATGTATTGAGGCTGAAATTGGCCAGTCCTTCAAGGGTGCTGATAAATCGGGGGCGGGGAAGGCGGTTGATGGTGTCTTGCAGGGTGCTGAGATGCAGTTTGGGTGCATCGATGCCTTTGCCTTTTTGCCAAACCAATGGGCTGGAAAAGGTAAAGTTGGTTTGGAGGCGGTCGTCTTTATGGCTGCCTTTGAGTTCAAAATTGGCGGCGGTCAAGACGGTTGGATAGAGGTTGGTTTTGTCCAGTTTGAATGAGCCGTCCCATTGGTTGTTTTCACTGCCGGCGGTCAATGCGCCGTTGAGTGTGTTGAGGTGCAAATAGCCGTTTTTGAATTGCAAGAGGGGAGAACGTGCGTTGATATGCAAGTTTTGATAGTCGCTTTCGGCTTGCAGATTGAAGTCGCGCAAAAGGGCGGTTTGATTTTGCCAATTAAGGCTGCCTGCGATTTGGGCATCCAGCTTGTTTTTGAGTAATACGGTTTGTAGGTTCAGCTTAAGGGCGGGAACACTCCAACCGGCATTGTTGGGTACCAGATAGCCTGCGCCCTGCCAACTGATGGGGTTACCGATATTTTGCAGTGTGCCGCTGATGTCGAAGGGACGGCCGTCTGAATCGGCTCTGCGTAGGGAAAATTGCAGATCGTTTAAGGCAACATCTTGCTCTTTATTGTGATAGCGGATGCTGCCGCTATTGATGATGACGCGGTTGAGCTGGAAGCTTTCTTTTGATGCATGGTTTTGTTGCAGGCAGGCAGGCAGGTGGTTTTTTGGGCCCAGCGTCAGCGACGGATTGGAAAGAATCCATTTTTCAAGAATGGGGGCGTCTGACCATAGGCTGCTCCAGCCAAAACCCATTTTGGATTCGGCAATGTTCAGCGTCGGCGTGTCTGGTTCGGAAGATGAAAGGCTTAGGTTTTTTAAAATAAGCGTAGGGCGCGGCAGCCATTTTCTGCTGATATTGGCATTGTATTTGACTTGGCAGCCATGGGCAGAAAAGTTTTTCTGTATGAATGCGTCGATGTTTTCTGTATTGAATATGCGGAACATTAAGGCACTCAAGACCGCCGCGAGGCATAAAAGCACGGCAATGCTGAAAACCAGGGTTTTCAGCCAAAATTTTCCTGAGTGCAACATGGAATGAACAGACAATTCAGATTCTCGCTTTGATGGGAGCTTTAAGGAGTGATTGGAAGTTTAAGCCTTGCTGCTTAAGCATGTGGAAGTATAACACAGAGCATGGGCCTGTGTTTCAGACAGCATCGGTATGTCAATAAAAAAACACCGCCCGAAGGCGGTGTTGATTTAAGCATAAATTATTTACGCAGACCCAGGCGGGTAATCAGTGTACGGTAAGTATCAGGCTGAGTACGACGCAGATAAGACAACAGGCGACGACGTTGGCTAACCATTTTCAACAGGCCGCGACGGCTGTGGTGGTCTTTAGGGTTGGCTTTGAAGTGAGGAGTCAGGTCGTTGATGCGGAAAGTCAACAGAGCGACTTGTACTTCAGAAGAGCCGGTATCGCCTTCTTTACGTTGGAAATCTTTAACAATTTGTGCTTTTTGTTCTACGGTCAATGCCATGATGGATAACTCCGAAAATAAAAGAACCTTTTCAGGTTCGGACAAGTTTGCCAAGCCGAACGACCTAAGCAAACTCCTAAGTGCCTTTTTATAAAGACGGGCGGATTATGCCACAATTTGTCTTGGTATGCCACATCTTTTCAGACGGCCAAAAAAAGCGGCGATACCTTTCAGTACCGCCAAAGCTGCTTTGGTGATAAAAACTAAACTTTATTTGCTCGCGCAGCGGAAGCCCAAGTTATTTAAAACATATTTGGACTGCAGGCTGGTGCGGATGCCGTAGCGTAAGAATGCCGCATAGTTGGACGGATCGCTTGAACCCACGGATGCGCCGCTACAGAACATTTGTGTGTTGGACGAGCCGGCAGAGAGTTGGCTGCTGTTGAAGTCTTCAGTCCATTCCCAAATCAGGCCGTGCATATCGTATACGCCCCAGTAGTTGGGTTTGTTTTTACCGATGTCGTGCAGACCGTTGCGGCCGCCGTCTGCATACCAATCCAAGATGGTGCGGTTGTAGCCGGGTTCGGCAGAGCCGTCTTTTTGAGTGGTAGAAGCCAAGCCTGCAAATTCCCACTCGTCAATAGTCGGCAGGCGTTTGCCTTTTGAAACGCAGTAGGCATTGGCGGCAAACCATGAAACATTGGTTACCGGATGTTTAAGTTCGCTGGCTTTAGGCGCATAACTGTTGCTGCCGTTTTTTACCCAATGTTTCAGGTAAGCTTTTTCAGCTTGTTTAGAGCTGATTTTGTTTTTTTGCCATTGTGGATGTGTTTTCAAAAATTCGGCGAATTCGGCATTGGTTACAGGATATTTGTCAAGTTGGAAGGGCTTGACTTTAATAAGGGAAGTCTCTTTTTTAAGATAGAGAGGGCGATAGCTGCCTCCTTCGATTTTTACCATTTCGGCTGCAAATGTATTGCCGCAGATTAAGGCACTGCCTAAGAGGAGGAGTCGTATGAGTTTCATGGTACGCCCTTATTATCGATTGAAACAGAAAATTTATTTTTAAGATAGCCTAATCATAACAAGGCCGTCTGAAAAATCAATCTGTCTGATTGAATAGGAAGATTAATTGTGATGGAAGCCACTGCGACTCTAAGAGAAGAGTAGCAGTGGCTTGGCGTATTAAACCGAGGGATTATTTAGCGGCTTCAGAAGCAGCAGGTGCGGCAGACGCAGCGGCTGGGGCAGAAGCGGCAGCACCGGCAGGTTGGTAAACGGTGTCGCTCAGTTTTTTGGTCATGATTTCAGGGTTTTCGTTACCCTCAACTTTCAATTGACCCAAAGCACCTTTGTTGAACGCACGGAAGATAGAGTGGTCAACTATAGTGTAGCTGCCTGGAATATCGACTTTGAATTCGATCATGGCGGCGCCACCGGCAGGAATCACAGTGCTTTGTACGTTTTCGTTAATCAGTTTACCACCTTCAACATATACTTTGTCGAAGATTTCGCCGATAACGTGGAAAGAAGATACCAAGTTAGGACCACCGTTACCAACGTACATACGAACAGTTTCACCAGCTTTGGCTTTCAGGGCGTTGTCACCGGCGATAGAGCCTACGTGACCGTTGAATACAACGTATTCAGGTTGTTCGGCAATTGCTTTGTCCATATCGAAAGGTTGCAGGCCTTGAGCGCCTTTTTTACCTTTAGTATAGAAGTCGCCTTGTACGATGTAGAACTCTTTATCTACTTTAGGCAGGCCTTCTTTAGGTTCAACCAAGATCAAACCGTACATACCGTTGGCGATGTGCATACCTACAGGAGCAACGGCACAGTGGTAAATGTACAAACCGGCTTGCAGAGCTTTAAAGCTGAAAGTAGAAGTGTGGCCTGGGGCAGTGAAAGAAGCTTCTGCACCACCGCCTTGACCGGTAGCAGCGTGGAAGTCAACGTTGTGAGGAACAGTAGAAGAAGGATTGTTAGAGAATTCTACTTCTACGGTATCGCCTTCGCGTACACGAATCATTTGGCCCGGAACGTCGCCGTTGAATGTCCAGTAGTGGTATTCAACACCGTCTTCCATAGTCATGGTTTTTTCGACGGTTTCCATTTTAACGCGTACTTTAGCCGGATGATCGCGATCGATTGCAGGTGGAACTTCCGGAGCGTGAGTCATGATGGCATCGACTACAGGCAATTCTGAAGAAGGAGTCTCGGCAGCAGCTTGTGAGTCAGAAGCAGCAGCAGGAGCTTCGGCAGAAGCGGTGGCAGCCGGAGTTTCAGCTGGTTTAGCAGCTTGTTCGCCGCATGCGGCCAGTGCAAATACAGAAGCGATAAGTGCAGCTAAGGTTTGGCGTTTCATGTTTAAAGTTTCCTTATTGTAAGAAAAGTTAAGTATCCTGATAGGATGGTTTGAAATTTTGTATGATTATGTAGGCGCTTGTTTGGGTGTATTTTGACATAAATCAAATTGTTCAATGAATATGAATCTTTTAATCCTTAAATACTCCTTTAGTAGTATAAAAAACTAAACCGAAAAGTTTATTTTTGTGTGAAAATGTTAGTGTGGGCTTAACACAAAATATAACAAAGGAGGAGTTATACAAGATAATAGGAATCAATATCATGTAAGTTAATGGTTTTAAAGGAATATTATTGACAAAATATTTCTTTACTTTTAAAACCGTGATACAATCTTTAACATTCATATTTGATGAATTAATACCCAACCACTTTTTACCAAAATCAAGGAGTACTCAAAATGGGACAGTACAAGAAGCTTTGGTACTTGCTGTTTGCCGTACTGGCAGTATGCTTTACCATTCTTGGTTATATGGGTAGCGAGGTCTATAAAAAGGCTCCGCCATACCCTGAACAAGTCGTTTCTGCATCCGGCAAAGTCCTGATGACCAAAGACGATATTTTGGCAGGTCAATCTGCATGGCAAACTACCGGCGGTATGGAAGTTGGCTCTGTATTGGGTCACGGTGCATACCAAGCTCCGGACTGGACTGCCGACTGGCTGCACCGCGAGCTGGTTGCATGGTTGGATCTGACTGCGCAAGAAACTTACGGCAAAAAATTTGACGAAGTTTCTCCTGAGGAACAAGCTGTTCTGAAAACCCGTTTGGCTGACGAATACCGCAACCAAAGCCGTATTAAGGAAGACGGTTCTGTCGTTATCAGCGATACCCGCGTGAAAGCGATCGAAAGTATTCTGCCTTACTATCACGGCGTGTACAGCGACGATCCTAAGTTCCAAACCACTCGCGAACACTTTGCAATGAAAAACAACACATTGCCAAGCCAAGAAGCTCGTGAAAAACTGTTCAACTTCTTCTTCTGGACTTCTTGGTCTGCTTCGGCCAACCGTCCTGATGAGAACTTCACTTACACCAACAACTGGCCGCACGAGCCTTTGATCAAGAATGTACCGACTACTGAAAACTACATGTGGTCCTTCACCAGCGTGGTATTGTTGCTGATGGGTATCGGCTTGCTGATGTGGGGTTACTCTTTCTTGACTAAACACGAAGAGGTTGAAGTACCTACTGAGGATCCTATCTCTAAAGTACAACTGACTCCTTCTCAAAAAGCGTTGGGCAAATATGTATTCCTGACTGTTGCTTTGTTTGTCGTACAAGTACTGTTGGGTGGTTTGACCGCTCACTATACTGTCGAAGGTCAAGGCTTCTACGGTATCGATACCGCCTTGGGCTTTGAAATGGCCGACTGGTTCCCATATGCGCTGACCCGTACTTGGCACATCCAATCCGCTATTTTCTGGATTGCAACCGGCTTCCTGACAGCAGGTCTGTTCTTGGCTCCGATTGTGAACGGCGGTAAAGATCCTAAATTCCAACGTGCCGGTGTGAACTTCCTGTATATCGCCCTGTTCATCGTAGTCGGCGGTTCTTATGCAGGTAACTTCTTTGCTTTGACTCACATCATTCCGCCTGAGCTGAACTTCTGGTTCGGTCACCAAGGTTACGAATACTTGGATTTGGGCCGCTTCTGGCAACTTCTGCTGATGGTCGGCTTGCTGTTGTGGCTGTTCCTGATGCTGCGTTGCACCATTTCTGCCTTTAAAGAAAAAGGTACAGACAAAAACCTGTTGGCTATCTTCGTAGCTTCTATGGTTGGTGTGGGTGTGTTCTATGCTCCTGGTCTGTTCTACGGTGAAAAATCTCCAATCGCTGTGATGGAATACTGGCGTTGGTGGGTGGTTCACTTGTGGGTAGAAGGTTTCTTCGAAGTGTTCGCTACTGCCGCTTTCGCATTCATCTTCTATAACATGGGCTTTGTCCGCCGTAGTACTGCCACAGCTTCTACTTTGGCTGCTGCTGCCATCTTCATGTTGGGCGGTATTCCAGGTACATTGCACCACTTGTACTTCTCCGGCTCTACCTCTGCCTCTATGGCAATCGGTGCATGTTTCTCCGCTTTGGAAGTTGTACCTTTGATTCTGCTGGGCCGTGAAGCTTACGAACACTGGTCTTACCAACACCTGTCCGACTGGGCGAAACGTCTGCGTTGGCCTCTGATGTGCTTCGTAGCAGTTGCCTTCTGGAACATGATCGGTGCCGGCGTATTTGGCTTCCTGATTAACCCACCGATTTCCCTGTTCTACATCCAAGGTCTGAACACTACTGCAGTTCACGCTCACGCAGCTCTGTTCGGTGTGTACGGTTTCTTGGCTCTGGGCTTCGTATTGCTGGTTGCACGTTACCTGAAACCTAATGCTCAATTTGACGACAAACTGATGACTTGGGCATTCTGGCTGTTGAACGGCGGTCTGGTGGGTATGATTGCTATCAGCCTGTTGCCGGTCGGCGTGATTCAAGCTTACGCTTCTATCACTCATGGTCTGTGGTATGCACGTAGCGAAGAATTCCTGCAAATGGAAATTCTGGATACCCTGCGTTGGGTTCGTACCGCTGCTGACTTGATCTTCATCGGTGGTGCTGTCTGCGTTGCTATCCAAGCTACCAAAATCGTATTCAGCCGCGATAAATAATCTTAAGCTGAGTTAAATCGAAGGCCGTCTGAAAAGTTTTCAGACGGCCTTTCTGTTATAATTTCAACATTCTTAAATTGACAAGACAAAACATTATGTTCAACCAAGCTGCTCAAGAGCTGACCACTGTTCGCGATTTGTTGCGTTTCGCCGTCAGCCGTTTTAACGATGCCGGACTGTTTTTCGGACACGGAAGCGATAATGCCCATGACGAGGCAGCCTATCTGATTTTGCACACTTTGAATCTGCCTTTGGATACGTTGGAGCCTTATTTGGGTGCTAAATTGTTGCAAAGCGAGAAGGAAGAGGTATTGTCCATTCTCGAACGCCGCGCAGTGGAGCATATTCCTGCCGCGTATCTGACACATCAAGCATGGCAGGGCGAGTTTGATTTTTATGTCGATGAGCGCGTCATCGTGCCTCGTTCTTTTATTTATGAATTGCTTGGCGACGGTATCCGTCCTTGGATTGAACATGATGAGTTGGTGCATCAAGCTTTGGATTTGTGTACTGGTAGCGGCTGTTTGGCCATTCAAATGGCACACCACTATCCTGATGCACAAATCGATGCTGTTGATTTGAGCTTGGATGCGCTGGAAGTGGCCGCGATCAATATTGAAGATTATGGCTTGGAAGACCGCATCAGCTTGGTGCATACCGATTTGTTTGAAGGTTTGGATGAAACCTACGACTTAATTGTTTCCAATCCGCCTTATGTTGATGCGGAATCTGTGGAAGCATTGCCCGATGAGTACCTGCATGAGCCGGAATTGGCTTTGGGCAGCGGAGAAGATGGTTTGGATGCTACACGCCAAATCATTTTGCAGGCTGCGAAATATTTGAATCCGAAAGGTGTATTGCTGGTTGAAATCGGCCACAACCGCGAAGTATTGGAGGCGGCTTATCCGGAATTGCCGTTTACTTGGTTGGAAACCAGCAGTGGTGACGGGTTCGTATTCTTGTTGACCCGTGAGCAATTGTTGGGTGAAGAATAAATTGTTTTAATGTAATTGAAATAGAGGCCGTCTGAAAAAAATTCAGACGGCCTCTATTTTGTAATGTCTTTAATGTTTTAAGAAAATACAAACGCCTATGATATGTCGGCTGTGAAATCCAAGCAGGGTTTGAAACTATGGCTTATAATATTTGTCATAGATTTAAATGCCGGTAGATTTTTATTACTGACTTTTTGTAGAACATATACTGCCAAACCCAATATTATGAATAATTGTTTAAAATCAGGCCTGTTGGCTGCTGTTTTATTCAGTACGCCCGTTGTCGCTTTTGCCCAGCAATATACCGTTTATTTCAATCAAAACGGTAAACTGACGGCAACCATGCCTTCGGTTGCTTATGTCCGCCAATACAAAATTGCGGCAGGCAAGGCGCAGGTTCAGGATTTTTACTATCCATCAATGAAAAAATATTCTGATCCGTACGAGATACCTGCTGGTCAGATTAAGGTTTTTGTGCCGGCTCTGGATAATGGCACGCTGACCCTGTGGCATTTTAACGGGCAGAAAAAGATGGTTGGCAGCTATCGCAACGGTAAGCCGCACGGTGAGTGGATTAACTGGTATCCAAACGGCAAAAAATCTGCGGTGATGCCCTATCAAAATGGACTGAGTGAGGGTGTGGGTTCCCGCTATTACCGAAACGGTGTGAAAGAAAGCGAAATTCAATTTAAGCACGATAAAGCCAATGGCTATTGGAAGCAATGGTATTCAGACGGCAGCCCGAAAACCGAAATGATGATGAGCAATGACAAACCGACGGAAATTATCAGTTGGGATGAAAATGGCCGCGTTGTGTCTGAATTGAGCATTCGCAACGGCAAACGCAGCGGCATCATTTTGGACTGGTATGATGATGGTGCGAAGAAATCCGAGTTGGTTTATAAAGACGACCAGTTGGTGAAAAAAACCTTTTGGGATACAGACGGATACGTTCTCGAATAATTTTAACAATAAAAAACCGCAGGCTGATCGGCTTGCGGTTTTTTGTGTGTTACATACAGCCTTTGTTTTGGCACAGGGTAAATAACGGCGCGCCGCTTTCGCGGATTTTTTTGCCGCCGTCCAAATCGGTAAACTCCAAAATAGCAGCTGTTTCGATTACTTCGCCGCCCAGTTTGCGGATCAGCTCGACGCCTGCCAGCATGGTGCCGCCGGTCGCCACCAAATCATCTACCAACAAAACGCGTGCGCCCGGTTTGATGGCATCGGTATGGATTTCTACCGTTGCTTCGCCATATTCCAAAGCATAACTTTGAGAAACCGTATCAAACGGCAGTTTACCTTTTTTACGAATGGGAACGAAGCCGACATTCAGTTGATAGGCCAAAGCCGCGCCAATGATGAAACCGCGCGCGTCCAAGCCTGCCACAACGTCAACTTTTTGCCCCATATAGCGATAAACCAGCAAATCAACCAGCAGGCGGAAATATTCTGCGCTTTGCAAAACGGGAGTAATGTCATGAAACAAAATCCCTTTTTGCGGCCAGTTTTCAATTTTACGGATTTTGTCCGCCAAAGCTTCTACGCCCATTACTTCAGGATGAATCAACATTTCGATATTCCGAAATCAAAAAGTTTTTAACACGCCATTGTAGCGGTCATATGCAAACTTGCCAAATTAATCGATACAATAGCCAAATTTTGCAACAGGCCGTCTGAAATTCCGAGAAACATTGTGTTGTGTTATAATTTACAGGTACATACCATCGGCTGAATTACCATGCAAAATCACAAAAAAGGCAATATTTTCATCATTTCCGCCGCTTCGGGCACAGGCAAAACGACTTTGGTGTCGCGCCTGTTGAAAAATCATGACGATATCCGTGTTTCCATTTCTCATACTACGCGCCAGCCGCGTGAGGGTGAGGTACATGGTGTGCATTACCACTTTGTTCCCAAAGAAGAATTTGAATCACTGATTGAGCAAAGAGCCTTTTTGGAACACGCCAATGTGTTCGGCAATTATTACGGCACCAGCATCGCCGGCGTGAATTCATTGAGCGAAGAGGGCTATGACGTAATTTTGGAAATCGATGTGCAAGGTGCGGCGCAAGTGCGTAAATCGTTGCCTGAAGCCAGCAGTATTTTTATCCTGCCGCCTTCCTTTGAAGTTTTAGCGCAACGTTTGATCGGCCGTGGTACAGACAGCGAAGAAGTTATTCAAACACGCCTTTCAAAAGCCCGTCATGAGATTGAGCAATCCGTTTTGTTCGATTACGTTGTCGTGAATGACGATTTGGATCGTGCCGAAGCCGATTTATTCCACATTATTAAAGCAGGCCGTCTGAAAAAATCCTCTCAACAGGGATTTATTTCAAACCTGTTGGAAAATTCCTAAAAAACAGCGAAAATAACCGTTTATTTGAAACATAGAAAGAAAGCAAGCAAACATGGCCCGTATTACTACTGAAGACTGCACAGGTAAAATCCCTAACCACTTCGACCTTACCCTCGTTGCCGCCCGTCGCGCACGCCAGCTCGAAAACGGCAACACGCCTTTGGTTGACGACATCCGCAACAACAAACCAACCGTTACCGCCCTGCGTGAAATCGCAGCCGGACAAATCGGAACCGAGCTGCTGACCCGCAACAAATAAACCAACCGGCAAACCGATAAAACCGTCGCGCGGACTGTATCGGTGCGATATCACAACCGATACAGTCTGACGGCTTAAAAATAGCCATAAAAGGCCGTCTGAAAATGCCAGCCCCACTGCCTACCGCCCCCTATGATCCGTTGACAGCAGAAGCGCGCGAGCTTTTGTTTCGCACCGCATCCTATCTCAATACCAATGAGCAGGCCGAGCTTGAAAGAGCCGTTGCCTACGCTTTCCACGCCCATGACGGACAAACCCGTAAAAGCGGCGAACCCTACATCACCCATCCCCTTGCCGTTGCCACGCAGCTTGCGATTTGGCACATGGATGTTCAAGGCCTCTGCGCAGGCGTTATGCACGATGTATTGGAAGATACGGGTGTAACCAAAGTCGAAATGGCGGCAGAATTCGGCAATACCATTGCCGAAATGGTAGACGGCCTCTCCAAACTGGAAAAACTCAAATTTGAAGATCATGCCGAGCATCAGGCGGAAAGTTTCCGCAAACTGATCCTCGCCATGACTAAAGATGTGCGCGTCATCGTCGTCAAACTTGCCGACCGATTGCACAATATGCGCACCCTTGGCTCTATGCGTCCGGAAAAACGCCGCCGCATCGCCAAAGAAACCCTCGAAATCTATGCTCAAATCGCCAACCGCATTGGCCTGAACAATGCGTATCAAGAGCTTCAAGACCTATCGTTCCAAAACCTCCACCCAAGACGCTACGAAACCCTGAAAAAAGCCATGGACAACAGCCGCAAAAATCGCCGCGATGTTGTCGGCAAAGTGTTGCGTGCATTCAGTCAGCGTTTGGTCGGTATCAATATTGAAGCCAAAATCAAAGGCCGTGAGAAAAACTTGTACAGCATCCATCAAAAAATGCTGGCTAAAAAGCTGCGTTTTGCCGAAGTGATGGATATTTACGGCTTTCGGGTCATTGTAAACAGCATTCCTGCCTGTTATGCCGCGTTGGGCGCATTGCATAATTTATACCACCCCAAGCCCGGCCGTTTTAAAGACTATATCGCCATTCCGAAAAGTAACGGTTATCAAAGCCTGCACACGACCTTGGTCGGCCCTTACGGTTTGCCGATCGAAGTGCAAATCCGTACGCGTGAAATGGACGCTGTGGCAGAGGGCGGTATTGCCGGCCATTGGATTTATAAATCCGGTGAAAATACTCCGGACCAAGCCGTCCTCCATATGAATCGATGGATGAAAAATATTCTTGATCTGCAAGCCAGCAGCTCAAATGCCATCGAGTTTTTGGAGCATGTCAAAGTTGATTTGTTCCCCAACGAAGTCTATATCGTTACCCCGAAAGGCGATATCCTTACCTTGCCGAAAGGTGCGACACCGATTGACTTCGCCTATGCCGTTCACACGAATATCGGTCATAAAACCGTTGCCGCGCGTATCAATAACGTCATGATGCCGTTGCGCACCAAACTGAAAACCGGCGATACGGTAGAAATCATTACTTCCGAGCATGCCAAGCCTAATGTGGCATGGCTGAACTTTACCGTTTCCAGCCGTGCGCGCAGCGCCATCCGCCAATACATTAAAAATCTGAATCGTCACGATGCCGTTGTTTTGGGTGAGAACCTGCTGCAAAAAGCTTTATCCAGCCTGTTGCCTAAAGATATCCTGCTTTCAGACGACCTCAAAGAAAAATACCTTGCCGATTTGAATACCAAACAAACCTCGTTTGAAGAGGTCCTCTACAATGTCGGTATGGGGCATACTTTGCCGGTACACGTTGCCATGCACATTGCCGAGTTGGCAGGCCAACATTTTGGCAGTGCGGTCAAACTCAGCCCGATCAAAGTCAACGATCAAGAAACCGGCCGGATTCATTTTGCCGAATGTTGCCATCCGATTCCAGGCGATGCGATCCGCGCCTTATTGGTTAAAGACAAGGGTATGATTATCCACCGTGATACCTGTCAAACTTTGGTCAAAGCCGATCCGGAAGAGCAACTCGATGCGGGCTGGGACAGTTTGCGTAATCAAACGTACCGCACCATCCTCAACGTCAAATCCGAAGATGCGCATGGTTTGTTGGCTTCAATGGCGCAAGCGATTTCCAATTCCGGTGCGGATATCGAATCTGTCGATACGCCAACCAAAGCGCAAGCAGGAACGGAAGGTTTTGTAGAATTTAAATTCACAATTAAAGTCAAAGACTTGGATCAGGTTAATCAGATTATTCATGCAATGCATGCCAATCCGAATATCCGCAAAGTAATTCGAGGATGATCTCGTTATAAGCAAAGGCCGTCTGAAAGTGTTTTCAGACGGCCTTTTGAGTATGTACAAACAAACTCTGTTAGTTTGTTTTGAAGAAAAATAATGCTTCAGGTTGGATTTAACTTAACCAAAAACGGAAAACCAAGAAGAAAACCAAGGCCAAAACGCCGGCCCAAACCAGCAACATGAATCCGGCTACTGCCTGACCCAAGCGGTAAACAGGATTTTTGCGTTCGTCTTCGAGTAGGGGATTAGGTGTATCGTGCGGTTTGTCGGACATGATGAAGCTCTGATAATTATCGAATAAAAGCGTAAGGGTACGCCGATAGAAGCAAAGATTCAAGTGGGAATGATTATTGATAGAAGTCTTCGTCTTCATTCCACGCGGTTTTTAAGGCCGTCTGAATGGTGTCAGCACCAAAGCCGCGATAGGCAAGGAAACGCGCCTGTTTTTGTTTTTCTTTCAAATCTTGAGCTTCTTGCTTGAATTTTTTACGCAAGACGGAAATAGCGGTTTGCAGCTCGTCCTCCCTGTCGGGTAGGAACTCCCGACAGTCGTCTGCATCGATACCTTGTTGCGCCAAAGCTTGCTTGAGGCGGAGCGTGCCGTAACGGTTGTTCTTGCTGTGAATATAGGCTTCTGCGTAACGTTGGTCGGATTGCCAATTTCGTTCGGCAAATTCGTCCAAAACCTTTTCCAATTCTTCTTCGCTTTCAGCGTGCGGAGCCAGTTTGCGTTTCAAGCCGACACGGCTGACTTCCTGACGAGAAAGAATATCCAAGGCGCGGGCGCGTAAGGTTTTGGGAGGTTTCATGGGGATATGGAAGAGGAGGGAGTTTAACTACATTGAATTAGATTTCAGACGGCCTGATTAGGTGAAAGCACCGAAAAGGCCGTCTGAAAATAAAGCCGAACTATTCTTCGTCTTTGTTCTTTTGTGGTTGTAGATTTTCGTAGATTTCAGGCAGGGCTCGAATCAACAAATCAGGTTTGGTCACTTTGTCTTGAGAGAGTAAGGTCATGTCGCCGTAGCCGAATGTTACGCCGACACTGAAGCAACCGGCCGCTTTGGCGGCAATAATGTCATTTTTGGAGTCGCCCACCATCAGCATATTGGCAACGTCGATGCCCAAAACTTCGGCCGCATGTTGAAGCGGCAATGGGCTGGGTTTTTTCTCAGTCAGGCTGTCTCCGCCGAGAACCAAGCTGAAATAGCCGTCGAGATTGAGCTGCTTCAGCAACTCAGCAGCTAGAATTTCATTTTTATTGGTAATGACAACCAATGGAATACCCAAGGACTTGAGCAGGCCGAGACCGGCTTCGGTTTCAGGGTAGGGGCGGGTAAAGTCGCTCAAGTGTTCGCGATAATATTTCATAAAGAACACAAAACCTTTTTCCCAGATTTCAGGATTGGCTTCTTTTTCACGATCATTGCTAATGACGCGATGAACCAACTTGCTGATGCCGTCGCCGACATAACTTTCAACCGTTTGGGTAGGCAAAACAGGTAAACCCAAGTGCGCACACATGGCTTGGGCTGCTGCGGCCAAATCAGGAACGGAATCACATAAGGTACCGTCCAAATCAAAGGCAACGGCTTGAACGTGTTCTAAAGCAGCAGTGGTCATTGAGTAGCTTTCTGTCATATTATTTAAGCGGTTATTTTAACATTGTTTGCCTGATTTGCCGATGTTTTGCTGATTCTTTAAAGGGATATTTGTTTAAATTGTTAACAATTTTTGCTGGTGTGAGGCTGTTAGCCTATTTGGAATATGGAAGGGATTTTGTCAACAAAAAGGGTGGTTTGGTAGGCATTAAAAAACAAAGGGTTTGTGTGTTTTTTTGAATGGTTTGATGAGCATTTATACTAGGCCGTCTGAAAATTTTTTGGTCGGCATGCCGATATTTTCAGACGGCCTCAAACTAAATTTATATATAAATGAATGGATTTGCTTTTTATCGACTACATGCTATTACATTTTTTTCTGTTTTTGTATATAGTAACAAGTATGGCTCTCGTCTAATCATGTGTATGAAAAGGAAAAATACATGTCCGCATCTGCTGTTAAAGAAACACTGAATCCGTTTGAAATTGCACAAAAACAAGTAAAAATTGCCTGCGATCGCCTGAATGCCGACCCGGCAGTATTTGAAATCTTGAAAAAGCCGCAACGTGTTTTGGAAGTCAACTTCCCTGTCAAACTCGACAACGGTACAGTAGAAAACTTCACCGGCTATCGTTCACAACACAATAATGCCGTCGGCCCTTACAAAGGCGGCGTGCGCTTCCATCCCAATGTAAATCTGGACGAAGTCAAAGCACTGTCTATTTGGATGACCATCAAATGCTGCGTGGCCGGTATTCCTTACGGCGGCGGTAAAGGCGGTATTACTTTGGATCCGCGTAACTATTCCGAAGCGGAATTGGAACGCATTGCTCGCGCTTATTCCGAAGCCATTTCTCCGCTGATCGGCGAGAAAATCGATATTCCTGCCCCTGATGTGAACACCAACGGCAAAATCATGTCTTGGATGGTTGATGCCTATGAAAACGTGGTGAAACATTCCGCGCCGGGCGTATTTACCGGCAAACCGGTTGAGTTTGGCGGCTCCTTGGCGCGTACCGAAGCCACCGGTTATGGTGTAAACTTCGCCGCCGTCCAAGCTTTGGAAAAACTGGGCAAAGACGTGAAGGGTGCCACTTACGCCATTCAAGGTTTCGGTAATGTGGGTTACCACACCGGTTACTATGCACACAAAGCCGGTGCGAAAATCGTTGCTGTATCTACTGTTGACGTTGCCATCTACAATGAAAACGGCTTGGATATGGAAGCAATCATCAAAGAATTCCAAACCAAAGGTTTCATCACCAACGAAGCCAGCTACGGCAAAGAAATCAGCAATGCCGAACTTTTGGCTCTGGAAGTGGACGTACTCGCCCCTTGCGCGCTGGAAAACCAACTGACTTCTGAAAACGCCGGTAAAGTCCGCGCGAAAATCGTGGTTGAAGGCGCAAACGGTCCAACTACTCCGGAAGCTGATGTTATCCTGCGTCAAAACGGCGTATTGGTTGTTCCTGATATTTTGGCAAACTGCGGCGGCGTGGTTGTATCTTATTTTGAATGGGTACAAAACCTGCAAGGTTACTACTGGGAGTTTGACGAAGTTCAAGAGAAAGAAACCGTTGTTCTGCGCCGTGCGTTCCGCGATATCTGGAACTTGGCTCAAGAATACGATGTTGACCTGCGTACCGCTTCTTACATGATGAGTATCCGTCGTGTTGAAAAAGCAATGAAACTGCGCGGCTGGTATTAATCGTTTGACCGATAGTTAAGAGTAGGCCGTTTGAAACTTGTTTTCAGACGGCCTTAATGTTTTTGATAAGAGCCTTTACAAATTTTAATCCACCTTGATTCCATTTCAATCAAACTCAGCTATAATCCCCTTTTTTGACCTTTCCGGAAAAGACATAATCATGAACAAAACTTTCAAATTCAGCGCATTGGCTTTGTCTGCTTTGTTGGCACTGACTGCTTGCAACCAAAAAGACACTGCCGCCAAAGATGCTCCTGCTGCTTCCGCAGCTTCAAATGCGACTGCAGATGCTTCCGCCATCGGTTCTACTGCCCAACAAGCCAGCTACGCAATGGGTGTGGACATCGGCCGTTCATTGAAACAAATGAAAGACCAAGGCACAGAAATCGATTTGAAAGTCTTCACCGAAGCCATGGAAGCCATGTTTGAAGGCAAAGAAGTTAAAATGACTGAAGCCCAAGCTCAGGAAGTGATGATGAAATTCCTGCAAGAGCAACAAGAAAAAGCGGCCGCCAAACGTGCTGAAGATGCCAAAGTAAACTTGGAAAAAGGCGAAGCGTTCTTGAAAGAAAACGCAACTAAAGAAGGCGTGAAAACCAGCGCTTCCGGTCTGCAATACAAAATCACCAAAGAAGGCGAAGGAAAAAAACCGACTAAAGACGACATCGTTACCGTCGAATACGAAGGTCGTCTGATTGATGGTACTGTATTTGACAGCAGCAAAGCCAACGGCGGCCCAGTAAGCTTCCCTGTAAGCCAAGTGATTCCAGGTTGGACTGAAGGTATCCAACTCTTGAAAGAAGGCGGCGAAGCAACATTCTACATCCCTGCGAAATTGGCTTACCGCGAAGTTGGCGCCGGCGATAAAATCGGCCCGAACGCTACTTTGGTATTCGACGTGAAACTGGTTAAAGTCGGCGCGCCTGATGCTGCTGCACAACAACCTGTACAAGTTGACGTACAAAAAGTTCAATAATCCGAATCAAGGCTTACGCCCTTAAACAACGGATAAAAGGCCGTCTGAAAAATTCCGTTTCAGACGGCCTTTGTTCCAAACAAACAAGGAATTATGATGAAAAATATCGTCATCCTTATTTCCGGACGCGGCAGCAATATGCAGGCGATTGTGAATGCCAATATTCCCGATGCCAATATTGCAGCCGTATTGAGCAACAGCGAGACCGCAGCCGGATTGGCATGGGCGGCAGAACGCGGTATTGCCACTGACAGTTTGAACCATAAAAACTTCGACTCGCGTCTGACATTTGATCAGGCCATGATGGAGAAAATCGATGCCTATCAGCCCGATTTGGTTGTATTGGCGGGCTTTATGCGCATTTTGACTCCGGAGTTCTGCGCACATTATGAAAACCGCCTGATCAATATCCATCCGTCCATCCTGCCTTCTTTCACAGGTCTGCATACCCACGAACGCGCATTGGAAGCAGGTTGCCGAGTGGCAGGCTGCACCATCCATTTCGTGACGCCCGAGCTGGATTGCGGCCCGATTATTTCACAAGGCATTGTTCCTATTTTGGACGGCGATACCGCTGACGATGTTGCCGCACGCGTGCTGACGGTTGAACACCAGCTTTTCCCACAAGCCGTTGCTGATTTCGTTGCAGGCCGTCTGAAAATCGAAGGCAACCGCGTTTTGAATGCACAACGTAATGCCGCCGGTCAAAGCATGTTGGCTTAATTAAAACACTATACACACAAGGAAAACATCATGAATCCGATTAAAACAACCTTATTGACACTTTCCCTACTTACAGCCTCCATCGGCGCACAAGCCGCTGAATTGCCGCAATCTGCCGTTTTGCAATACTCAGGCAGCTACGGTATTCCTGCGACCATGACCTTCACACGCAGCGGCAACCAATACAAAATCGTCTCTACCATCAAAGTACCGCTTTACAATATCCGCTTTGAATCAGGCGGCAGCATCAACGGCACGACCCTGCATCCGTCTTACTACAAAGATGTACGCGGCGGTAAATTGTATGCCGAGGCCAAATTCTCCGGCGGCAACATCACTTACGGCAAAGCAGGTGATTTGAAAACCGAAAAATCCGGCCCGGCTATGGACTTGTTCACTTTGGCATGGCAACTGGCCGCCAATGACGTGCGCCTGCCGTCAGATTTGAAAATTACCAACGGTAAAAAACTGTACACTGTCGGCAGCATGAACAAAATCGGTAGCGAAAGCTATAAGCTGAACGGTGGCACAACGCCTGTGAGCAAATATCGCGTCCGCCGCGGCGACGATACCGTTACTTACTCTTTTGCTTCCGATATCGACAATATCCCGGCGCAAATCAGCTATACCGATGACGGCAAAACCTACAACTTGAAACTGACTTCCGTCAAAATCAACGGTAAAGTAGTGAAACCGTAATCTTTATTTGCTCAAACAAGAAGGCCGTCTGAAAAGTTTTCAGACGGCCTTTTATCTTTACAGCAACACAATATCGTATTGTTCCTGCGTGTAGGCGGTTTCGACTGCCAGAGAAATCGGCTTGCCGATAAAGTCTATCAACATCGCCAGCGATTGTGATTCTTCGTCTAGGAATAAGTCGATGACATTTGGAGCGGCCAAAATGCGGAAGGCTTGGACATCGTAGCGGCGCGCTTCGCGGACGATTTCGCGTTGGATTTCGTAGCACACGGTTTGCGGCGTTTTCAGACGGCCTCGGCCTTGGCAGGAAGGGCAGGGTTCGCAGAGGATTTGGCTTAAGTTTTCACGCGAGCGTTTACGGGTCAGTTCGACAAGGCCTAGGCTGGTAAAGCCGTTGAGGGTGACGCGGGTGCGGTCGAAACTGAGGGCTTTGGCAAGCTCTTGCAGGACGGCTTCGCGGTGGACTTCCTGTGCCATATCGATGAAGTCGATGATGATGATGCCGCCGAGATTGCGCAGACGGAGTTCGCGGGCGATGGTGTGGCAGGCTTCGAGGTTGGTGCGGAAGATGGTTTCATCAAAATTGCGCGCGCCGACAAAGCCGCCGGTGTTGACATCGATGGTGGTCATGGCTTCGGTGGACTCGATGATGAGGTAGCTGCCGAAGTTGAGGTTGACGCGCGGTTGCAGGGCGCGGGCGATTTCCTGCTCGATGTTGTGGGTTTCAAATAGGGGGCGTTCGCCTTTAAACAATTCGATTCTGCCCAATGCACCTTGAACGTATTGTTCGGCAAACTGGGTCATGCGGCGGTGGTTTTCGGTGGAATCAACCAGGATTTTGTGCGTATCGAGGCTGAACATATCGCGCAAAACGCGCAGGCTCAATGGCAAATCTTGATACAGTAGGGTTTCGGGCGGTTGGATTTTCGCCTGTTTTTGAATGTGTTCCCACACTTTGGTCAGATAGTTGATGTCTGATTGCAGTTGGTCATCGGAAGCGTTTTCGGCGTTGGTACGGATGATGTAGCCGTGGCAGGCATTTTCGGGCAGCAGGTTGTTGAGGCGCTCCCTCAAACTGCTGCGTTCGGCATCATCCTCGATGCGTTGGGAAATGCCGATGTGGTCTTCTTGCGGAAGATGGACGAGGAAACGGCCGGCCAGTGAGATTTGGGTGGACAGGCGTGCGCCTTTGGTATTGATGGGGTCTTTAATGACCTGAACCAAGACGGACTGGCCTTCAAAGAGCATGTGTTCGATGCGTTGGGTTTCGTCCGGATTGCGGCGTTGTTCGAGGACGTCGACAATATGTAGAAACGCGGCGCGTTCCAAGCCGATATCGATGAACGCGCTTTGCATGCCAGGAAGGACGCGTTTGACGACGCCCAAATAAATATTGCCGACCAAGCTATGGCCGCTGTTGCGCTCGATGTGCAGCTCGCAGATATTGTTCTCTTCCAAAACAGCCACACGCGTTTCTTGCGGCGTGATGTTGACGAGGACAGTTTCGGGCGGACGCACGGCGTCCTTGGGGATGGGGATTCCTGAAAGCATGGGGATACCTGATTTTGAATAGAAAAACTTTTGCGATGTGTTCTTCTCCAAAAAACAAATGGCAAAAGTCATTCTGCGAAAGCGCTTATCATACTTTAATTATGGTTTTTCCGCATCTGCACAAATGTTTATGGCCAAGAGGCCGTCTGAATGTTTTTTACAACCGTACGGCGGGAACACTTGTAAAATAACACCTATGCCCATATAGTCATGAACATTGGTATTTTGGAAGAAATCATGCAAACCGTTACTGTTTATACCGGTCCGTATTGTCCGTACTGCACCATGGCGAAAAGGCTGTTGCAGGCGGTGGGTGTGAAAGAAATCAACGAAATCCGCATCGACGGCAATCCGGAAGTTTTTGCCGAAATGCAGCAGCTTTCCGGCCAGCGCAGCGTGCCGCAGATTTTTATCGGCGACACCCATGTCGGTGGCTTTACCGATTTGTACCGCTTGCAGCAGGAAGGCAAGCTGGACGAATTACTGAATCCTTAACCCTTAACTTAGGAAAATAAAATGAGCGAAGAATTGCAACCCGTATTCAGCGTTGAGCGTCTGTATGTAAAAGACTTGTCTTTGGAAGTGCCTCACGCACCACAAATCTTCTTGGAACAAGGTGAGCCTGAAGTCGATATGCGCGTTTCTACCGGCAACACTAAACTGGAAGACGGCTTCTACAGCGTTGACGTTACCGTGACCGTAACTGCCAAACTGAACGAAGAGCGCACCATGTTCTTGAACGAAGTTACCCAAAGCGGCATCTTCCGTCTGGAAAACATTCCTGAAGAAGACGTACAACTGCTGTTGGGCGTTGCTTGTCCAAACATCCTGTTCCCTTACGCACGCGAAGCCATTTCCAACAGCGTAACCCGCGCCGGCTTCCCACCTGTACTGCTTGCTCCGATCAACTTCGAAGCAATCTACCAAGAGCAACAGGGAGCTAACGCTTAATCGCGTTATACCTAAATTAAGGCCGTCTGAAACATTGCGTTCAGACGGCCTTTTTTTATTTGAAAATTAGGATATAAGAAAAATCTATAATAAAAAAAAGTTCATATATTAATGTAATAAGTATATAATGATATCGCTTATCATTACGATAATATTTTTAATTTTATAGGTTTATATACCATTTAAAATCAATGAATTAGAATTTTATCCAGTAAGTAGATTCTATTAATTAAGGAAATAGTTGTGAAACCTGATTTTCAAATGAAAACAATTTGTTTGTTATTAGTGCTGCCTTGCCAAACTGTTTTTGCAGATACGGGACATCAAGAAGTGGAACATGTAGACATGGATACGGTCAAGGTCAGTGGCAAACGGCAGGCACAAAGGAATACTGAGCGCAGTCAGTCTTATACAATCGGAACGATGGCAACGGCGACTGGGTTGCGTATTTCAGGCAAGGATACGCCGCAGTCGGTGAGCGTAATGACGCGTCGGCAGCTAGATGATAAAGCAATATATTCTTTAGAAGATGCAATGAAAAACACTACGGGAATCAATGTGGTTCGCGATTCGGGCCTACAAACTCGTTTTTTGTCTCGCGGTTTCTATGTTGATCAGATTGGTGAAGACGGTATTACCACTAATGTGTCTGGACGTTCGGGCTATACGGCAAAAATCGATGTTTCACCAAGTACAGACCTGGCTGTTTATGATCACATTGAGGTTGTCAGAGGTGCAACCGGTCTTACTCAGTCCAATTCTGAACCGGGTGGAACTATTAATTTAATCCGTAAGCGGCCAACAGCTCTGTTTAAGCATACAGGTGAAATCAGCACTGACCATAGGGGCAGCAAGCGTTTGGCTTTGGATGTATCTGGAAGCTTGAATAATGAACATACGGTACGCGGTAGGCTGGTTGGTGTTCATGAGGACCACCGCTCTTTTAAAGAGGGTGTATGGAACAAGAAAGACATGGTTTATGGTGTGATTGATGCGGATTTGAGTGATAACAGTATGCTGACTTTGGGTGGTACTTATCAGAAAAATAAAGATATTCCCGATTTTGCCGGCGTGATTTTACCTTGTGAGGATCAAAAAATTGCGGCCTTCAGCTCCAGTCCTGCTTGTAACAATCCTTTGAAATTGCCACGTAATACTTATTTGGGTGAAACCTCATGGTCACGCCTGAATGCTGATAAATACAATATTTTTTCCGGTTTCAAACATGTCTTTGACAATGGATGGCAACTTAATGCCGAAATTTCTTATACGCGTAACGATTCAGATGCCAAAGTCGGACAATTTTTTCTGAAAAACGAACACGCGGCAGGTATTTCAGCATCTGCGGCAACGGGTTTCTTAACCGAAAAGGGGGAGGTTATTCCTTTTGAGCCTAAAGACAAGGCGTTGGCAAAATTAAAAGAATATCGTGATGGCGTCACGAAAACATATGAAGAGAAAAAAGCAGATTACGTTGCCCATCATTTCGATGCATCTGCTTTTGAACAATATCGCTCTCAAAGGGCGACAGCACGTCGGGCAGGTTTTGATCAATGTATGCAGGACATTGGTTTGGATTTCCTGTGCAACGACTGGCAGGATCCGGGTGTAGAAGTAGATAAAAAAGAGTTTGTTGATAAGGAGCTTGCAAAGCAAGGCATTATTAACAATGCAGCAGGCCTGTTTCCCAACCGTCTATACGACTCAGCATACAATCTTCGCCACACATACAACCGCCGTTACAACTTCATGCCGTTGCACTATACCAAACACGATGTGCAATGGGGCTTTAAGCTGGATCTGACAGGTAACTATCGCCTGCTTGGACGTGAACATGATTTCTTTGTTGGCTATGCGTATAACAATGAAAAAATCCGTTCTGCTTATACAGAAATCTATCAAAACCGTTATTTTGTCCGTCCTCAAGGTTATGCAGGTGCAGGCAGTTGCGGCATTCATCCCGATGGTCCGGAGCGTAATCCTTTAGAAAAAGGCATTGTCGAACCAGATTGGCATATTTATAACGAAAAAGGTAATAACAAAATCTATGTGCCGGAATGTAGTGGCGCGCATGTTACCAAATATACTCCCCGTTTGGATGCAGAGGGTAAGCCTGTCTGGACAGTCAACGACAATGGTGAGCGCGTAATGGTGCAAGATCCTGTTTACGAATTGGATGCAAATGGAAACAAAATACAGGAGCGGGATGAAGAGGGAAATTTGAAATGGGCAAACCAATATCTGAAAACGCCGCTGTGGAAAACTGTTCAGGTTGCAGATGATCATGTTCCGGCGTTATACAATTATTCGAAATACCTTAACACGAATAAAACACATTCTTTGACTTTCAGTACCCGCTTTAATGCAACCAACCGCCTACATCTCTTGGGCGGTATACACTATACGCGTTATGAAACCGCACAAGCCAAAGAAATGCCTGTACGCTACGGCCAGCCTGCTACGGCATTTCAAACTGAGAGTAGTAACAAAATCGACAAAGAACACTACACCTCAAAAATGCAAAGTCATAGGTTCACGCCATATGCAGGCATTACCTACGACCTGACACCGCAACAAAGCTTGTATGCCAGCTATACTAAGATTTTTAAACAACAGGATAACGTTGATGTAACCAGCAAATCCGTTCTTCCACCACTCATCGGGACTAACTATGAAATAGGTTGGAAAGGGTCGTTCTTGCAAGGCCGTCTGAATGCTTCGCTTGCCTTATTTGTTTTACAGCAGAAAAACCGAACCGTTGTCGATTTCGGATTTGTTCCCGATACTAGTCGTAACGGAGGTTCATTCCAAACCATCGCTAAACCTGTGGGTAAGGTTAAGAGCAGCGGTGCAGAACTTGAATTGGCTGGCGAATTGTCGGAAAACTGGCGTATTTTTGTTGGCTACACATATAACAAAAGTAAGTATAAAAATGCTGCAGAAGTCAACGCGGAGCGGTTGGAGAAAAACACGACTGCCGATCCGTATAACTTCAGTAACTTCACGCCGGTACATATGTTCCGCCTCGGTACAAGCTACCGCTTGCCTCAAACTAAGTTGACCTTGGGTGGCGGAATATCCGCGCAAAGTCGCACAAGTAGCCTTTACAATATTCGCCAAGGAGGCTACGGACTTATAGATGGCTTTGTTCAATATGACTTTCACAAACGCGGCAGAATTAGCCTGATAGGAACGAACCTGGCTGACAGGACGTATTTTGAAAACAACTACAACCGTACGCGAGGTCAAAACAATTTCTATGGCGAACCGCGGACAGTCAAATTGAAATTGGATTGGCATTTTTAGGAGAATGGATAATGATTGGGTATGTAAACATTATTGGCTAAATTCCTGATAAAAGTATGGGTTGAACATCCTTCTTTTTTGAAAGCTGTTTACTAACAATGGCTGAAGTTGATTCGATAGCCGGCGTGTTTTCAAATATTCATTTGTTTCAAGTATTCAGCTTTGAAGGCCGTCTGAAACATTGCGTTCAGACGGCCTTTTTGTTTTCGGATAAAATACAGCAAACTTTCAATCAGCTGCCTTTTAAGATGACACCCGAAACCCAAAAACAGCTCAAAATCACCGATGTTTCCGCCAAGAAACTCGACAAACTCAACCTCCATACCGCATGGGATTTGGTGTTGCACCTGCCGTTGCGTTATGAGGACGAGACGCACATTATGCCGATTAAGGATGCACCGATCGGGGTGCCGTGTCAGGTCGAGGGCGAAGTCATTCATCAGGAAGTGACATTTAAACCGCGCAAGCAGCTGATTGTCCAAATCGCCGATGGTTCTGGCAGCGTTCTTTTTCTGCGCTTCATCCACTTTTATGCCAGCAACCAGAAACAGATGGCGGTCGGCAAACGCATCCGCGCCGTGGGCGAAATCAAACACGGGTTTCATGGCGACGAGATGATTCACCCTAAAATCCGTGATGCCGAGAGCAGTGGTTTGGCGGAAAGCCTTACGCCGATTTATCCGACCGTAAACGGTTTAAATCAACCCACTTTGCGCCGTATTATTCAGACGGCGTTGGATGTTACGTCGCTGCACGACACGCTGTCCGATGCCTTATTGGGTCGTCTGAAACTGCCACACCTCGCCGAAAGCCTGCGCCTTTTGCATTCGCCGCCGCCGAGCTTCACCATCCACCAGCTTTCCGACGGCGCGCTTCCTGCATGGCAGCGGCTCAAATTCGACGAACTTTTGGCGCAACAGCTTTCCATGCGCTTGGCGCGGCAGAAGCGCGTCAGCGGCACGGCGGCGGCATTGGGCGGCGACGGCACGTTGACCCAAGCCCTGCGCCACGCTTTGCCGTTTGCCCTGACCGATGCACAAGAAAAAGTCGTATCCGAAATTTGCCGCGATATGGCGCAAACCCACCCCATGCACCGCCTGTTACAAGGCGATGTCGGTAGCGGCAAAACCATTGTGGCTGCTTTGTCTGCTTTGACAGCTATCGAATCTGGTGCGCAGGTGGCTGTAATGGCGCCGACCGAAATCCTTGCCGAACAGCACTTCATCAAGTTCAAACAATGGCTTGAGCCGTTAGGGCTTGAAGTTGTTTGGCTCTCCGGCAGCCAGCGCAAAAAAGCCAAAGATGAGGCCAAAGCCAAACTGGCCGACGGCACAGTCAAAATCGCCGTCGGCACGCACGCCCTGTTTTCAGACGACGTCGAGTTCCAAAATCTGGGCTTGGTGATTGTGGACGAACAACACCGGTTCGGCGTTGCCCAACGTCTCGCCCTCAAAAACAAAGGGCGCGACGTCCACCAGTTGATGATGTCCGCCACGCCCATCCCGCGCACGCTTGCCATGAGTTTTTTCGCCGACTTGGACGTGTCCGTCATCGACGAATTGCCGCCCGGTCGTACCCCGATTAAAACCCGCCTCGTCAATAATGTCCGCCGCGCCGAAGTCGAAGGCTTCGTCCTCAACATCTGTCGCAAAGGACAGCAGGCATACTGGGTCTGTCCGCTGATTGAAGAAAGCGAAACCCTGCAACTGCAAACCGCCACCGAAACCCTCGAGCAACTTCAGACGGCCTTACCCGAACTCAGTATCGGCTTGGTACACGGGCGTATGAAGGCCGCCGAAAAAGCCGAAGTCATGGCGGAATTTGCCGCAGGCCGTCTGAACGTCTTAGTCGCCACCACCGTCATCGAAGTCGGCGTAGATGTGCCCAACGCCGCCCTGATGGTGATCGAACACGCCGAGCGCATGGGCTTGGCGCAGCTGCACCAATTACGCGGTCGGGTAGGGCGCGGTGCGGCAGAAAGCGTGTGCGTCCTCCTGTTTGCCGAGCCCTTGAGCGAACTCGCCAAAGCGCGGCTAAAAGTCATCTACGAACACACCGACGGCTTTGAAATCGCCCGCCAAGACCTCAACATCCGCGGCCCCGGCGAATTTCTTGGTGCGCGTCAAAGCGGCGTTCCCATGCTACGTTTCGCCAACCTTGAAGAAGACTTACACCTTTTAGAACAAGCGCGCGAAATCGCCCCTTTGCTGATTGAACAAAACCCTGAAATCGTTGAAGCGCATTTGGCAAGATGGCTTTCCAGCAGGGAAGGTTATTTGGGCGTATAAAATTTGCATGAAAAGAAAAAGGCCGTCTGAAAACAGATGGCCTTTGGTTTGGCTGGATAGGGGTTTAGAAACCTTGCGCCAACATGGCATCGGCAACTTTGACGAAACCGGCAATGTTCGCACCATTGACGTAGTTCACTTTGTCGCCGACTTTGCCGTATTTCAGGCAGGATTCGTGGATGTTGTGCATGATGTCAAACAGGCGGCTGTCCACTTCTTCGCGTGTCCAAGACAGGCGGATGGCGTTTTGACTCATTTCCAAACCTGAAGTTGCTACGCCACCGGCGTTGGAGGCTTTGCCCGGAGCGTAGAGGATGCCGGCTTTGATAAATTGTTCGACTGCGCCCAAAGTTGACGGCATGTTCGCACCTTCGGCAACCACATAGCAACCGTTTGCCAGCAGGATTTTGGCAGCGTCTGCGTCCAATTCGTTTTGGGTGGCGCAAGGCAGGGCGACTTCGGCCGCGATGTTCCACGGTTTTTGGTTTTCAAAGTATTGCAGGCCTTGTTCTTTGGCGTAAGTGGCCACGCGTTCGCGGCGTACTTCTTTCAGCTCGATCAAAGCGGCCAGTTGCGCTTCGGTCATACCGCTGTCAGGGAAGAGGACAAAGCCGTTGGAGTCGGAAACGGTCAATACTTTTGCACCCAGTTGGATGGCTTTTTCGGCAGCGTATTGCGCTACGTTGCCGGAGCCGGAAATCAACACGCGTTTGCCTTCGATGCTGTCGTTGCGGGTTTCCAACATGGCTTGGGCAAAATATACGCAGCCGTAGCCGGTGGCTTCAGGGCGAATCAGGCTGCCGCCCCATTCGAGGCCTTTGCCGGTCAGGACGGAAGCAAATTCGTTGCGGATTTTTTTGTATTGGCCGAACAGATAGCCGATTTCGCGGCCGCCTACGCCGATATCGCCGGCAGGGACGTCGGTGTCGGCGCCGATGTGACGGTAGAGTTCGGTCATAAAGGCTTGGCAGAAGCGCATTACTTCGGCATCGGATTTGCCTTTAGGATCAAAGTCGGAACCGCCTTTGCCGCCGCCCATAGGCAGGGTGGTCAGCGCGTTTTTGAAGACTTGTTCAAAAGCAAGGAATTTCAACACGCCCAAATCGACGGTAGGGTGGAAGCGCAAGCCGCCTTTGTAAGGGCCGATGGCGGAGCTCATTTGAATGCGGTAGCCGCGGTTGACTTGGACTTGGCCTTTGTCGTCCATCCAAGTAACGCGGAACATAATCACGCGCTCCGGTTCAACAATACGCTCAAGCAGGCTTTGTTGGGTGTATTTTGGGTTTTTTGCTAAAAACGGATCCAAACTCATGAACACTTCTTCAACAGCTTGATGGAAGGGTTCTTGGTTGGGGTTGCGTTGTTTGAGATTGGTAAATAGAGTGTTCAGGTCGGTCATTTTTCTACTCCTATTGAGTGAGATATTTCAATATTTATGTTTTGAAATATAGCCGTAAAAATTTTACTTGCCAAGAAAAATTTTATCTAGATTGTTGACATTATTTTTTTACCAATTTGTAAAAATAGAATTATATTTCAAATTTAACAAAAAATATTCAAATATATTTTGCAAAATAAATTAAATTAAAAATAAAATTCTAATCATTTAAATTGGAAAATACTGAAAATTTTTTTGTAAAAATTTCATTCAGCTCAAAAATTTGTGCAAATTAGCGCTGAATTGTCAACATTGTTAATGAGTGTATTACGCGAATATGGGGAAGATTGCCCCATTGAAGACAGAGAGGCAGGCCGTCTGAAAATTCGGTACAATACACACGAAATTCCCACAACACATACATTAAGGAAACACATGAAAGCCTATCACGACCTTATGCACCATGTTCTCGACAATGGTATCGACAAATCCGACCGTACCGGCACCGGCACGCGTTCCGTGTTCGGTTACCAAATGCGTTTTGATTTGAGTGAAGGCTTTCCGCTGTTAACCACCAAGAAACTGCATCTGCGCTCGATTATTCATGAGCTGCTTTGGTTTCTCAAAGGCGATACCAACATCAAATACCTGAAAGAGAACAATGTTTCCATTTGGGATGAATGGGCGGATGAAAACGGCGATTTAGGCCCGGTTTACGGCTACCAATGGCGCAGCTGGCCCGCACCCGACGGTCGCCATATCGACCAAATTGCCAATGTGGTGGAACAAATCAAGAAAAATCCCGACTCGCGCCGCCTGATTGTGTCCGCATGGAATCCAGCTTTGGTCGATGAAATGGCCTTGCCGCCTTGCCACGCACTGTTTCAGTTTTACGTTGCCAACGGCAAACTGTCCTGCCAGCTTTACCAACGCAGCGCCGATATTTTCCTTGGCGTACCGTTCAACATCGCCAGCTACGCATTATTGACCATGATGATGGCGCAAGTGTGCGGACTGGAAGCCGGTGAATTTATCCATACGTTTGGCGATGCGCATTTGTACAGCAACCATATCGAGCAGGCCCGACTGCAATTAAGCCGCGATTTCCGAAGCCTGCCGACCATGAAAATCAACCCTGAAGTCAAAGACTTGTTTGAATTTAAATTTGAAGACTTTGAATTGGAAGGCTACGATCCGCATCCGCACATCAAAGCAGCCGTATCGGTGTAATCCAAATTAAAAATAAAAAGGCCGTCTGAAACTTCAGACGGCCTTTTGTTTAGGCAGGTTTATTGACGTTTCGCGCCATAGCCACCGATTAAGTGTTCGGTTGCATCTTTGTTTTTCAAGCCGTAAGTGCCGCCAATTTCTGCAGCATTGGGGCCGTAGAATTTGCCGTTCAGGTTGCCGCTTAACTTGTCATCGGCCGTGCTGACTTTACCGGAGAAGAGGTTGCCGTCTTTCCAGCTTGCCGTACCTTTGAAATCGTAGTTTTTATCTGCTTTGGATACGCGCTTATCATTTTCCAAAGTATGGAAGTGTGAGTTTGATGTTTCAAAACGGACACCTTTGAGGCCGAAATCAACGATAGCCATGACATTGGAAGTCAACTGACGATTGTTCTTGTCGGTAACCACATAGGCAGTGGAAATACCTTTGTAGGTGGCTGTACCTTTTGCAGGCAGGGTAGTGAAGACAGTCTCATCACCCAAGCTTTGGTAGCCTTGGTATACATGTCCTTTAGGGTCGGTGTAATGCGCGAAGGTTTGATATGTCCAGCCGGCTGCGGAAGGATCATGCAACACAATCTGGGTGCCATCGCCAAAATTGATGACATAGACACCGTCGAATTGTTTGTCGAAAACTAAGCCATCTTGGTCTGGACGGAAATAGGCTAGATTATTGCTGGCTTTTTCATTCATTTCTGCTAGTTTAGCCCGAACTTCGAGATTTTTAGCGTATAAAGTATTTAATTCTTCAATCTTTGCTTTGATCTCAGTTACTTTTTTATTGTTAACTGGACCGGCTTCTGGATTTTCTTCTTTTTCAAGTTTTTCTTGTTCAGCTTTTAACTTTTTAGAAATTTCAACAATATTGTCATCCAAAGTTGATTTACCGTATGCAAATTTGGTATTTTTCTCTTTGCCCGTTTGTTCGCTGACATCAGTTTGAGTATTTCCTTTTGAATATACTTTGGCAATAACAGAAGCGGAACTTGTCCATGTAGGTTGGGTTGCGCTGCCATCAGAGGTCTTATTAAATAACACAACGCCGTCCATTTTGACTTCATCATTGTTGTTAAAGTCAATAGAGCTGATCAGGCCATTTTGGTTGCGGTCTTGATTGTCTGTTTGGAACATTTTGCCTGCGGCATCTTTGCGGATTTGTACGTTAGGGTTGGATTGTTGTGCACCTTTGGAAGATATGAAATGTGTGTGCAAAGGCTGGGTAACGTTGGCCGGATCGATTGGAGCTTCATCGGTCAGTTCGGCAAGGTTGTCGGCACTGTTAGTAAGCGTAGTAGACGGCGCTTTCGGAGTGTTGGCATTGCTGTTATTGTTGGTAGGATTACCATTGTTGCCAGCAGAGTTGCCGGTATTATTGGTAGGAGTCGCGCCGGTGCTTAAAGCAGATGAACCGCCGCCTCCGCCACCACCGCATGCGGACAAGATGGCTGCGCTGATGGCTGTAAAAACGATGGTTTTAAGTTTGGTTTGGATGTTTGACATGAGATTCCCTGTATAGTTATTCGCTTGATGAAAAGGTTGGAGAGATCGTTTATCTGATTTTTAAACCTTTAATGTCCGATAATAACCATAAATCATAAAAAAATAAACAGTTTGTTTGCATTTCTGTACAAAAATTAATCAAAGGGAAGGTGGTTGGGTGGATATTTTCTTAGTTAATTGTTTTATATGAATTTATTTTGAATATTTTAGTGAGTTCGATAGCTGGTCTGTTTCTTTTTAACAAACTTTTCAGACGGCCTTTTGAAGATAAAAAAGCAGTCGGACTTTCTAGATGCTTTTCTCTCAACGGATAAGCGTATTTCCGTTAAAATACGCCTTCTTTTCCGATTCGAAACATTGCCATGCGCCTGACCCACATCAAACTCTCCGGCTTCAAATCTTTTACCGACCCGACCACGATTCATGTGCCGGGGCAGCTTGTTGCGGTTATCGGGCCGAACGGCTGCGGTAAGTCGAATGTGATTGACGCGGTGCGCTGGGTGTTGGGCGAGGCTTCGGCGAAGCAGCTTCGCGGCGAGAGTATGCAGGACGTGATTTTTAATGGTGCGGCGACGCGCCGTCCTGCGCCGAGGGCTTCGGTGGAGCTGGTGTTTGACAACAGCGACCACAGTTTGCAGGGGGCGTGGGGGCAGTATGCCGAGGTGAGCATCAAGCGGCAGCTGACGCGTCAGGGCGAATCGACTTATTTCATCAACAATCAGACCGTGCGCCGCCGCGACATTACCGATTTGTTTCTGGGTACGGGCGTGGGCGCGCGCGGTTATGCCGTTATCGAACAGGGGATGATTTCACGCATCATCGAAGCGCGGCCGGAGGAGTTGCGCGCCTATATCGAGGAGGCTGCGGGCGTGTCCAAATATAAGGAACGCCGCAAGGAGACGGAAGGCCGTCTGAAAGACACGCGTGAGCATTTGCAGCGTTTGGGCGATTTGCAGAACGAGTTGGCGCGTCAGGTGGAGAAGCTGGAAAAACAAGCTGAAACTGCCGAACGCTACAGATCCCTGACCGCGCAGTTGAACCAACAACAGGATTTGCTTGATTACGCCCAATGGCAGCAATCGCTTGCCGCCGCCGATAAGGCGACCGCGCAACATCAGTCTTTGCAGGCGCAGCAGGACGAAACCGCCGCGCAGGTTCAGGCGTTAAACGACGAAGTACACGCCTTGCAGACCGCCGAACAGTCGCAACAGCAGGCAGTACACGAACTGAGCAACAAACGCGGCGTGTTGCGCGAGCAGATTGCCCGTTTGGAAGAACAAATCCGCCACCAACAAAACCTGCACCAACGCATCGAACGCGACAAGCAGGCGGCGCAGGCGCAGATGCAGCGCATCCATCAGGAGCAGCAGCAAATCCGCGTGAAGCTGGAAGAAAACGAGTTGCAGGCCGAAGAAAAGCAAACCGAGTTGGCGGAATGGGCGATGGAGGTTGCCGAACACGAAGAACGTCTGCCCGAATTGGAAGAAGCCCAAGCCACGCTCAACGCCGCCTTCCAAACCCAGCAGGACGAGGCAAACCGCATCCGCCGCGAACTGGCGTTGAAGCAGCAGCAGCTTGCCCATGCCGAACAAACCGTTGCCAAGCACGAAGAGCGCAAAGGTCGTCTGAAACAGGAAAACCAAGCCCTGAACCTGCCCGACGAAGCCGAAACCGCCGCCGCGCAGGAAGCCGCCGCCTTGTTGCAAAGCCAGCAAGAGCATTACGAAGAACAAATCATTGCCGCCGAAGAAGCCTTACACGCCGCCCGCGAGGCGTTTCAGACGACCTCAAACCGTTTCCAAAGCCTAAAACAGCAACACATCACCTTGCAGGCGCAGCAGCAGGCGTTGTCGCAAATCCTGTCGCAACAGCAGGAAGCCGCCGACTTCTGGCAGGCAACCGACCACGCCGCCGCGCCGCAACTGTGGCAACATATCACCGCGCCCGCAGAGTGGCAGCACGCCTTGTCCGTCATCCTTGCCGAACGCCTGCATGCCCGCGCCGTGCCGCACGGCTTCGTGCCGCCCGCGCCGTTGCCCCAAGGGCAGGCGGCATGGCTTTCAGACGACCTCTCGGGCGGCATCAAAAAATCTCTGCCCGTACAGGCATTACTGAACCAAATCCAAGCGCAGCCGCCGTTTCAGACGGCATTGCACCACTGGCTCGACGGCGTATTGTGCGCGCCCGATTTGAGTTACGCCCTTGCGCATCAAAGCGATTTGGGCGCACACCAAATCTGGCTCACGCCCGAAGGCCATCAGGTCGACAAAGTCAGCGTCCTGCTCTATGCCAAACCCGCGCAGGAAAGCCTGATTGCCCAAAAAGCACGCCTCGACGGCATCGCGTCCGAACTGGAAAACCTCGCCCCTGAGCTCTCCGCCGCCGAAGCCGCGTTCAAACAGGCGGAGGCTACCGTGCGCTCGTCCGAAGTGCAGCATAAAAACCTGATGCAGCAGCAACAGCAGCACACGCGCCAATACAGCCAAGCGCAGCAACGCGCCGCCGAACTCTTGGCGCGCACCAACCAAGGGCAAATCCGCCGCGAACACATCGAGCGCGAACTGGCGCAGTTGGCGGAAGAACAGACCGTGTTGCAACACACGTCCGACGGGCTTTCAGACGACATCGCTACTTTGCAGGAAGCCGCCGCCGAACTCGAACACCAACAGCAAACCACCGCGCACAGCCGCCAAGAGCAGCAAGGCCGTCTGAAACAAGCACAGCTTGCCCTGTTGGAAGCCAACCGCCAATACGGGCTGGCCGAAGTCGCCGTCCACAAGCTCAACCAGCAAAAACAAAACTACCAACAGCAAATCGCCCGGCTCGAACAGCAAACTCTGGACTGGCAGGAACGCCAGCAAGAGCTTGCCCTCGCCTATGAAACCGAGTTCCAAAACGACGAGCAGCACATCAAGCTCGACGAATTGACCGAAGCCGTACAAACTTTGGATGAAGAGTACATCGCCGTGCAGGACAAACTTGCGCAGATTCAGGAGCAGGGCAGGGAGCAATACGCCCGCGTACAAACCCTGCAAACCAAGCTGCCGCAGCTTCAGGCAGCCACCCAAACCGCTCTGTTGCAGCAGCAGGAAGCCCTGATTAACGCCAAACGCTACCATCAAAACCTGACCGAACGCGCCGCTGATTTGGACGCGCTCGAAGCGTTGGCGAAAGAATCGCCGAAAGTATTGAACAGCAGCATCGGCAGCCTCACCCAGCAAATCGAAGCCCTCGGCGCCGTCAACCTCGCCGCCCTGCAAGAACTCGAAGAAGCGCGCGAACGCGACGGCTACTATCGCAGCCAAAGCGAAGACGTGCAGGCCGCCATCACCCTTTTGGAAGAAGCCATTGCCCAAATCGACGACAAAACCAAAGAGCGTTTCAAAGAAACCTTCGACGCCGTCAACGGCAAAGTCCAAACCTTCTTCCCGACCCTGTTCGGCGGCGGCGAAGCCACCCTCAAAATGATAGGCGACGACCTCCTGACCGCCGGCGTGTCCATCATGGCGCGCCCGCCCGGCAAGAAAAACAGCACCATCCACCTCCTCTCCGGCGGCGAAAAAGCCCTCACCGCCATGAGCCTCGTGTTCGCCCTGTTCAGCCTTAACCCCGCCCCTTTCTGCCTTCTGGACGAAGTCGACGCCCCGCTGGACGAGGCCAACACCTCGCGTTTCTGCAACCTGGTCAAAGAAATGTCGGCGCAAACCCAGTTCCTCTACATCTCCCACAACCGCCTGACCATGGAAATGGCGGAGCAGCTCGTCGGCGTAACCATGCAGGAAAAAGGCGTATCGCGTGTCGTTGCCGTGGACATCAAGCAGGCGTTGGAAATGGCGGAGCCGAATTGAGGTAAGAATAAAGGCCGTCTGAAAGAATGAGGAAGAAATCTATTATTTCATCTTCCCATTTTTTCAGACGGCCTTTTTTTATTGGATAAAGCGTTATTGTTTTGCCGTATTATCTTGGGCGCGTTGAGGTTGCTTTGTGCGGTGGTTGCTGCCGTTGACTGCATCGCGCCATGCTTTGCGTTCGGCTTCGATTTTGGCGGCTACTTCGTGAACCATGGTTTCTTGTTTTTTGACGGCCGGCTCTTTGGGTGTGTTGTCGGAAAAGTGGAGGCCGTACCACAAGGCGGTGAAAATGCTGCAGACGAAGATCACGGCAATCAGGCCGACGATGGCTTGTTTGCCGGCGAGGGGTTTTTCGGGGGGAGGGACGAGGACATCGAAGCAGTCGGCGCAATCGAGGGCGAAGCAGACATTTTCAGCTTCTTTGCGGCCGCGCCGGCCTTCTGTGATGTTGAAGGAGATGTGTTGCCCTTCGGCCGGAAGGCGGGTAAGGGTGGTGAAGGCGGCAAGGGCAAGAAAGATTTCTTGGCCTGTGTCTTCTATGGTAGCGGCTCCGAAGCCGCGCTTGCTGTTCCAGCGAGTAATCGTTCCGTAATAGCGCATAATGTATGTGGGGATATTATTATAGGTAACAGTTTTTCCTTGGACTGATTTTAAATCAAAAAGTTTAGTTATTGTCTTAATTTTACACTAGATTTGTCTTATTGGAAGCAGGCAGGCCGTCTGAAGGATTTCAGACGGCCTGTATGGTTTATGCCTACTTATTAAGCACTTTTTGGAAGGTGTCGATCAGGTGTTGCGCAATGGCACGGCTGCCGAATTGTTGCAGGCAATCTTGGCGCAAGCGGACGGGATTGTAGTTTGCATGGTTTTCGTAGAGGGTGAGCAATGCTTTGGTCAGTTCCGGTATGTTTTCGATTGGCACCAGCAGGCCGTTGTCGGATGTGACGATGGATTCGGGGCCGCCGCAGCGTGTGGCGATAACGGGCAAACCTTGCGACAGTGCTTCGATATAGACGACGCCGAAGGTCTCGGTACGGCTGGCGAGGACGAATGCGTTGCTGTGGCGCATGAGGTCTAGGGTTTGGTCGGTGGTTAATGCGCCGGTAAAGGTAACGGCGTGATTGATGCCCAAGTCGCTTGCTAGTTGTTTCAGACGGCCTTCTTCTGCGCCGCCGCCGCCGATTTTGAGTTTGAGCTGCGGATAGGTTTTGAGTGCTTCTGAAAAAGCAGGCAGGAGCAGGTCGTGGCCTTTGAGGTGGCGCAGGTGGGAGACACTGCAGAAGGTAAAATCTTGATTGTTTTTTTCGGGGAACTCGAAATCCTGTTCAAAATTGCCGCCCAGCATATTGGGCAGGTATTGCCAGTCTGTACCGGCGTAGGTTTTTTCGAGAATGCGGCAGAAATCACGGCTGACGGCGAACCGGGCTGCGCTGTGGCGCACGGCTTCGTGCATGGATGGCCATTGGTTTTTGCGGACAAGGCCGCGTGAAATGGCGCTGCTGTGTTCGGTAATCACATAGGGAATGCCGTATTTTTTGAAGATGGCGCAGGCCAAAATGGCGGCATAGTTGACGCAATGGGCGTGAATTACGTCGGGTTTGCCGTTGTCGGCGATATAGGCTTCAAAAGCTTTCATGCCTGCGTTGACCCAGCGGATGCGGTCGATATCGACAACCGGACAGCGCGGGAAGAAATACATGCTGTCGTAGGCGTAAGTATTGAGTCCGCCTTGCTGATGGCGGCGCAGGCCGTAGAAGCGCGAGAAGATGGTTTTCGGCTGGCTTCTCAAATAGCGGAACATGGGCACGACCATGCCGATTTTTATGCCTTCGCGTTGCAGTGCTTGGGCTTGGAGGCGGAAAAAAATTCCGTCCACGTCGGTTTCGGAAGAAGGATACCAAGAGGGGATAACGACAATATGCATGATGTGTTTTTTATGGAAGTAGATAACGGCGAGGCCGTCTGAAAAGAAAAGATATCTTTCAGACGGCCTTTTGTCTATTTAGTTCAATCAGTTGCCGGCAACTGTCATTTTGGAAACCAAGATGGAGCCGATTTGGTTGGACGAACGGCGTAATGCGTCGTCTGCCACGCCGATGATGTCGCGGTACATATCCTGCAAACGTCCGGCAATGGTGATTTCCTGAACCGGGTAGGCAATGACGCCGTTTTCCACCCAAAAACCGGCTGCGCCGCGCGAGTAGTCACCAGTAATGCCGTTGACACCTTGTCCCATCAATTCGGTAACCAGCAAACCTGTCCCCATTTCTTTCAACAGGTCGGCCTGCGCGGCGTGGGTGTGGTTCAGATACAGATTGTGCGCGCCGCCGGCATTGCCCGTTGTCTGCATGCCGAGTTTTTTCGCGCTGTAACTGCTGAGGAAATAGCCTTCGACGACGCCGTCTTTCACCACAAAACGAGGCTGCGTGGCCACGCCTTCGGCATCGAAATAAGTGCTGCGGAACGAGCGCAGGATATGCGGTTCTTCGCGCAGGCTGAGAAACTCGGGCAGCACCTGTTTGCCGATGCTGTCAATCAGGAAGCTGCTTTGACGGTAAAGCGCGCCGCCGCTGAGTGCGCCGATAAGGTGGCCGATTAAACCGACTGCGACAGTGGTGTCAAACAGTACGGGATAGCTGCCGGTCGGTACGCTGCGGCTGTTCAGACGGCGTAAAGTCCGTTCGGCTGCGGTTTTACCGATGAGTTCGGGCGCGTCCATGTCTTCGTGACGGCAGGAAGAATCGTACCAATAGTCGCGCTGCATGCCGTGTTCGTCGCTGGCGACCACGCTGCAAGAAATGCTGTGGTGCGTGCTTTGCTGGTGTGCGGCAAAGCCGTGGGTGTTGCCGTAAACATATTGGTAATGGCCGGTATGAACCGATGCGCCTTCGGAATTTTCAATGCGTTTGTCCGTTGACAGCGCGGCCTGTTCGCATTGCTTGGCCAAATCGATGGCGGATTCGGTACTCAAATCCCATTCGTGGTAGCGGTCGAGGTCGCCGATATGGGTTGCCATCAAGGCAGCATCGGCAAGATCGGCGCAATCGTCTTCGGCGGTATAGCGTGCAATATCGATGGCGGCTTTGACCGTATCTTGCAGGGCACGTTCGGAGAAGTCGGCAGTGCTGGCGCGGCCTTTGCGTTGGCCGACATAGACCGTAATGTCTAAAGATTTGTCTTGTTGGAACTCGATTTGTTCGATTTCGCCCAAGCGCACGCTGACGCTTTGGCCGAGCGACTCGCTGAAATCGGCTTCGGCCGCGGTGGCGCCGGATTGTTTGGCCAAATCCAGCGTGTGTCCGCACAAGCGCAACAGCTCGTCCGGTGTGTGGTTAAACAGCATAAAAAGGTTTCCTGACAGGGTTTTGCGGCATTTTAACCGTTTCAGACGGCCTCTGCAAAAATCGCACGGAAAGGCCGTCTGAAAACTGATAAAATAGGCAGATTCAGAAAATCAGGGAAACACAATGTTTGAACAAGAAGACGAATGGGTCAGCAAAACCCAAATGAAAAAGCAGATGAACGATTTGCAGGCTTTGGGTATGGAATTGACCAAGCTCTCCAGCGATACGCTGAAAAAAATCGGCTTGGACGAAGAGCTGTTCGAGGCCATCGCCACCTATAAAAAAATCACGTCCAACAGCGCGCTCAAACGCCAAGCACAATTTATCGGCCGCCTGATGCGCGATACCGACCCCGCACCCATCGAAGCCTATTTGGCCAAACTGCGCGGCGACAATACGGCACACAATGCCTTTTTGCAACGCGTCGAGCAGGCGCGTACCCGACTGTTGGCAGACGATGGCGCGATTACCCAATTTATGGCCGATTTTCCGCAAGCCGACGCCGGCAAATTGCGCACCTTGATCCGCAACACTAAAAAAGAGCAGGAACAAAACAAACCGCCTAAAAACTTCCGCGCGCTGTTCCAAGAAATTAAAGCAGTGATGGAGGCCGGTCAATCCGATGCTTCAGAAGAAGGGCAGGATTGGGAAGAATAAACCTCAAGGCCGTCTGAAAACGGATTGCGGTTTTCAGACGGCCTGTATCGTAATACCGAAGGAGGATGACCATGAAATTTCGCTACTCTGTGACCGTCTTGCTGGTTGGTGTATTGACCCTCAATGGTTGTACTACTGATCTTTGGGAAAGAAATAGCCCATTCCAGCAAACCACAACCGAAAAAACCGTCGCTAAAGACAATATTCAAGCATTTGGCGTGGTTGCCCAAGACAATACGCAACTGGAAACAGGCAGCTTGGTCATGATGGGCAAAAAATATTGGTTTGTCGTTAATCCTAAAGATTCGGCCAAGTTGAAGGCAGTTTTGGACGCTAAGCTGAGTAAACGCTTTCAAATGGTTCAGCAAAACCCAAAACAGGTGTATGAGGCTTTGCCGGTTGAATTGAAATCTCCTGAAGCGCAAACTTTCCGCTCGAATTTCTGCCTGCGTTACGATACTCAAAAAGCTGCCGAGATTGCCAAGTTAAAACAGTTGGCGTTCAAGCCGGTCGAACTCGATGGTAAAACTGTTTACACACGGTGTATTTCTACCGAAGGTCATTATTATGCAACGCCGAAAAATGTTGCCGAAGATCGCCGTTTTGACACTGCCGTTCCGGTCAGAATTTATTATGTGGAAACCAAAACAAGCACCGACGTTCGGAAGTTGACGGGGAATATCCTGAAAACGCCATTTACATTGGCTTTGGACGCAGTCGGCGCAGTGATAGCAGGCTCATATGTCGTAGTCAGTGAAATTATCGATGCTTCACGCAAATAATATCCAAGGCCGTCTGAAAATGGATTGCAGGTTTCAGACGGCCTCCTCCTTAAAATAAACGCTTCAAAAAGATTAATTTTCTCTTTATTTAATCCCACACACCATGTCCGTCAAAATCCAAACACGTTCCATTAATCCGACTGTTTTTAACGACTTGCTCACTGCCGGTACCGATCCTTTGATTGCGCGGCTGTGTGCTGCGCGTGATGTGCAAAGTCCGGCAGAATTGGACGACAAACTTGCTGCGCTTTTGCCGTATCAAACGCTGACAAACTGCGAAGCCGCCGCCGGCCGTTTGGCGGATGCGATTAAGCGTCAGGAAAAAATCCTGATTGTCGCCGATTACGATGCCGACGGTGCGACGGCGTGTTCCGTCGGGATGAGCGGTTTGGCGGCGATGGGGGCGAAAGTGGATTTCCTTGTGCCCAACCGCTTTGAACACGGCTACGGCTTAACGCCCGAGCTGGCTGAAATCGCCGCCGCGCAAGGCGTGGATTTATTGGTGACGGTGGATAACGGTATCGCCAGCATTGCAGGCGTGGCGCGTGCGCAGGAATTGGGTTTGGATGTGATTGTTACCGACCACCATCTGCCTGCCGAGACCGTACCCGACTGCATCATCGTCAATCCGAACCAAAAAGGCTGCGGTTTCCAAAGCAAAAGCTTGGCGGGCGTGGGCGTGATTTTTTATGTATTGATGGCTTTGCGCGCCGAACTGCGCCGTCGCAATTATTTTTCAGACGGCCTGAAAGAGCCGAATCTGGGCGATCTTTTGGATTTGGTCGCACTCGGTACCGTCGCCGATGTTGTCACTCTAGACCACAACAACCGTATCCTCGTGTCTCAAGGTTTGAAACGGATGCGTTTGGGCAAAATGCGCCCCGGTATCCGCGCCTTGTTTGAAGTAGCGCGACGGGATTGGCGCAAGGCTCAGCCGTTTGATATGGGCTTTGCGTTGGGACCGCGCATTAATGCGGCCGGACGGCTGGACGATATGTCGGTCGGCATTGCCTGCCTGTTGGCGCAAGATGATGCCGAAGCGCAGGAACTGGCGGCTCAGTTAAACAACCTCAATATCGAGCGTCGCGAAATCGAGCAGTCTATGCTGCAAGACGCGCTGAATGATTTTCCTGAAACCATGCCTCCAGGGCAGACAACTTTGGTGGCGTATCGCGACGACTTCCATCAAGGCGTGGTTGGCATCGTTGCCAGCCGCCTCAAAGACCGTTTTTATCGTCCGACCATCGTGTTTGCGCCTGCCGACAACGGCGAAGTGCGCGGTTCGGGACGCTCCATTCCCAATCTGCACCTGCGCGATGCTTTGGACTTGGTGTCAAAACGCCATCCCGATTTGATTTTGAAATTCGGCGGACACGCGATGGCGGCAGGTTTGAGCATACTTGAACACAATATTCCTGCATTTCAGACGGCCTTTGAAAAAGCCGTGCGCGAGATGGTGTGCGAAGACGATTTGTCGCAAACCTATATTACCGACGGCAGCCTGCCCGCCCGCGATATTACGCTGGAACAGGCGCAGAACCTTGCCCGACACGTTTGGGGGCAGGGCTTCGCTCCGCCGAGTTTTACCGACGAATTTCACGTTATCCGCCAGCAACCTTTGGGTGCGGAAGGCAAACACAAAAAAGTCTGGCTGCAAAAAGACGGCTACGAATTTGAAGCCATGTTTTGGCGTTGCAGCGAAGACATTCCCGAATACATCCGCACGGTGTACCGCCCCGTTGCCAACGAATGGCGGAATAATCTTGAATTGCAGCTTTATATCGATTACTGGGAAGCCGCGTAAACAAAGGCCGTCTGAAAAATGAAGAAACAAAAACCTTGGCTCGGCTTTTCATTGGCGCTGCTTGCCACCATGACTTGGGGCTCGCTGCCGGTTATCGCCCAACAGGCCTTAAAAGCCGTCGATGCGCCCACGCTGGTGTGGGTACGCTTTTTAGTGGCTTCGCTGGTGTTGTTTGTATTGCTGGGTTTGACCGGCAAGCTGCCGAGGCCGTCTGAATTTTCCAAGCAAACCTTGTTTTTATTGGTGTTGGGCATTATCGGCATTTCTGCCAATTTCGTTCTCGTTGCCATGGGTTTGCACTATATCTCGCCGACAACCACGCAGGTGTTGTGGCAGCTCTCGCCCTTTACCATGATTTTGGTCGGCGTAGGCGTGTTTAAAGAAGCCTTTACGCATTGGCAAAAAATCGGCTTGATGCTTTTGCTGACGGGTTTGGTCATGTTTTTCAACGACAAATTCGGCGAACTTTTCAGCTTGGGCAGCTACGCGGTCGGCGTGATGATGGCAGCTTCGGGCAGCATGATTTGGGTATGCTACGGTGTGGCGCAAAAACTTTTGTCCAAACATTTCAATTCGCAACAAATCCTGCTCATGATTTATTTTTGCAGCAGCTTTGTTTTCCTGCCGTTTGCCGAACCATTGCAAATCGCACATATCGGCAATCCGTTTTTATGGGGCTGCTTTATCTATTGCTGCTTAAACACGCTGATCGGCTACGGTTCATTCGGCGAAGCACTCAACCATTGGGACGCTTCAAAAGTCAGTATCGTAACCACGCTGATTCCCGTATTCACCATGATATTTTCCACCATCGGCCATCATCTCGCCCCCGATTATTTTGCCGCTTCAGATATGAATATCGTCAGCTATGTGGGTGCTATGGTGGTTGTGGCCGGCGCGTTGCTTGCTGTAGCCGGAGAGAAAGTGATGGGGCTTTTTTTGAGAAAGATATAAAGCATTTATTGAGAAACAGAATAAAGCAAGGCCGTCTGAAACAAGTTTCAGACGGCCTCATGTGGAACGGTCAGCCGAAAGACCGTCCTCCCAATTCCCTTTCCGCAGGATTCTGCTGCACAGAAATTTCCCTCGCTGCCGTTTGTTGCCGTTCCTGTTCCATTCTTTCCTGTACTTTAGCATTGAAAGCATCAACAACTTCGCGGTTTTCCGCCAAAACCTGTTTGGCGAAAGAGCCGTCCTTATCGTTGAGTAAGCCTTGAACCAAGGTATGGAATTTATCTGCTTGGGATAGCGATTTTTCACGGGTCGGAGCGGTAACGTCCTCGATGTGTTTGTCTCTGCGACGGGCATCGGCGGGATGTTTGACGCCGTAAGCCGTATTCATACGGAAGTTTTTTAAATCTTCCATATCCAGTTTGCCTTCGACTTTGACCTGTCGTCCTCCCGGCAGCCTTACTCCGTTATCTTCTTTACTCTGGCTGAGGAACTCCACCAAAGCTTCGTTTACTTTTTTGCCATATTGGTTGCCTATATCGGCAATAAAGACTTGTGCCTGCATATTGGATTGCAGGAATTGCTTGTTTTCAAGATTTGTGATTTTAGAAATAACTTTATGGACTTCACCAACTTTTTTATTAAGAACTTTAACATAATCCCGATTGATTAATGAGATACCGGTTTCGGAAGCCAAAGCCTGATTCAATTTCGGTTTCAGATTTTGATACACCTGTTTGTCTTCGGCAGACATTTTATTGAATGGCTTGTATAGATGGATTTGCATCTGCTTTATTTCATTATCGGAAATAAAACGGTTGCCTTTTGAGTCTGCTGCCTCTCTCGCAATCCGTTCCAACAAATTCCTCCCTTCATTATTGCCGCCTATGTCGTACTGGATAGGACCGAAACTCGGACCGCTGGCAGCCTTCTCCGCATTTGATATTTTGTACGCGCCGCGCCCGCCCGACAATTCGTTTACCATCATGGCTTGATGGATATAGTATTTCAAACCGTCTTCCGGTTTCAGATGGTCTCCGCCTGTAAAACGACTCATATCAGTCTCCTATAAAAATTAAAAACGTTCCAATGCTTTCAAGTGATATTGTGTTTGTTGAACGTCACACAGATAGAGGATTTTATCTGAAGGAGTTTTCAAATCGGTTGTGATTGTCGGGTCGGAACAAAGTTCCTCCTTATAAGCCTTCCATTTTGAGCGGATGCTTGCAAAATACTGTTTTGTCAAGCCATGAAGTTTTTGGTCTTTGGCAGTGGCACGTCGAAATAAATCTTCGTACTTCTTATCTAATGCAATTTCAAAATCTAATAGGGTAAGCCTCAAACAATCTTCATCCATTTGGTCAACAGGTTCGGGACAAAGATTCTTTTCCTGTTTCGGTTTAACGGCATTTGCAGCTTTATCAGACGAACCTGCCGCACCGACACAGGCGGCGGATGTCATTATTACCAGAAACGGCAGAATGCAACGGATTTTGTGTTTCGACATATCAGTCTCCTATAAAAATTAAAAACGTTCCAATGCTTTTAAATGAAGCTGCGTCTGTTCGATAGCGCAAAGAGTGTGAATCCGATCCGCCGGTGTTTTCAAATCGGTCGTTACCGTCGGGTCGTAACATAGTTCGTCCTGATAAGCCTTCCATTTTGAGCGGATGCTTGTAAAATACTGTTTTGTCATGCCATGAAGTTTTCGGTCTTTGGCAGCGGCACGTCGAAATAAATCTTTGTACTTCATGTCCAGTTTGTTTTCAAGTTTCAGCAGAGTAATTTCTAAACAATCTTCATCCATTTGGTCAACAGGTTCGGGACAAAGATTCTTTTCCTGTTTCGGTTTAACGGCATTTGCAGCTTTATCAGATGACCCTGCTGCACTGACACAGGCAGCGGATGCCATCACGGCCAGCAGTGGCAGAATGTAACGTGTTTTGTGTTTCGACATAATTTATCTCCTAAAAAAGTTATTGTGTAATTAATAGGGCAGTTTGAAAAGTTTTCAAACTGCCCTATCATGTTTAAACCGCTATCATGCGAACATTCAATCAATAGAAGCCTTCGCGCTCTTCGCGGGTGGAGATGTAAATGTTTTTCACCTGCGTATAAGCGGCGAGCATCATTTTGTGGGTCTCGCGGCCGATGCCCGAAGTTTTGTAGCCGCCAAACGGCGCGCCGGCAGGCAGGCGGTTGTAGCAGTTTACCCAAACGCGGCCGGTTTCCAATGCGTTGGAAACGCGCAGGCAGCGGTTGATGTCGGTACTCCACACTGCGCCGCCCAAGCCGTATTCGCTGTCGTTGGCCATTTTGATGACTTCTTCTTCGGTTTTGAATTTAATCACGGTGGCAACCGGGCCGAAGATTTCTTCTTGGGCAACACGGGCTTCGTTGCTGCTGGCTTCAATCAAAGTCGGTTCGACAAATTCGCCTTTGCCCAATTCGCCTTCGATTTTTTTACCGCCGGTAATGATGCGGCAGCCTTCTTGTTCGCCGATTTTGACGTATTTCAAAATGGTCTCGAGTTGACCGGCATTGACTTGAGAACCCATTTGGGTGTCGTCTTCCCAAGGCAGGCCGACTTTGATTTTTTTGAATTCTTCAGCCAAAGCATTGACGAATTTGTCGTAAATGCCTTCTTGTACAAAAATGCGCGAACCGGCGCAGCACACTTGGCCTTGGTTGAACAAAATACCTTTTTGCGCGCCTTCGAGGGCTTTGTCGAAAGGCATATCGTCGAAGAAGATGTTGGCAGATTTGCCGCCCAATTCCAAAGTGGACGGAATCAGTAATTCAGCAGCAGCGATGCCGACGCGGCGGCCGACTTCGGTTGAGCCGGTAAAGGCCAGTTTGTTGAAGCCTTTGTGGTGCAGCATGTATTCGCCGGATTTGGAACCGCGGCCGGTAATCACGTTCAACACGCCTTTAGGCAGCAAGTGGTTGATTTTTTGAGCGAGGGACAACAGGCTCAATGAAGTGCTGGAAGAAGGGTGGATGACGATGGTACAACCTGCGGCCAATGCCGGAGCGATTTTCCATGCGGCCATCAAGAATGGGAAGTTCCAAGGAATGATTTGGCCGACAACGCCGATCGGTTCGCGCAAAACGATGGACAGGTCTTCGGCGTCAAGCTGGGTCGCAGTGCCTTCTTCGCCGCGGATCACGCTGGCGAAATAGCGGAAATGGTCGGAAGCCAAAGGCACGTCGGCGGCACGGGTTTCGCGGATCGGTTTGCCGTTGTCCAAGGTTTCTTGCAGGGCAAACAATTCGGCGTTTTCATCAATCACATCGGCGATTTTGTTCAAAATGGCCGCGCGTTCGGCAGTCGTGGTTTTGCGCCATGTTTTGAATGCTTCTTGTGCAGCGGCTACGGCAGCATCGACATCAGCATCGGTTGCGTCTGTGAACTTGGCCAACTCATCGCCATTGGCAGGGTTGTAAGAGGATAAAAGTTTGCCTTCGCTACCTTTCGTCCATTCGCCGTTGATTAAAAGACCATATTCTTTATCAAACACATTTAAATCTTTTGCCATAATGCTGTCTCCTTAATGAATGGGAATAGGTGGTTCAACACCATGAAAGCAGCTTATGCTTTTTTCTTTTTAAGTTCAAGTACTAAAAATGAGAATGTTCTTAAAATTTACATTTGCAATGTTGTTTTATGTAGCAGGCCGTCTGAAAAATTAAGGATTTGATTGAAATGAAAGTGCATTTGTTAATATATTTAAAGATTCAGGCGGCCTGAATAGGATTTGTTATGGTATAACATCATAACTCGTTGTTTTGAAAAAGATTATGGGTTGACGGCTTAGGGTATGGGGAGTATTCTCATTTATAGCTAAACAGTTTTTCAACACCCTAGGAGACTCTCTCATGAAAATGCATGCTGTGGTAGTAAATAAAGATGTAGCAGGTGATGTAGAAGTTGTTGAACGCGAACTGCGTCCGCTGGAATACGGCGAGGCGTTGGTGGAAGTTGAGTATTGCGGCGTGTGCCACACCGACTTGCACGTTGCGGCAGGCGATTACGGCGACAAACCGGGTCGCGTATTGGGACACGAAGGCATCGGTTTGGTTAAAGAAGTTGCCGACGGTGTGAAAAATCTGAAAGTCGGCGACCGTGTCAGCATCGCATGGCTGTTCCAAAGCTGCGGTTCTTGCGAATACTGTAATACCGGCCGCGAAACCTTGTGCCGCTCTGTATTGAACGCAGGCTATACTGCCGACGGCGGCATGGCGACCCACTGTATCGTGAGTGCCGATTATGCGGTCAAAGTTCCTGAAGGCTTGGATCCTGCGCAAGCTTCCAGTATCACTTGTGCCGGCGTAACTACTTATAAAGCCATTAAAGTTTCCGGCGTCCGTCCGGGCCAATGGATTGCGATTTACGGCGCAGGCGGTTTGGGCAACTTGGCGGTTCAATACGCGAAAAAAGTGTTTGGCGCGCACGTTGTTGCCATTGATGTTAATGACGACAAACTGGCTTTTGCCAAAGAAACCGGTGCGGATTTGGTAATCAATGCCGCCAAAGAAGATGCGGCTCAAGTCATCCAAGAGAAAACTGGTGGCGCACACGCAGCCGTTGTAACAGCCGTATCCGCTGCTGCCTTCAATTCAGGTGTTAACTGCGTCCGCGCAGGCGGTCGTGTCGTTGCAGTTGGCTTGCCACCTGAGTCTATGGATTTGTCTATCCCACGCTTGGTATTGGACGGCATCGAAGTGGTCGGCTCTTTGGTCGGTACCCGCAAAGATTTGGAGGAAGCATTCCAATTCGGCGCAGAAGGTTTGGTTGTGCCTAAAGTCGAGTTGCGTGCTTTGGATGAAGCGCCTGCCATCTTCCAAGAAATGCGCGAAGGTAAAATTACCGGCCGTATGGTGATTGATATGAATAAAGAGTGCAGCTGCATTCATCACTAATCAAATGATTCCGTGACAAAAAGGCCGTCTGAAAAATTTCAGACGGCCTTTTTTATTGGATTGGATAACTTAAAGCGTAAAGCTGCTTTCAAATACGCGGATTTCTCTGCTGACAGGATCAGTAAACTCTATTCTTTTGGCCAAAAGTTTTAAAGGTTTGTCGTAGTCTTCCTCGCCGGCCGCCAATGGGGTAGGGTAAAGCGCATCGTTCATCAACGGCATGTTCAAACTCATCATATGCACGCGGAGCTGGTGTTTCTTTCCTGTATGCGGTGTGAGGCGGTAGAGGCTGAATGCGCCGCGGTTTTCGATAAGCTCGATGGTTGTGTGGGCGTTGGGTTCGCCTTCCGTTTCCCGCGTGAGAAAGAATTTTTCGCCGCGTTCCATTCGTGACGAAATATGCAGCGGATAGTCCAAATCCGTCCGCGTCGGCGCCACCGCTTCATAGGTTTTTCGGACGGTTTTTTCTTGGAACATGGTCTGATAACCACGACGCGTGGCAGGGTTGAGCGAAAGCAGCATAACGCCTGCCGTATCTTTGTCCAAGCGATGAATCGGCGTAATGTCTTCAACATTCAAATGCTGCAATTCCGGCCGCAGACGCAGGCGCGTGAGCAAGGTTTCCCGCAAAAACCTGCCGCTGGGGATGACGGGCAGAAAATGCGGTTTGTCCACTACAATCAAATGCTCGTCAATATGCAAAATCTTTTCTTCAAACGGAATACGCGGCTCGCTCTCACGGCTGGTTTCACGGTAATAAAACATCGTCTTACCGGGCTCGAATAAAGTATTCTCATCAAACAGTACGCCATCCGCGCCCACCACAAAACCGCTGTTCAGCCGCCGCCGCCAGTTTTCTTTGCCGACAAAGGGAAAATGAGCGCATAAAAAATGCAGCAGCGGCAAGCCGTAAAACTGCTTTTCATGCGGTAAAACCAAGTAGCTGGGTTTGACACCGTCTAAAAGGGGGAGGGGGTTGGTACGTTTTTTCATGTGGCGGATTGTACTCGGTTTTTAGGATTTTTTCAGACGGCCTTGTTTATATGGAAAATAAACTTCTAATAACGGATATGTATTGATGCAGGTTTTGTGCTTAAATAGATTCTTCAAACGACCAAAGAAACTGGTTTCTTTGGAACTTGCTTTTGTGGCATAAATTAAAGAAATGATAAAGAAGCAATATTTGAGAAAAGGAGAATATTATGCAGAAAGAAATCAGCATAATCATCATGTTATCTGTGTTTTCCGTATCCGCTATGGCGGGAGGGGAAGTTCGGCTTGGCAAGAGTAAGGCATACGATAATGAGTATGAACTTGTGGCAGAGCATGAAGTCAATGAAGAAGTTTCACAATTAAATCAAGACGAGTATGCCGCACATCCAATACGCAACGATAGCGGCGTCATGCAGTCAGGGAAGGCGGCTTCAGGCAGACAAGCTGTTTCCCAATACGGAAAACCTAATTTGCCGCCTGTACGCTTAAATCCGCATCCTTCACGACCTTGATTTCAAAATCAAAGGGTTGCTCCATTTGTTTGGGCAGCCCTTTTGTTTTGTTGGCTCACTCACATTTTTGTTTGCGTAAAACAAGTTTGTAATCGGTTTTGATGCTGGTTTGATCGCCAATCATCTTAAAATCATCTATCAAACAACGGTTTTCTGTACATTTCAACGTGAAATCTGCACCGACCCTATGGCCGTCAAATTGTTTAAATGTTGCCCGGACGGTATGGGGAGACGTGACCTTGACTTGCAAGGTTTTATGGAAGTTGTCAGGATGATCCTGACCAAAGCCCAAGTAGTAATGTATCGGCATGTCACACCCCAACTCCATATCGGGTTGCTTACGGATATTTGTGTCGAATTTATTGAATTGTCGGATGATTTTTTGTAGTTCAGGCGTAGTAACACGATTGTGTTCAGAGCCTAAATCCACTTTAGATAGATAAACCTTTTTGACTAAATCTATTTTGGCTTGATTATTTGTGGCATTATTGGCAGCCGTCGCTTGGGAGGGTAAGCTGGTGGTTAACAAGCCGATAACAAAAAGAGAGCGTAGTGTTTTCATGATGTGCATAGGGAAGGGATGAAAAGAATCCAAGTATAACGGCATTGAATCTATATTGAATATATTTTTAAGAAATTTAAGTTGCAAAGCAAGGGAAGTGTTGGAATCATTGAATGTGATTCTGCAATCTGCTTTACAGGCCGTCTGAATGCGAAAACCGATTTTCAGACGGCCTTTTGATTTGTTCCCAACCTCACAAACCCTTAAAAATCAGCTATAATGCCCAACTATTTGATTTTCGCTTATCCCATATTGAAATGGCACAAAAAATTCAATCTGTAAAAGGTATGAACGACCTTTTACCTGTCGAACAAAAAGATTTTAAACTGACGGCTGCATTTTGGCAGGCGTTTGAAGATACGGTCGGCCGTTGGACACGCGCTTACGGCTATCAGCAAATCCGTACGCCGATTGTCGAGCAAACCGGTTTGTTTGTCCGCTCCATTGGCGAGGAAACCGATGTGGTCGGCAAGGAAATGTACACCTTCTCCGATTCAAACGATTCTTTGAGTTTGAGCCTGCGTCCTGAAGGTACGGCTTCTTGTTTGCGTGCGGTGGTCGAACACAACCTTCTGTACAACAGCCCGCAAAAGCTGTGGTATATGGGGCCAATGTTCCGCCGCGAGCGTCCGCAAAAAGGCCGTTATCGTCAGTTCCATCAGGTTGGTATCGAGGCTTTGGGTTTTGAAGGGCCGGATATTGATGCGGAAATCATCGCGATGTCTGCCGACTTGTGGGAAAAATTGGGTATTCGCGAATACCTGACTTTGGAAATCAACAGCTTGGGCAACCGTGAGGAACGCGCGGCACACCGTGCGGCATTAGTTGAATATCTGACCCGTTATGAAGATAAATTGGACGAAGACAGCAAACGCCGTCTGAAAACCAATCCTTTGCGCGTTTTGGATACGAAAAACCCTGATTTGCAGGAAATCTGCAACGCGGCGCCGCGTCTGGTGGATTATTTGGGCGAGGCTTCGCAAAACCACTATGCACGCTTCAAGGCGATGTTGGACGGTTTGGGTATTCAGTATATTGAAAATCCGCGCTTGGTCCGCGGTTTGGATTACTACAATCAGACGGTTTTTGAGTGGACGACCGACAAACTCGGCGCGCAGGCGACTGTGTGCGGCGGCGGCCGTTACGATGGTTTGATTGAAGAGCTTGGCGGCAAACCTGTGCCGTCTATCGGCTTTGCGATGGGTATTGAGCGCCTGCTGCTTTTGGTGAGCGAATACGGCTCATTGGAAGTGAACGCCGCGCCTGATGTCTATGCAATGCACCAAGGCGAAGGTGCGGACTTGCAGGTGATGAAATACGCACAAGCCTTGCGCGCCCAAGGTTTCAATGTGATGCAGCATTCCGGCTATCAGAGCCTGAAAGCGCAAATGAAAAAAGCAGACAACAGTGGCGCACGCTTTGCCCTGATTGTGGCTCAGGATGAGCTGGCAAACGGTACGGTTACCCTGAAAGATATGCAGGGCAAACACGAACAACAAACCGTTGCCGCCGCTGATTTGACAGACACTTTACAACAATGGAAGAACGCATAAATGGCAGCTCATTTGGAAGAACAACAAGAGTTAGACAATTTTAAATATTTTTGGAAAAAAACCGGCCGTTGGATCTTTGCCTTGCTGATTGTGGCGGCTTTGGGGTATTTGGGTTACACCATTTACCAAGGCCAAAAAGCTTCAAAAGATCAGGAAGCCGCCGCAGTATTGGCGCAAATGGTGGAAAAGGCGCAGCAAAAAACCGACCCTAAAGCCATCAACGCCGATTTGGCCGAATTGCAAAAAAACTATCCTGATTCTATTTCGACAGCCCAAGCTACGTTGATGGTGGCGGCAACCGAGTTTGATGCCGGCCGTTATGATGTGGCGGAAGGTCATTTGAATTGGGTACTGAAAAACCAAAACGCACCGCTGGTTCAAGCTTTGGCAGCTCAGCGTTTGGGCGTTGTCCTGTTGCAGCAGAAAAAGTACGATGCCGCCATCAATGCCCTGAATACTCAGGTTGAGGCTGATTTCGAGCCTTTGATGCTGGAAACTAAAGGCGATGTTTACGTTGCCCAAAATAAAACCAAAGAAGCCGTACAAAGTTACGAAGCTGCTTTGAGCAAAATGCCGCAAACCGCAGTAGGCCGCGAATTGCTGCAAATGAAAATCGACAGCTTGAAATAAGTTTGTTTGAAATCAAGGCCGTCTGAAGTTGCAATGACTTTTCAGACGGCCTACACTTATCCTTATCAACCGTGTTTTTAAAACACCTGCTTGTGTTCCGCTCCCGTTTTTAGGCGGCACTTGACACAGAAAGACTCAATCATGAAACCAACCATCGCGCTTGTCGGCCGCCCCAATGTCGGCAAATCTACCTTATTCAACCGTTTGACGCGCACCAAAGACGCGCTCGTGCATGACTTGCCCGGCCTGACGCGTGACCGCCATTACGGTCATGGCAAAGTCGGCAGCAAACCTTATTTGGTCATCGATACCGGCGGCTTTGAGCCGGTTGTGGACAGCGGCATTTTGCACGAAATGGCAAAACAGACCTTGCAGGCTGTCGATGAAGCCGATGCAGTGGTGTTTTTGGTGGACGGCCGTACCGGTTTGACGCCGCAAGACAAAATTATTGCCGACCGTTTGCGCCAAAGCCCGCGTCCTGTTTATTTGGCCGTGAATAAAGGCGAGGGCGGCAATAGAGCCGTACTTGCCGCCGAGTTCTACGAACTTGCTCTTGGCGACCCTTATGTTATTTCAGGTGCGCATGGCGATGGCGTGTATTATCTGATTGAAGATATTTTGGAAACCTTCCCAGAGCCTGAAAAGGAAGAGGAAGAAGCGAAACATCCTGTTTTTGCTGTAATCGGCCGTCCCAATGTCGGTAAATCGACCTTGGTAAACGCCATCCTCGGCGAAGAGCGCGTGATTGCTTTCGATATGGCAGGCACGACGCGCGACAGTATTCATATCGATTTTGAACGCGAAGGCAAGCCGTTTACCATCATCGATACCGCAGGTGTGCGCCGTCGCGGCAAAGTGGATGAAGCAGTGGAAAAGTTCTCCGTTATCAAAGCCATGCAGGCGGTTGAAGCGGCAAACGTTGCTGTTTTGGTATTGGACGCGCAACAAGATATTGCCGATCAAGATGCGACGATTGCAGGTTTTGCTTTGGAAGCAGGCCGTGCTTTGGTGGTGGCGGTCAATAAATGGGACGGCATCAGTGAAGAGCGTCGCGAGCAAGTGAAACGCGATATCAACCGCAAACTGTATTTCCTTGATTTTGCTAAGTTTCACTTTATTTCTGCATTGAAAGAGCGCGGTATAGACGGTTTGTTTGAAAGCATTCAGGCTGCCTACAACGCGGCAATGATTAAGATGCCGACACCGAAAATCACGCGCGTATTGCAAAGCGCGATCGAGCGTCAACAGCCTCCGCGTGCTGGTTTGGTGCGTCCGAAAATGCGTTATGCCCACCAGGGCGGCATGAATCCGCCGGTAATTGTGGTACACGGCAATTCGCTGCACGCCATTTCTGACAGCTACACGCGCTATTTGACCCAAACGTTCCGCAAAGCCTTCAATCTGCAAGGTACGCCGCTCAGAATTCAATACAATGTTTCGGAAAACCCGTATGAAAATGCGGAAGACAAACCGAAGAAAAAACCGCTGCGCCGTGTCAGCCTAAGCAACCGTATTGAGAAACGCGAAGGCCGCAAGGAAGAGAAAAACCGCTTCAAGAAGAAAACCAAAGTCAGCGTGAAAAAACAATTCAGTAAATAAGCACAAAGGCCGTCTGAACAATTTCAGACGGCCTTTTTATAATGAAAAACAGCTTGTTAGAACTTCATGGCATATTTTCGATAGGATTTGCCGAATTTAAAAAAACATCCAATTTGGGTTTAGGGTTGTTGTGAATATGGAAATGAAACAGTCGGTTTGACGGGAAGTTCCCTTATTGCTGGATTCCTAAACGGTGTGATAGAAAAAAATAGTTGGTAATTTATCCTATTCGGGGCTACAATTCCATCAAACGCCGATTTTGGCGTCTTTACAATCATAATAATGGAGCTCAAGAATATGACAGCTAAAGGACAAATGTTACAAGATCCTTTTTTGAATGCGTTGCGTAAAGAGCACGTTCCGGTTTCGATCTACTTGGTAAACGGCATCAAGCTGCAAGGCCAAGTGGAATCATTCGACCAGTACGTTGTTCTGCTGCGTAATACTTCCGTCACTCAGATGGTTTACAAACACGCTATCTCAACAATCGTTCCTGCACGCGCAGTCAGCCTGCAACACGAAAACAAACAACCTCAAGCCGCTGCCGCAGCTGCTCCGGTTCAAGTTGAGACTGTGCAACAACCTGCCGAATAAATGATGTAACGCATTCCTGTTTTTCAATACCTTACCGCTTTTGCGGTAGGGTATTTTTATTTTCAGACGACCTTTATCATGCTGCTTGAAAACATTCTTCCTTTTGCACATTCCCTGTTACGACAAGCCTTAAAATCAGGCTGCCGCGCTTTGGATGCGACGGCCGGAAACGGGCATGATACTTTGCTGTTGGCGCAGTCGGTTGGCGAGACGGGTAGGGTGTGGGCATTTGATGTGCAACCCAAAGCATTAATGCAGACTCAAGGCCGTCTGAAAGAAAATGGCGTAGATGGTTGGGTAGCTCTGATACATGACGGCCATGAAAACCTTTTATCTTATCTCGACGAGCCTTTAGATGCCGCAGTATTTAATTTCGGTTGGCTGCCGGGTGACGATAAAAGCTGTACAACTGAGGCTGCAAGCAGCATCCGTGCGCTGACGGATACTTTGGGTTTGCTGAAAGAGGGCGGGCTTGCCGTGGCGGTATTGTATCCGGGGCATGAAGCCGGCCGAATAGAGGCTGAGGCGATTGTGCAATGGGCGGAAACTTTGCCGCAGGAAGCATTTGCCGTGTTACGCTATGGCTTTGTCAACCGCCGCAATGCGCCTCCCTATCTGCTGGCAATTGAAAAGTTGCGTCAGAAATAGATGTTTGCGGTAAAATAGCTGCTTTGTTTTTCAACCTTTAACATAAGAAACTGCCATGCAATATCTGTTTGTAAAATACAGCCATCAGATTTTCGTTGCCATTACCATTCTGTTGTTCAACATCCGTTTTTTCCTGCTCTGGCGTCATCCTGAGAAGCCGTTGGCTGGCATTTGGAAAGCCATGCCACATTTGAACGACACCATGTTGCTGTTTACCGGCTTATGGCTGATGAAGATTACCCATTTTTCGCCGTTCAATGCACCGTGGCTCGGCATGAAAATCCTGCTGTTGCTGGTTTATATTGTGTTGGGCATGATTATGATGCGTTCGCGTCCGCGTTCGCCGAAATTCTATATCGTCTACGTTTTGGCCATGTCGTGTGTTGCCACGATTGTTTTCCTTGCCAAAACCAAAACGCTGCCGTTTTAAAAGAGGCCGTCTGAAATGTATCCGCATTTTGCCGTTATCGCTTTGGGCAGCAATCTTGCCAATCCTGCCGAACAGGTTCGCGCAGCTTTGGCCGAATTGGCCGCGCATCCTCATATCCGGCTTGAAAAGACTTCTTCCCTGTATCTGACTGCGCCGGTCGGCTATGACGATCAGCCTGATTTTGTGAATGCCGTTTGTGCGGTGAAAACTTCATTGGACGGCGTAGCGCTGTTGGCAGAGTTAAACCGCATCGAGGCCGAATTTGGGCGCGAACGTACTTTCCGTAATGCGCCGCGCACCTTGGATTTGGACATTATCGATTTTGACGGTATCCGCAGCGATGATCCGCATCTGACCTTGCCGCATCCGCGCGCGCATGAGCGTAGTTTCGTGATGTTGCCGTTGGCCGAAATCCTTCCGGATTTCGAGTTGGGCGAGCATGGACGTGCGGCTGATTTGGCTCAGGCTTTGGGCGGGCAGGGTATTCGCCTGTTAAAAGAATAAGGGCCGTCTGAAAAACGGACTAAAACAAGAAAGGGCGTGTTGGACACGCCTTTTTTGCTATAAAATATTGTTGGGAAACACATTACAAAGAGTTACTATGAATCCTCGTTATATTGTTGTCGAAGGCGCCATCGGTAGCGGCAAGACCGCTTTGAGCCGCCGCTTGGCAGAGCATTTCAGCGCGTTGCTGTTGTCAGAGAATCCGGATCACAATCCGTTTCTCATGAAGTTTTACAGCAATGTTTCCAATAATGGCTTGGCTGCCGAACTTTTCTTCCTGACGCGCCGCGCTGAAAGCGTGAATATTATTGAAGAGCAATGCGCGCAAGGCGGAATGGTTGTGGCTGACTTTTTATTGGAAAAAGACCGTATTTTTACGTCCATCGTTTTGAATAATGATGAGCAGCAGCTTTTTGCCGATATGAAGCAACGCATTCTGCCGCAATACGCGGAGCCCGATGTGGTGATTTATCTGCAAACAGCCGTCGAAAACAACCGCAAACGCCTGCAAAAACGTCACGAAGGTATCATCAGCTTGTTTCCCGAAGGCTATTTGGGACGGGTGCATGACGAATACAGCCATTTCTTCCATTTGTATCAAAGAGCGCCTTTGCTGACTGTCAATGCCGATGAGTTGGATTTGGCCGGCAATGACGACCACTTTCAGCTTTTGTTGCGTGCATTAGAAGATTTTCAAGGTACGCGCAGTTATTTGAATTTAAGCGAAAAATAAACGCAGGCTAGGTTTAGGCCGTCTGAAAGGAATAATTATGTCAAAATATCAATTCACACTCCCATCTTCTTCCGGCAGCGATTTTAACTCCGCCGAACATTTGCCGTTGGTTGTCTATTTTTATCCTAAAGACAGCACGCCCGGCTGTACCACTGAAGGCTTGGATTTCAATGCCCGATTGGAGCAATTCAAAGCATTGGGCTATACCGTTGTCGGCATTTCGCGCGACGGTGTCAAATCGCATCAGAATTTCTGCGCCAAACAAGGCTTCCAGTTTGAATTGTTGAGCGACAAAGAAGAAACCGTCTGCAAACTGTTTGACGTGATCAAGCTGAAAAAGCTTTACGGCAAAGAATCACTCGGCATCGAGCGCAGCACGTTTGTGTTGGATGAAAACGGCGAAATCGCCCATGAATGGCGCAAAGTCAAAGTGGCCGGACACGCGCAGGAAGTTTTGGATACAATTTCTCAAGCTTCTTAAAATAGGGCTTTGAAAACCTAAGGCCGTCTGAACGGATGTAAAGCCATGCCGTTCAGACGGCCTTTCAATACAGTTTGATAAATATGGACGATTTAATAGACAAGCTGCTTGAATCCCTTTGGCTGCAAGACAGGCTCAGCCACAATACGCTGCAGAGTTACCGCCGTGATTTGGTCAAGGTCGCGGCGCGTTTGGCCGAGGGTGGGCAGGATTGGTTGAGTGCCGATGAATTTTCCCTGTCTGATGCCGTGTATGCGGAAGGGGAAAAAAGTACGTCCCAAGCGCGGGCATTGTCGGCTTGCAAGCGCATGTACGGCTGGTTGGAAGAAACGGGTCAAAGAGCAGACAATCCTACCCGTTTTCTCAAGGCGCCGAAATCGGAACGAAAACTGCCCACGCTGATTACCGAAGCCCAAATCGACGCGCTGCTGGCTGCGCCGGATGTGGAAACGTCGCACGGACTGCGCGACAAAGCCTTGCTTGAAGTCATGTATGCAACAGGTTTGCGCGTGACCGAAGCCGTCAAATTGACGCTCAGCGATATCGATTTACATCGCGGCAGTATCCGAACCATAGGCAAGGGCGACAAATTGCGTCTGGTTCCGCTGGGTCAGGAAGCGGCGTATTGGGTGGAACGTTATTGCAACGAATCGCGCCCGTTGTTGTTGAAAAATAAAATCTGCGACGAAGTGTTTGTCAGCCAGAAACGCAGCGGCATCAGCCGTCAGCTTGCATGGATGATAGTCAAAGAATATGCCGAAGCAGCCGGTATTGCTTCACTCAGCCCGCACGGCTTGCGCCATGCTTTTGCCACGCATTTGGTCAATCACGGCGTCGATTTGCGCTCAGTCCAGATGATGTTGGGACATTCCGATATCAATACTACGCAGATTTATACCCATGTTGCCAATATCCGTTTGAAAAACATGGTCGATGAACACCATTCCCGTTCATAAATAAAGGCGGCATCTCGAAGATGCCGCTTTTTGTTATTGAGGCCGTCTGAAAGGTTATCAAACTTTAAAATTATAAAATATCAATCAAAATATAAAATTCCATAGAAAAATTTCAAAACAAAAGGACAGTGCCAATATTGCAATGCAAACCGTTTTTATTTATATTTACGTTCAAGAATAAATCCTACTCTCAATTACAGAGGGTAACAAAATTATTGGAGCACATCATGTTTGTCTGCATCTGCAACGCCATTACTGACCACGACATCAAAGAGACCATCGCCGCCGGTGCAACCACCATGAGCGATTTGCAGGCTCAATTGGGCGTGGCGACTTGTTGCGGTTGCTGCGGCGAATTGGCTGCATCGTTTTTGACTGCAAGCAGCGCCCAAAATGCCGTGACTGCCGGGATCAACGTTCAGTCTTAATTTCAGAATACACATAAAGGCCGTCTGAAGGCGTCGTTTCGCGCCTGTTCAGACGGCCTTTGTCATGCCTGTATGGTTTGGAGGCATTTTGCTATACAATGGCCGCTTTTGTTCCTCCGAGAGTAACCGCCATGAAACTGACCTTGATGTTTCGGGAATATTGCAGCCTGTGCCACAAAATGCGCGAACAATTAAAGCCTTATCAGGAGCAGTTTGGATTTGAGCTGGACATTGTCGATGTTGATGAAGATCCGGTTTTAGAAGAAAAGTACAATGAGCTGGTGCCTGTTTTGCTGGATGGCGATACCGAAATCTGCCATTGGTTTTTGGACGAAGAAAAACTGAAAGCGCATTTGAGCGCGTGACAAACTGTTGACCATATTGTCTTTCAGATGGCCTTTGGCTGTTCATGCCGCCTGAACATTGATTTTATTATGACTGAAAAACTTTCTCCCGATGCGCTGATTGAAGCGGCGCTGTTGACGCAAGTCGAACCCTTAAACGAAAAAGCCATGCGAGAATTGTGCGTGCCTCCGTTGTCGCAAGACAAGCTGATTGATGTGTTGGCGCAACTGAAGGCCCGTTGGCAGGGCAGGGCTTTGCAACTGGTGCATACCCATGAGGGCTGGCGCTTCCAAATCGCCCAAGCCGCATTTGAACGACTGGGCAGCCTGCAAGAGCAGCGCGCGCCGCGTTATTCCCGCGCCGTGATGGAGACGCTGGCGATTATTGCCTATCAGCAACCGGTAACGCGTGGCGATATTGAAGGCATACGCGGCGTGGCGGTGTCGCAAAATGTCATGCAAACCTTGCAGGATAGGGGCTGGATTGAAGTCATCGGCCACCGTGATTCTGTCGGCCGTCCGGCATTGTGGGCAACAACGGCAACATTCTTAAGCGATTTGCGTTTGGAAAGTTTGGAAGAATTGCCGCCACTGACAGAATTGGGTGAGCTGGTGTTACCTGATTTAATGGAAACGCCGCCGACAGGCGATGAGGAAACTGAAGAAGCAGTTGAATCAGGAAGCAGACTGATTAACTGATTTGAATGTAAAGGCCGTCTAAAACAATCGTGTTTCGGACGGCCTTTATTATTGTATAACATCATGATTTTAAATATAATTTTTATCTATTTTAATAACTTATTGATTTTGTGATATAATTTGAAAAAGCATTAGAATAAATATCTCTCATTCTGTAATAGCTTGAGAAGACATACGGAAACGTTTCTCTCTTTATCAATCGGCAGCCCGTTTGTTCTTCAAATATGCGCTGTATCAACTACGGAACCGATATGAAATTTAAACAATTTATTCAAAACAAATCTTCTTTCAATCCAAGCGTGGTCGGTATTACGCTTTTCTTCGTCCTTTTGCTTTTGTCAGCTGCTTTGGTTTGGCCTCAAAATACAGAGGCATTTGTTAAATGCCATGAAGCAGTTTATTTTTCAAAATGTCAGTTGGTTTTACATTCTGACTTTCTCTGTATTCCTTATTTTCTTATTGGCGCTTCCCATCAGCAGCTTCGGCAGTATCAGGCTGGGTGCAAACGAGGACGAACCTGAGTTTTCGTTTTTATCATGGCTGGCCATGCTGTTTGCGGCCGGCATGGGCGTGGGCTTGATGTTTTTCGGTGTGGCTGAGCCTTTATCGCATTTCTCTTCCCCGATTGCCAAAGGCAATGCGCAAGAGGCGATTCTGCATACGGTGTTCCACTGGGGGATTCATGCCTGGGCAATCTACGGAATCATTGCGCTTGCTTTGGCGTATTTCGGTTTCCGCTATAAATTGCCGCTGGCGTTGCGCTCCTGCTTTTATCCGATTTTAAAAGACAAAATCAACGGCAAAATGGGCGATGCCATCGATGTGATGGCTTTGATTGCGACTTTGTTCGGTATTATCACAACCTTGGGATTTGGCGCGGCACAAATGGGTTCCGGTTTGTTGAAGATGGGCTGGGTGCAGGATAACAGCTATGTCTTGCAGGTCGGCATTATCGTTGTTGTGATGGCGATTGCCATATTTTCCGCAACTTCGGGCGTGGGCAAAGGCGTCAAAATTTTGAGTGAAACCAACTTGGTGTTGGCACTGTCATTGCTGTTGTTTGTCTTGTTGAGTATGCCGACGACGTATTTGATTTTCGCATTCAGCGACAATTTGGGCACTTATTTGAGTAACTTCGTTTCGTTCAGCTTTAAGTCATATACCTACGAGCCTGAGCATACAAAATGGTTTACCGGCTGGACGGTGTTGTATTGGGCTTGGTGGTGTTCGTGGTCGCCTTTTGTCGGTTTGTTCATTGCCCGAATTTCGCGAGGCAGGACCATCCGCGAATTTATTTTTGGCGTATTGGCAGTGCCTAGCCTGATGAGTATTTTGTGGTTTACTGTATTTGGCAATTCAGCCTTGTGGCTGGACACGCATGTGGCAAACGGCGCCTTGTCTGCCTTGACCAACGAGCCTGAAAAATTGTTGTTTGCCTTTTTGAATTATTTGCCGTGGCCGGTTGTCAGCAGCTTGGTAGCATTGCTGGTGATTTCGCTGTTTTTTATCACTTCTGCCGACTCAGGCATTTATGTGCTGAACAATATTGCTTCGCGCGATAAAGGGCTGGCTTCGCCTAAGTGGCAATCGGTTATGTGGGGCGTGTTGATTTCGGCTGTGGCTATTGTGTTGTTGGGTGCCGGCGGTTTGCCTATTTTGCAAACCATGACCCTGATTGCGTCTCTGCCGTTTGCGGTGTTGATGATTTTTATGATGGTTTCTTTGTGGAAAGCTCTAAACAACGATGCCAACTATTTTGCAACCGCCGTTAATCCGAGCAGTATTTTCTGGTCGGGCGATCATTGGAGGGAACGCCTTGGCCAAATGATGAATCAGACGCAGGAAGTCGATATCATCAAATTTATGAAAAATACGGCGCTTCCGGCAATGCAGGAATTGAAAAACGAATTGACCGAAAAATACAATATGGACGTAGAAATCCGTTGCCTGTTGCAACAGGATGAGCCGTCGGTGGAGCTGGTGGTGCATAAAGGGACGGTAAGGGATTTTGTCTATGGGATTAAATCCGTAAAGCGGGAAATTACCGACCAGTTGATTCGTGAAGACAGCCTGCCTCATTTCAAATATGCAGCAACGTTCATACCGTTGACGTATTTTTCGGATGGGCGCGATGGATACGATGTGCAATATATGACGCAAAAAGAATTGATTGCCGATATGCTCAAGCAGTATGAGCGTTATCTGAACCTGCTTGCCGGAGTGGGGCAGGAATTGATGGGGCATGAACAAGTAGAGCTGGCAGAGTAAAGCAAATTTAGGCCGTCTGAAAATGTAGCAATATTCAGACGGCCTTTTTATTGCTTGCTTAAAAAATAATTTGTTTAAAATAAATATCTTAGATAGATTATAAGAAAAATCTGATTTAAACTATAAAAAATCTTAGTTATAATCAGTTTATCTAAAGCTATTCCGCATAGGTGCGGGTGATTTACTAAGGAATACTGCAATGCTGTTGGCACTTTCTTTGCGTGATTTTGTCATTGTTGAAAACCTGAATCTTGATTTTCAAAACGGCTTTACCGTATTGACGGGCGAGACCGGCGCAGGCAAATCGATTACTCTGGACGCGATTGGCCTGTTGTTGGGCGATAAAGCCGATTATAGCCAAGTGCGAAGCGGCGCCAAAGAAGCGCAGTTGTCGGCTTTGTTCGATATCAGTAGTTTGCCTGAGCTGAAAGCGCAGCTGCAGGAGCAAGGTCTTTTGGAAGAAGATGCCGAAGAGCTCAGCATCCGCCGTATTATCGATGCCAAGGGTAAAAGCCGCAGTTATATCAATAATCAGGCAGCAACATTGGCGCAGCTGAAAGCCATCGGCGAGCAGTTAATCGATATTCACGGCCAAAATGCCCATCATTCGTTGAATCAAGAGTCTGCGCAACGCGAGTTGTTGGACGCATTTGCCGGCAGCAAAGAGCAGGCAGAAATGGTCAAACAGCTTTATCAAAACTGGGTCAATGCGAAAAAGGCACTACAAGAAGCGCAAGAGCAGGCAGAAACCATGGCTATCGAACGCGAGCGTTTGGAATGGCAGTTTAATGAGTTGAACCAATTGGAGCTCAAACCCAACGAATGGGAAACCTTAAGCCAAAGCCACGACAGTCTGGCGCATTCGGCCGAGTTGCTGCAAACCGCCGAGCAGGTGGGCGACAGTATAGACGGAGACAACGGCATCCAACGTCAAATCTACCAATGCCAAAAACTGTTGGGCAATCTGCAAAACATTGAGCCGCGCTTTGCCGAGAGCTTGAATATGTTGGCAAGTATTGAAGCAGAATTGGGTGAAATCAGTGCCAATATGCGTGATGTGGCTGGTCGCAGCGACATCGATCCTAATGAATTGGCCGCACAAGAAAGCCGTATGGGCGAATTGATGAGTATGGCGCGCAAATACCGCATTGAGCCGGAAGAGTTGCCGCAAAAGTTGGCGGAAATCGACGAGCGCTTGCAAAACCTGCACGCGGCTGCTGATTTGGAAGCCTTGGAAAATGCAGTCGCACGCAATCTTGCCGAATACCACGAAGCCGCCCACATTCTCTCCGCCATGCGCCATCAGGCGGCCGGCCGTTTGGGCGAAGAGACCACCGAGCATATGCAGCATTTGGCCATGAAGGGCGCACGTTTTGACATCGTCTTGTTGCCGTCTTCGCCGACCGCGCATGGTCTGGAGCAGGTGCAATTCCAAGTAGCAGCGAATAAAGGCAATCCGTCCCGACCTTTGAATAAAGTGGCTTCCGGTGGCGAATTGGCGCGTATCAGCTTGGCTTTGCAAGTGGTTGCCAGCCAATACACGCAAGTGCCGACATTGATTTTTGATGAAGTGGATACCGGTATTGGTGGCGGTGTTGCTGAAATGGTCGGTAAAGCTTTGCGTGCATTAGGTAAAAAACATCAAGTTTTGGCGGTAACCCATCTTCCTCAAGTAGCCTCTTGTGGTGAAAACCATTGGCAGGTCCGCAAGCATAGCGAAGGGGAGCAAACCGTCAGCGAAATCAGCGTCTTGAACCATCATCAGCGCATTGAGGAAATCGCGCGTATGCTGGGTGGCGAAATCATTACCGATACCACACGCAGCCATGCCGCCGAACTCTTGCATTTGGCAGCCGCCTAAAAGCCTCAAGGCCGTCTGAAAATAGGATTCAGACGGCCTTTTCTATATTTTGCCACCTTTTCAGGCAGGCAGAATACAAGGTATGATTATATCGTCTGTTTACAAGGAAATTTTGATGAAAGTCCTGTTTATCGCCGATCCAATGGCAAGTTTTAAAACCTATAAAGACACTACTTACGCCATGATGCGTGAAATGGCAAAGCGCGGTTGGCAGCTTTTTCATACCTTGAGCGGAGAATTGTCCGTCCGTGAAGGCTTGGTGGTGGCTCAGGCGGCGGCATTTGAGTTTGTCGGCGCGAAGAATGATGACGATCACGAATGGTTTAAAGCAGAGACAAAAGTTCAGACGGCCTTAAAAGATTTCGATGCGGTCATTATGCGCACTGATCCGCCGTTTAATATGCAATATCTGTATGCGACCCAGTTTTTAACTTTGGCAGAGCAGCAGGGCGCAAAAGTATTTAACAGCGGACAAGCAATGCGTGATTTCAATGAGAAATTGGCGATTTTGAATTTCAGCCAGTTTACCGCGCCGACTTTGGTTACCACACGTTCCGCCGATGTCCGCGCATTTTTGAAAGAACACGGCGACATCATCATCAAACCTTTGGACGGCATGGGCGGTATGGGTATTTTCCGCCTGACCGAATCCGACCCTAATATCGGCAGTATTTTGGAAACCCTGATGCAGCTTGATTCACGCACCATCATGGCACAACGTTATATTCCTGAAATCGTACATGGCGACAAGCGCATTTTGATTATCGGTGGGGAAGTTGTTCCGTATGCTTTGGCGCGTATTCCTCAAAATGGTGAAACGCGCGGCAACTTGGCTGCCGGCGGCCGCGGCGTGGCGCAGGAGTTGAGCGAGCGTGACCGTGAAATTGCAGAAACCCTTGCGCCTGAATTGAAGCGCCGCGGTATTTTGCTTGCCGGTTTGGATGTCATCGGCAGCAACCTGACCGAAGTCAACGTAACCAGCCCGACTGGCTTCCAAGAAATCATGAAGCAAAAAGATTTCGACGTTGCTGCCATGTTTGCAGATGCCGTAGCATCTTGGGTAAAACAATAAATCCAAAGGCCGTCTGAAAATTGACCTGACCGTTTTTTTCAGACGGCATTCTAATGTTGAGAATATGATGGAACCATCTTCCTACGCTTCCGAGAAAAAAGGCAAAAACGGCATCAAGCGCATCATTAATGCGTTTGGTTATTCCAAAGACGGACTGGCTGCCGCGTATCGTTATGAAAGTGCATTTCGCCAAGTTTTTTGGTTGAATCTGATTTTAATTGTCTTGGCCTTATTCCTTGATTTCGGCTCGGCCATCAAAATGGTGCTCATTGTTGCATCGTTTATTTCATTGGTTACCGAATTGTTTAATACCGCCATCGAGGCAGCCGTTGACCATACCTCTACTGAAAAACACGAGCTGGCCAAGCGTGCCAAAGATGCCGGTTCGGCCGCGCAACTGATGGCTTTGTTCATGTTATTTATTGTTTGGATTATTGCATTAACTGCTTAAAAATATGGTAATATGGTAATTCGTTAGGATTAGATAGTATTAATTAATCTATATCAAAGTTTTCAGACGGCCTTTGGTTGTAAGATGAAGGCTGTATATCCCAGCCATTTGGCAAACACAAGGAGCAAAACATGAAAAAATTAATGGCAACCCTGATTCTGGCAGGCTTGGCAACTTCCGTATCTGCAGCCGGTATCCATATTGAAGACGGTTGGGCACGTGCCACTGTCGAAGGTATGAAAATGGGTGGCGCATTCATGAAAATCCAAAACGATGAAGCCAAACAAGACTTCTTGGTAGGCGGCAGCAGCCCTGTTGCAGAACGCGTTGAAGTACACACCCATATTAACGACAACGGTGTTATGCGTATGCGCGAAGTTAAAGGCGGCGTGCCTTTGGCGGCAAAAAGCGTAACCGAGCTGAAACCAGGCAGCTACCACGTTATGTTCATGGGTCTGAAAAAACCGCTGAAAGAAGGCGAAAAAGTACCTGTAACCCTGAAATTCAAAAACGCGAAATCTCAAACTGTTGAGCTGGAAGTGAAAACTGCACCGCAATCCGGCATGGATCACGGTCACGGCCATGGTCATGGTGGCGCGCATCAGCACTAATTGATTGAATTTTAATATAAAGGCCGTCTGAAAGCCATTGGGCTTTCAGACGGCCTTTTCTGTCGTTAAATCAAAATGTGCTAAAATCAAGCTTTAAAAAATATATTTGAAACCCACATTCACCTCATGAATACTACCCCCACACCAACAAACATCATCGTCGGCCTTTCCGGCGGCGTCGATTCCTCCGTTACCGCAGCCCTACTCAAACAGCAAGGCCATCAAATCAGCGGCGTGTTCATGCAGAACTGGGAAGATGACGACAACGACGAATATTGCAGCATCAAACAAGATTCCTTTGATGCTATTGCCGTTGCCGATATCATCGGAATCGATATCGACATCGTCAATTTCGCAGCACAATACAAAGACAACGTATTTGCCTATTTCCTTAAAGAATACAGCGCAGGCCGCACGCCGAATCCGGATGTGTTGTGCAATGCCGAAATCAAATTCAAATGCTTTTTGGACTACGCCATAGAGCAGGGCGCCGATACCATTGCCACCGGACACTATGCCCGCAAAGAAGTTCGAAACGGCGTGCATTACCTGCTCAAAAGCTTGGATCAAAACAAAGACCAAAGCTATTTCCTGTACCGCCTCAAACCTTTCCAACTCGAGCGCGCGATTTTCCCATTGGGCGAGTTGGAAAAACCTGAAGTCCGCCGTCTTGCCGAAGAATTCAAATTACCGACTGCAACCAAAAAAGACAGTACCGGCATCTGCTTTATCGGCGAGCGCCCGTTCCGCGAATTTCTGCAAAAATACCTACCGACCAATAATGGCAAAATGGTTACCCCTGAAGGCAAAGTAGTCGGCGAACACGTCGGCTTGATGTTTTACACGCTGGGTCAACGCAAAGGCTTGGGTATCGGCGGCGCAGGCGAGCCGTGGTTTGTTGCGGCCAAGGATTTGACCAAAAACGAACTGATTGTCGTCCAAGGCCATGACCATCCTTTGCTTTATACGCAAAGCCTGATTATGAACGATTTGAGTTTCACATTGCCCGAACGTCCGAAAGAAGGCCGCTATACCTGCAAAACGCGCTACCGTATGGCTGACGCGCCTTGCACGTTGCGTTACTTGGATGATGAAACCATTGAGCTTGTCTTTGATGAGCCGCAATGGGCGGTAACCCCCGGACAATCAGCGGTACTGTACGACGGCGATGTATGCTTGGGCGGCGGTATCATCATGTCCACCGACAAGCCTGTCATTATTACAGCTTAATAAAAGGGCCGTCTGAAAACGAAGCGGCAGATTGAATAAAGCCTTTCAGACGGCCTCGATTTCAAAAAACGACTAAATAAAAGACTGATCAATATGGAAAAACTCTGGCTCAAAAGCTATGAACAAGGTGTCAACCCTGAAATCGATATCTCTCAATACAGCTCCATCAGCGACGTATTCCGTCAAAGTGTCGAGAAATTCGCAGATAAACCTGCTTTTCAAAACATGGGTAAAGCGCTGACTTATGCCGAAGTGGGCAAGTTGGCGACCGATTTTGCGTCTTACCTGCAAAACGTATTGAAACTGCCGCGCGGCGAGCGTGTGGCGATTATGATGCCGAACGTTTTGCAATATCCGATTGCGCTTTTCGGTATTTTGCATGCAGGTTTGGTGGCAGTGAATACGAATCCGCTTTATACGCCGCGCGAGTTGGAGCATCAGTTGAAAGACAGCGGCGCGACAACGATTGTCGTGTTGGAGAACTTTGCCAATACGTTGGAGTTGGTGTTGCCGCGTACGCAAATCAAACATGTAATTGTCGCGTCGGTCGGCGAGATGTTCGGCATGATTAAAGGCGCGTTGATGAACTTCGTCATCCGCAAAGTGAAAAAAATGGTGCCGGAATACCGCATTCCCAATACCATCACTTTTCAGACGGCCTTGAAGCAAGGTGCAGCCAATACGTTCAAACCAGTCGAATTGACGCGCGACGCTACTGCCTTGCTGCAATATACAGGTGGCACGACCGGTTTGGCGAAAGGCGCCGTCCTCAGCCACGGCAATATCTGCGCCAATATGTTGCAGGCAAAAGAATGGATTAGAAACAGCCTGCGTGAAGGCGAAGAAACGGTTATTGCCGCGTTGCCGCTTTATCATATCTTTGCCTTGACGGTAAACCTGATGATCTTTGCGAATACCGGTTCTAAAATCATCTTGATTACCAATCCGCGTGACATGAAAGGATTTATCGGTGAATTGAAAAAAGAGCCGATTAGCGTGTTTATTGGTGTGAATACTCTGTTTAATGCGATGGTTAACCGTCCAGATTTTGCCGAAGTCGATTTTTCCCGTTTGAAGCTGACTTTGGGCGGCGGTATGGCAACACAAAAAGCCGTGGCGGAAAAATGGAAAAAAATTACCGGTACGCCGATTGTGGAAGCTTACGGTTTGACCGAAGCCAGCCCGGGCGTATGTTGCAATCCTTTGAATATCGAGGCTTACAGCGGCGGTATCGGTTTGCCGGTTCCTTCGACCGAAGTCGAATTACGCGATGCGGACGGCAAAGAAGTGCCTATCGGACAGCCGGGCGAATTGTGGGTGCGCGGCCCGCAAGTGATGAAAGGCTATTGGAACCGTCCGGAAGAAACTGCCAAAGCAATCGATGCACGCGGCTTTTTGGAGACCGGCGACATTGCTGTAATGGATGAAAAAGGCTGGTTGAAGCTGGTTGACCGCAAAAAAGATTTGATTGTGGTATCCGGTTTCAATGTGTATCCGAACGAAATCGAAGAAGTGGTTGCCGGCAATGACAAAGTCTTGGAAGTCGCCTGTATCGGCGTGAAAAGTGAGAAAACCGGCGAAGCGATTAAGGTCTTCGTTGTGCGCAAAGATCCGTCTTTGACCAAGGAAGAACTGATCGATTTCTGCCGTAAAGAGCTGACTGCTTATAAAGTGCCGAAAGACATCGAATTCCGCGACGAGTTGCCAAAATCCAACGTTGGCAAAATCCTGCGCCGCGAGTTGCGCTGATATATAGAATCAGTATGATAAGGCCGTCTGAAAACGCTGTTTTCAGACGGCCTGAAGCTTTTGCCGTTTGCCAGAATATGCTGCTTCAAGTTAAAATCACACATTCCAACATGGGTATCACATCATGACTAAATTTATTTTCGTAACCGGCGGCGTTGTATCTTCTTTGGGTAAAGGTATCGCCGCCGCTTCTATTGCTACTATTCTCGAGTCGCGTGGCTTGAACGTGACCATGCTTAAGCTCGACCCGTATATCAACGTTGACCCGGGTACCATGAGCCCGTTTCAACACGGCGAAGTATTCGTGACCGATGACGGCGCGGAAACCGACCTCGACCTCGGTCACTACGAGCGTTTCATCAACGCCACAATGACCCGTCGCAACAGCTTCAGTACTGGCCAAGTCTATGAAAACGTGATTGCCAAAGAGCGTCGTGGCGACTATCTGGGCGGTACCGTACAAGTGATTCCGCACATTACCGATGAAATCAAACGCCGTATCCACGAAGGCGCGGCCGGTTATGATGTAGCGATTGTCGAAATCGGCGGTACAGTCGGCGACATCGAATCTTTGCCATTCTTGGAAGCTATCCGCCAAATGCGCAGCCAGCTCGGCCGCAACAATACATTGTTTGCCCACCTGAGCTATGTTCCTTACATTGCCGCCGCCGGTGAAATCAAAACCAAACCGACCCAACATACCGTTAAAGAAATGTTGAGCATTGGTTTGCAACCGGATATCCTGATCTGCCGTATGGACAGAGAAATGCCTGCGGACGAGCGCCGCAAGATTGCATTGTTCTGTAACGTTGAAGAACGTGCCATCGTGGGCAGCTACGATGTGGACAGTATTTACGAATGCCCTGAAATGCTGCACAACCAAGGCATCGACAGCATTATTACCGAGCAGCTCCAACTGAATGTCAAACAAGCTGATTTGACCGAATGGAAGAAAATCGTTCACGCGATTCGAAATCCGAAACATACCGTCAAAATCGCGATGGTTGGCAAATACGTTGATTTGACCGAGTCCTACAAATCATTGATCGAAGCCCTGAAACACGCCGGTATTCACACTGAAACCGACGTACAAATTACCTTTGTCGACAGCGAAAGCATCGAGAAGGGCAATGGAGATGTTTCCATGCTCAAAGGCATGGACGCGATTTTGGTGCCGGGCGGCTTCGGTTCACGCGGCGTGGAAGGTAAAATTGCCGCCGTACGCTATGCGCGTGAAAACAACGTACCATACTTGGGTATCTGCTTGGGCATGCAAATCGCCCTGATCGAATACGCCCGCGATGTTGCAGGCTTGAAAGGTGCGAACTCTACCGAGTTTGACTTGAAATGCGCCGCGCCTGTCGTTGCCCTAATTGATGAATGGCAAACTGCAGACGGCAGCGTAGAAACCCGTGACGAATCTGCCGATTTGGGCGGTACCATGCGTTTGGGTGCGCAAGAAGTTGATCTCAAACCGGGCAGCCTTGCCGCAAAAATCTACGGCAGCGAACATATCCGCGAACGCCATCGCCACCGCTACGAAGTTAACAACAACTATGTTCCTCAGTTGGAAAAAGCCGGTTTGGTCATCGGCGGCGTATCCGCAGGCCGCGAGCGTTTGGTTGAAACCATCGAATTGCCAAATCATCCTTGGTTCTTCGCGTGTCAGTTCCATCCGGAATTCACTTCCAATCCGCGCAAAGGCCATCCTTTGTTCAGCGCGTTTGTGAAAGCCGCGTTGGGTAACAAAAAAGCCTGATTGATGTGATTGAAAAAGCACCCGTTTCCGGGTGCTTTTTTGTTTTTAGACGGCCTTAGAAGTTATTTGTCTTCATTGACTTCGCGGTCGTTCAAAGGTTGTACGGGACGGTTGTTTTCGCCGCCGATAATGTCGCGCATGGCTTTAAACTGCGCCGCATCTGCCTGAACCGGAGTTTTTAAGACAACCCAAGTAACGTTTTCGCTGCAAGGCGGCGTTGTCAGCGAGCCTTTCAGTTGGAAGGACTTGCTATCTTTAGGCAGCAGGGCTTGGATATTCAGGTTTTTCAACGCTACGGATTCGCCCGCTTTCAGTTTTTTGGCTGTGAGTGCGGATAAGGCAGGATTGTTTTTGCCCGGTTTAAATACAGAGCCGATGACTGCCAAAGTACCGTCTTCGGCTTGATGGACGAAATGCGCTTCCATTGGGAAATGTTTGCCTTTGAAAGTATGTTCGCTCGGTGTATGGAAGTGGAATTGTTTGAAGGTATAGGTTTTACCGTTAATCACGATGGTTTGGGCCTTGCCTTGCGGCGTGGCTTGAAGGGTATGGCCGTTATTTTCTACTTTGTAGTCGGCGATGTTGTAACGGTATGCCAGTTGTTTGCCTTTTACTGCTTTTGTTGTGGAGAAGTCCACTGGAGATTGCTGTTTGCCTGTTTTGCAGACAGCAAAGTCTTCACTCAAATCACCCCAGTGTGCAGCATCGTTTTCACCTGTGTAAGACCAATGTGCATGATGGGTTTCGGCGGATACCGTTGCAGTGGAGACAGCCATTAGCAAAGATAAAAAGAGATGTTTGTTCAACATAAGGACTCCTGTTTATTTATATTAGGTAAAAGAAAAAATTTATACCAAATAAATTATTGATATAAAAAAGTTTCTTTATAAGAAGAAAGTTAATGATAGTGATAATTTGGGAATATTGGGTTGATATATGGCAAACATTTATCAAGCAATCATTTTTGATTAAATGATTACAATAATAGGGATGATTGTCCTTTCCATGACTTTGAATGGGAGAGGCCGTCTGAAATTTTTTTCAGACGGCCTGTTTTATTTGAAAATGTTGTAAAAAGTCTAAACTCTAATGAATAAAAGTGTCTATCAAGATGAAAGTAGTTGTTTGTAGCGTTGGAAAACATTAATATTGCTAAACGTGTTTTCACGAGATTTTAACTTTGTTTTGGAGAGAATAATGAAAAAATCGATTATCGCTTTGGTTATTGCCGGTTTGCCGCTGGCTGCCTCTGCAGAAGTGATTCTGTATGGTCAAATCAAAAGCAGCGTGACCGTCGGTCAAGTAAAAATCAAAGGTGACGCAGGTTCTGAAACCAGCTCTACCGCAACCAGCATCAATGACAATACCTCCCGTATCGGTTTTAAAGGTAGCGAGAACTTGGGCGGTGATTTGAAAGCCATCTGGCAAGTTGAACAAAAAACAGCCATTACCGGCGGTTCACAAGGTTTTGCCAATCGCGATTCCTTCATCGGTTTGCAAGGTAAATTCGGTAAGGTCCGTGCCGGTAAACTCAGCAATATGCTGAATGAAATGGACACCATCGATCCGTGGATGTACAAAACCAATGCCGCAGGCTTGGGCATCTTTACCCGTACCGGCAACCGTAATGCCGCTGTACGCTACGACAGCCCGGATTTTGGCGGATTCAAATTCAACGTGTCTTACGCACCGCGCGACAACCGCAATCCTTCAGACAAATACACGCACACCAAAGCGGCCAAAGACCAATACACCGGCGGTCTGAGCTTCTCTAAAAACGGCTTTACTGCCAATGCGGCTTACGGCCACTACAACGGCGCGTACACCGATAATTCTGGCAAAGTCAAAGCGGCACAAATCGCCAAAGTTGAAACTTATTACGACAAAGACAATCTCTTTGTCGGCGGCGGCGTACACTATGCCAAAGGCCATGAGACAGGCAACGAATATTTAGGCTATTTCACCGATGGTTTTAATGAGTACAAGGGTAGTGACATTACTGTCGATACAGGCAAATCTGAAGCCGTAAAAGTAGTTGATGCAGCGGTAACTGTCGGCTACAAATTCGGCAACGTTACCCCACGCATTACTTACGCACACGGCTGGCCTGCCAAGGGCGTGAACAGCGGCGAGAAATTGGTGGATAAATTCGACCAAGTCGTTGTCGGCGGTCAATACACCTTCAGCAAACGCACCGGCGTAGTTGCCCAACTGGCGTATCTGAAAGTCGGCAACAAAACCCGTCTGACTGCAGCCAACAAAGGTGGCGTTGAACAAAAAGCCGCTTCTGTGGGCCTGTATCACAAATTCTAAGCCGTTTTACAAAAACAAGGCCGTCTGAAAAATTTCAGACGGCCTTTTTCTTGATTAAAGCAGTTTATTTGTCGTGGTTGCTCAGCGTGGTACCGTGACGGCCGCCGCGTTCTTTCAAACGTTGTACCAAGCCTTCGACCGTTGTCGGCATGCCGTCGACACAGAATGCCTGATACAGGGCGGTGTGCATGGCGTCGTTGCGGCTGAACGCATTGCCGATCAGCTTCCAATCGCCTTTGCGTGGCTCGATCCAGCGGTGGTTTACTGTATCGCCGTAAGCGAATACTTTGTAAGACGAACGCTTGTCGTTGCTGTAAGTAAAGGACGTTCGGGCGCAATAGAGGCCTTCGACGGAGAGGTTGTCGTAGCCTTTGTCAGAGCGCACATTCAAGACGTAGCGGATGCTGTTGTCAGGCGCAGGCATGATTTGCAGGCTGCTGAGCAGGATTTTGGGCTGCTTGCCGTAGGTTTCGTTGACATAGAGGTCGAACCAATCGCCCGATTGGGTATCGGGCAGGGGCGGCAACTCGGCTTTGTGTTCTTTAAATTCGCGTGCGGCAACTTCTTCAGGGCTTTCCTGATAACGCGTGTTGGTCAGCGTATCCTTTTGGCTGAAACCCAAAGCAAATGCTTGAGTTGCGGCAAGGCTGAGAGCGAGAAGGGCAAAACGGCGCATAGACAGCTCCAAAGTGAAAAACGGCTTTATTTTATGGGCTTGCAGGGTGGGGTGCAAGTAAGTGCGGTATAATTGGCGTTAATTCTGATTAATATGACGAGTTTCATCATGAATACACAAACTCTGGATGTCATCGGTTTGAAATGCCCGTTGCCGATTTTGCGTGCCAAAAAAGCTTTGGCGCAAATGCAGGAAGGCGAAGTGCTGACCGTATTGGCCACCGATGGCGGCGCGCCCGGCGATTTTGAAGCGTTTTGCCGTCAGACCGGACATGTCTTGTTGGAATCGAGCGAGGCTGACGGCGTGTTCAAGCTGGTGTTGAAACACAAATAAAGGCCGTCTGAAATGTCTAAAGCCGTCGCGTTGTCTGCCGCCGTATTGGCCGTCTGCCTGAGTGCATGCGGCAATGAAGGCGTTTCACCGCAGAACGCTGCCGATTATGCCCAAAATGTAACCGACTTGTTCCGCCAAAGCTGCGTGGCCGCAGACGGCGATGCCGCCCTTGTCGGCGAGTTTGCCAATGCCAACAAGCTGGTTTTATTGTCGAAAAAAGATATTGCCGATTTGCCTGCCGGAATGATGGATTTGGAGGCATTAAGCATTTGGAAGAAAACGGTAAACGGCGCGGATTATTATTTGAGCCTGACTGAAAACAGTTGCAGCGTGCGCACGGCTAAAGCCGACGACCATCTGATTTTCAAACAATTTTTGGCTTTGGCAGAAAATCCGCCGCAAGGTTTGAACGCTGAATTGCGTGCCGATAATTTGGCGGAAACCCCGTTGCCTATGCGTCAGATTTCCTACGCATGGCGCGCGTCCGGCAGCCCGAAAGAAACCTTGCTGACCGTCAAAACAACGTCGTCCGAGTATTTTCCGGTACAGGCTGTTTTTTATCTGACTCATCATTCTTACGACAATAAGGCCGCCGTTTTGCCTTAGGCCGGTTGACGATTGAAACATCAAATTAATAGAAACCGTTACCGCCGAATAAAGGCCGTCTGAAACATTATCAAACCAAACCACTCGAAAGTAAGCTATGCAAACCCTGACCATCATCCGCCCCGACGATATGCACTTACACCTGCGCGATGGCGACGCGCTCAAAGCTGTTGCCCCATACACCGCCCGACAAATGGGCCGCGCGGTTATCATGCCCAACCTGAAGCCGCCCGTCGTCAGCGTTGCCGATGCCCAAGCATACAAAGAGCGCATTATGGCCGCCCTGCCAGAAGGCAGCACCTTCCAGCCGTTGATGACGCTTTATTTGACCGACAATGCCACTCCCGAACTTGTGCGTGAAGCCAAGGCTGCCGGTATCGTGGCTTTCAAACTCTATCCGGCAGGCGCGACCACCAATTCCGATTCCGGCGTGACCGACTTGTTTAAGCTGATTCCCGTGTTGGAAGAAATGGCGAAACAGGGCATTTTGTTCTTGGTTCACGGCGAAGTTACCGATCCTGAAATTGATATTTTCGACCGCGAAGCCGCCTTTATCGAACGCGTGATGAAGCCGGTTTTGGCGCAAGTGCCCAACCTCAAGGTCGTATTTGAACACATCACCACTGCCGAGGCAGCCCGATTGGTATTGGAAGCAGGCGATAATGTGGCCGCGTCTGTGACGCCGCAACACTTGCTGCTCAACCGCAACGACCTTTTGGTCGGCGGCGTACGCCCTCATCATTTCTGCCTGCCCGTACTCAAACGCGAAACCCACCGTCAGGCTTTGGTTGCCGCCGTTACCAGCGAGAAGGCGCACAAATTCTTCCTCGGCACGGACTCTGCGCCACATGCCAAAACTGCCAAAGAAAATGCTTGCGGTTGCGCCGGTATGTTCAGCGCGATGACTGCCATTGAGCTTTATGCCGAAGTGTTTGAGAAAGCAGGCGTGTTGGACAAACTGGAAGCCTTTGCTTCTAAAAACGGCCCGCGTTTCTACGGCCTGCCTGAAAATTCCGATACCATCACATTGGTCAAACAAACGCAAACCGTTCCTGCCAGCGTACCTTACGGCGATGGCGAGCTTGTACCGATGAGGGCCGGCGGCGAGATTGAATGGACGGTGCAATATTAAATTTGCCGGCAATGAGACATAAAAAGAAACAACCTGCTTGAAAGGGCAGGTTGTTTTTTATTGTTGTTCAGACGGCCTGTTATGGGGAAGGGAGGCTCACCAGGCCGTCTGAAAACCAAATTATATTGCGTGTTTATTCGGTCAACATGGGTTTCAGCACTTCCCAAGCCTGTGGCAGTTGGGTAAAGCCGTCCGAAGCCATCAAATGGCCGCCTTCGGGAATATGGGTAACAGGGCTTTTGAGTTTGGCCGCCATGTCCAAAGTCAGTTCGGGCGGAACATGGGTGTCGTTGTCGGAAACCAGGCAGTGTTTTGGCATGTCGATTTTGCGCAGGATGTCGAAATCGGGGGACGCTGCTTTAATGTAGGCATCGAGTGCGGGCAGGGGAGGCAACGTATCGGCAAAACCTGCGGCAAGCAGCAGACCGCCGATTTTTTGCGGTTGTTGGCGGCTGAGGAAGTGAAGGAGGGTAATGCAACCGAGGCTGTGGCCGACTAGGAAGGTATGGGCATCGGGCTTGCCGATGTGCTGGTCAAGGGTAAACTGCCACGCGGTCGTGCTTGGTTTGTCGGGATTGGGCATGGCGAGGGAGATTGCTTGTGCGCCGATACTTTTGATTTGGGCGCAAAGCCAGTCAAACCAGTTGCCGTGCGGATTGCCTTCAAAGCCATGTACGATATAAACGCGTCGATTCATGTTTCTCCTCCTTCAGACGGCCTGAGACTTTTGTCTAAATCTCTGCCTGTAAGCGTTTATTATACCATGTTTGTTTATGTTTTATTGTTTGCCGCTTGGTAAGGATGGTTGATTAAGCTTTTGTTGTTAAATGATATTTGCAAGAATAGTAAAGCAAACAACACGGCAGCAGCGGATGGCGTTGCCGTGTTGTTCGGGTTTGAAATATATGGGCCGTCTGAAAAATCGGCTTAGAAATAGCCTTGTTTTTTGCGCTCTTCCATTGCCGCTTCCGATACGCGGTCGTCCATGCGTGTGGCGCTGCGTTCGGAAAGGGTCGCGGCGGCGGTTTCAGCAATGATGTCTTCCGGCGTGGCGGCGGTGCTGGCAACAGGGCAGGTGCATGAAATATCGCCGACGGTGCGGAAACGGACATCGCGGATTTGGGCAACTTCGCCTTCGCGTTTGGGGGTCAACGGGGTAACGGGAACGAGCAGGCCGTTTCGTTCGACAACTTCGCGTTTGTGGGCGTAATAAATCGGCGGCAGGGCGAGTTTTTCGCGTGCAATGTATTGCCAGATGTCCAATTCCGTCCAGTTGGAAATCGGGAAAACGCGCATGTTTTCGCCTTGGAACAGGCGCGTATTGTAGAGCGACCATAATTCGGGACGTTGGTTTTTGGGATCCCATTGGCCGAACTCGTCGCGGAAAGAGAAGATGCGTTCTTTGGCGCGCGCTTTTTCTTCATCACGGCGCGCGCCGCCCATCAACGCATCAAAGCCTTGTTCTTCGATGGTTTCAACCAGCGTAACGGCTTGGGCGGCGTTGCGAGAATCAGTTTCTCGGCGCAAGACGACGCTGCCTTTGCGGATGGACTCTTCTACGCTGCCGACCACAAGTTGTATGCCGGTACGCGCAACCGTGTCGTCGCGGAACTGAATCACTTCGGGGTAGTTGTGGCCGGTATCGACGTGCAGGAGTTTGAACGGCAGCTTCAGCGGGCGGCCTTCGATTTGGAAGGCTTTGACGGCAAGCGCCAGCAATACGACGGAGTCTTTGCCGCCGGAAAACAGCAAGGCCGGATTTTGGGCATTGGCAATGACTTCGCGGATGATGTAGATGGATTCGGCCTCGAGCCAGTCGAGGTGGTGGTTTTGGATAGACATTTTTTCTCTCTTTGCAACCTTGGCGACAGTCGATACTTTAGTGAGGCCGTCTGAAAAAGGGAAAGAATGGTTTGTTTGTTGCAAAGATGTTTTTGTTATATTGCCCGAGTGTGTTTTCAGACGGCCTTTGCACTTTAACTTATTTTTAACCCGATTTCTCTGACGAAGCGCCTGTCTTGGCGTACACTTTGGTCTTTTATAAATGAGAATGGTTTATGTATCACGGCGAGAGATTTAATGCGTACAGCCATTTGGCCGGTTTCTTATTGGCAGTGGCGGCGTTGGTGCTGATGCTGGTGAAAGCGGTGGAATCGGCGGACGGCTATCGGATTGCCGGTGCACTGACTTACGGAGTCTGCCTGTTGCTTTTGTATTTGGGCTCAACCTTATACCACAGCATTCCGCAGCCGAAAGCCAAGGCGATTTTGCAAAAGGTCGATCATTGTATGATTTATCTTTTGATTGCTGGCAGCTATACGCCGTTTACGCTGATTACCCTTCAGGGCGGTTGGGGCTGGTCGCTTTTCGGCGTGTCGTGGGGGCTGGCTTTGCTGGGCATTGTTCAGGAGCTGACGATTGGGCGCAAAAGCGAGAAGCGGCTACTGTCGATGGTGATTTATGTGTTGATGGGCTGGTTGATTGTAGTGGCGGTATGGCCGCTGATACAGTCGCTTTCGGCCGGCGGGTTGTTTTGGCTGGTGTTGGGAGGCGTATTGTATAGCGCAGGGATTTATTGGTTTATCAACGATACGAAAATCCGCCACGGCCACGGTATCTGGCACTTGTTTGTTTTGGCAGGCAGTTTGACGCAATTTATCAGCATTTATTTTTATGTGTTGTAGTTTCAGACGGCCTGAAATAAAAAACCTCTCAGTTTGACTGAGAGGTTTTTGTTTGTCGTTAACCTGGGTTTTTGTCATGGAATTCGTGGAATTCGTAGTTGTAGGTCAACTCTTTGCCGGCTTTGGTTTGCGCCAGATAATCGTCGTAAACCGCACGGATTTCCTTACGCAGCAGGAAGAGGGCGATTAAGTTCGGCAAGACCATAAAGCCGTTGAACATATCGGACATGCTCCAAACCAAATCCACTTTGCCCAAGGTACCCAATACGATGGCCACCAAAACCAGTGCGCGGTAGATGCCCAAGTGTTTGCCGCGGAACAGGAAGCGGATATTGGATTCGCCGAAGTAGTACCAGCCGATGATGGTGGTAAAGGCGAAGAAGGTCAGACAGACGGCGAGCAGTTGCGAACCGAAACCCGGGAAGGCTTTGTTAAAAGCCAGTTGGGTAACCGCAGCGCCGGTTTCGCCGGACAGGTTGGCGTCGGTCAGCAGGATAATCAGCGCGGTTGCCGTGCAGACCATCAGCGTATCGATAAAGATACCGATAAACGCGGCCATACCTTGTTGTACAGGGTGTTTGACGTTGGCGGTCGCGTGAGCGTGCGGGGTCGAACCCATACCGGCTTCATTGGAAAACAGGCCGCGTGCCACACCGAAGCGGACGGCCTCGCGCATACCGATACCGGCCGCACCACCCAATACCGCTTCAGGATTGAAGGCGGCGACAAAGATACTGTGGAACATCGGGATGATGTGGTCGGAGAATTTGAACAAAATAATCACGGCACATAAGATGTAAATCACCGCCATAAACGGCACGACAAATTGCGCGATACCGGCAATGCGGTTGATGCCACCGATGATGATCAGGCCGGCGAATACCGCCAAAGCAATGCCGACAGCCATCGGAGGAATATCGAAAGCCAAATTCATGGCCGAGGCGATGGAGTTGGATTGGGTCGCGTTACCGATGAAACCCAGCGCGATAATCAAGGCGATAGAGAAAAAGCCTGACAGGAAACGCGCCGCGCCACGGCCGATTTTCGGCGTCAGACCATGCGTAATGTAAAATGCAGGGCCGCCGATGTATTTGCCGTGGCTGACCACGCGGTATTTTTGCGCCAAAACGGCTTCTGCAAAAATGGTAGACATACCCAAAATGGCAGACAACCACATCCAAAAAATGGCACCCGGGCCGCCGGCAGTAATCGCAGTGGCGACACCGGCAACGTTACCGGTACCGATTTGCGCGGAAATCGCCACGGCAAGCGCTTGAAATTGAGACAGGGATTTGCCTTCGTGGTCTTTGTCTTTTTTGCTGAACAAGCCGCCGAAAACGGCTTTAAAACCCGCCCCCAATTTGGTAACTTGCGGCGCGCCCAAGTACAGGGTAAAAAACAGGCCGATACCGATTAAGGCGTAAATCAGCAGGTAGTCCCAAAGAACCTGATTGACTGCACCCACCAGAGCAGACAATATTTCTTCCATAATAAAACCTTTAATAAAAACAATAAAAATAAAATGATACGGGTAACTACTCCCACTCATTTTTCGCAGTTGGCAATATCGGCGAGCAGGCCGTTTTGCCATTCGATACCGGTTAAGTTGTTAACAATTTTGACCGATTTTGTCATCATACCGTAAACCTTCGTGAATTAAAACGAAAAACTGACAAAGGTTTGCCGCAAATGTGCTTCTTTATTTAAAAAAGGTTTTTTTGTTTTCAGACGGCCTTTTTTGCAAATGTTCGGGCCGTCTGAATATTTTGGCTAAAGGCAACTTATGATAAAATGCACGCCTTACAAATGAAGCAAATTCCGCCTCAATGCGTGAAAAAACGAAAGGAATCAACATGGCAGGCCATAGTAAGTGGGCAAATATCCAACACAAAAAAGCCCGACAAGATGCCAAACGCGGCAAAATCTTCACCCGTCTGATTAAAGAAATTACCGTTGCTGCCCGCATGGGCGGCGGCGATCCCGGCGCAAACCCGCGCCTGCGCCTGGCTTTGGAAAAAGCCGCTGAAAACAATATGCCTAAAGACAACGTGCAACGTGCCATCGATAAAGGTACGGGCAATCTAGAAGGCGTGGAATACATCGAGTTGCGTTACGAAGGCTACGGCATCGGCGGCGCGGCTTTGATGGTGGACTGTCTGACCGACAACAAAACCCGTACCGTTGCCGATGTACGCCATGCGTTCACTAAAAACGGCGGTAACTTGGGTACCGACGGCTGCGTAGCGTTCAACTTCGTTCATCAAGGCTATTTGGTGTTTGAACCGGGTGTTGACGAAGATGCGCTGATGGAAGCGGCTTTGGAAGCAGGTGCGGAAGACGTGATCACCAACGACGACGGTTCTATCGAAGTGGTTACCGCGCCGAACGACTGGGCGGGCGTGAAAGCAGCATTGGAAGCCGCAGGTTACAAATCTGTTGACGGTGACGTTACCATGCGCGCCCAAAACGAAACCGAGTTAAGCGGCGAAGATGCGGTTAAGATGCAAAAACTGATTGACGCATTGGAAGATTTGGACGACGTACAAGACGTTTACACTTCTGCCGTGTTGAATCTGGACTAAACAGTTTAAAGAACAAAAGGCCGTCTGAAATTTCAGACGGCCTTTTTATATCGAAACCAATCAGATTTTTCTGGTTTTCAACCAAGCCCAAAGCAGCAGCAATACGACGAAGCTGAAATACAAAATACTCCACACCGGCAGGGCGACGCCGAATAGATAGTCCGGCTCGGCGCAGTTGCCAAAGCCGCGGACGATGGGTTCAAACCAATCGAACAAAGGCCAGTCGCGCAGGCGGAAGGTCCAAGGTGCGCCGCAAGAAGGGGCGGTGCCGGGTGGCAGGCTTTGCAGCCAAATTTGATAGGCGGCGACACCGGCGCCGTAAACGGCCGGAGCGGCAATCAACAATGCCGAGAGCGAGCGTGTAAATTTGGAAGATTGCGAACTGAAGGCTGTAACAATGGCCAACAGCCCGACAGCCAATACGCATAAGCGTTGCAGGATGCACAATACGCACGGGTTCATGCCCAAAACGTATTGGGAAATAAATGAGCCGCAGGCGGCAAATATGGAGAGGACGACTAGAAATAAAACAGTCTTGCGGAAAAAGTTCATGACATAAAACCTTTCAGACGGCCTGGACGCAAAACAGCCGCTAAATAATGTTTACTTTAACACAAAACGCATATGCTTTTTTCGGTTTGACGGTTTTTTGCGTATGTTTGTTGATGTTGCATAACCATAAATATGGAAACAAAAATGTGTTCCATATCGAAAAGGCCGTCTGAAATATTCAGACGGCCTTTATGGGAGAGACGTTTTATTTTTTCCCGTGAGATTTTTTGACATCTGCTTCAGTAATCGTACCGCCGCCATTATTGAAGGCGTTCATGATGTAAGTGGCAACGGCGGCAACATCGGCATCATTGATGGCAGTAGAAGGCATGAAGCCGTTGTAGGATTTGCCGTTTACTGTAATCGGGCCGTTGATGCCTTTGGTCATGCTTTGCAACAGGACTTGCGGTTTTTTATTGATATAGTCGGACTGGAACAGTGGCGGGAACATGGCACCACGGCCTTCGCCTTTTTTGCCGTGGCAGGCGGCGCAGTTGGTTTCGTAAATCTTTTGTCCTTTGCTCATCAGCGTGGCATCAGCGGCAAAAGCGGTTGGGATGCTGAGTGCGGTCAGAAGGAGCAGGATAGGGCGGAGTGCAGTCATGATGTGTTCCTTTTTGAGTAGTGTTGTTTTTGATGGCTACACGCTTGGTTTGCGTTTTAATAGCTTGATGATAACGCTAAAGGCCGTCTGAAAGTAGATTTTTCAGACGGCCTTTGGTTTAGGTCAAATCCAGCCTTGCAGATTAGCCCGACTTAATTGTACAAGTGCGGCAATCCAGTCGGCGGAATCGTTGAGGCAGGGGATGTAACGGTATTCTTTGCCGCCTGCGGCGTGGAATTGTTCACGTCCCATAATGGCGATTTCTTCCATGGTTTCGAGGCAGTCGGCCAGGAAGCCGGGGCAGAATACGTCGAGTTTGGTCGTGCCTTGTTTCGGCAGCTGATCAAACAGAGCTTGCGTGCTGGGCTTGATCCATTGGGATTTGCCAAACTGGCTTTGGAAAGAAACGATGTATTCTTGTTCGGACAAGCCCAATGCCTGCGCGAGCAGTTTGGCGGTATGGTGGCACTCGTCAGGATAGGGGTCGCCGTCGTCGTGATGCTTTTGCGGAATGCCGTGGAAGCTCAACATCAGTTTTTCACCGCGTCCGTTTTGGGCCCAATAGGCTTCAATATGCTGCTTCATGGCTTGAATATAGGCGGCATCGTCGTAATAACGGGAGACGGTGCGGACACTCATTTGGTTGCGTTGCAGCAATAACTCTTGAAACACTTTGTCCAAAGCCGCGCCGGTAGAAGAGCCGGCATATTGCGGATAGAGCGGGATGACCAGCAATTTGCCCACGCCTTGGGCTTTGAGTTCCGCCAAAACGTCGGCAACGCTTGGATTGCCGTAAGTCATTGCATGACGGATGATGACATCGGGCAAATGTTTGGTCAGGGCTTCTGCTTGGCGGTGTGTGTAAACCTCAAGCGGCGAACCTTCTTTAAACCAAACTTTTTCATAGGCATGCGCGCTTTTTTTCGGGCGAAAAGTCAATACCAAGCCGCGCAATATCGGTTGCCATAAGAGCTTGGGCAGTTCGACAACACGTTGATCGGACAGAAATTCTTTCAAGTAAGGCTTGACTGCGGCAGCAGTGGGCGCGTCAGGCGTGCCGAGGTTGAGCAGCAGGATGGCGGTGCGGTTTTGTGCGGTGTAGGCTAAGGGCGGTTCGGTATGGAAACGGGACATGATTGTGCTTTATTAATTAAGAATATTGAGGCCGTCTGAAAAGCAGTTTGAATTAAAACCTGATTTCAGACGGCCTTTTAAAGGATTAATCCACACCGCGGGCGCGGTTTTCATGGAATTGCGCCTGCCAATCGGCAAATTTGCCTTGTTCGATGGCTTCGCGCATTTCTGCCATGATGACTTGGTAGAAGTGCAGATTGTGGATGGTGTTGAGCTGTGCGCCCAAGATTTCGCCGACACGGTGCAGATGGTGCAGGTAGGAGCGGCTGAAATTCTGACAGGCGTAGCAGGTGCAGCTTTCATCAATCGGACGCTTGTCGAGTTTGTGTTTGGCGTTTTTGATCTTCAAATCGCCAAAACGGGTAAACAGCCAGCCGTTACGCGCATTGCGGGTGGGCATGACGCAGTCGAACATATCCACGCCGTGTGCCACGCCGTATACCAAATCTTCAGGCGTGCCGACGCCCATCAAATAATGAGGTTTGTGTTCCGGCAGGATAGGGCCGACGGCGCGCAACATACGGTACATTTCGGGTTTAGGTTCGCCAACGGACAAGCCGCCGATGGCCAAGCCGGGGAAATCGAGCTCTTCCAAGCCTTTCAGCGACTCTTCGCGCAAATCTTCATACATCGCGCCTTGGACAATACCAAACAGCGCATTCGGGTTTTTCAGGTCTTCAAAAGCCTTTTTGCTTCGTTCCGCCCAGCGCAGGCTCATTTGCAGCGATTTTTGCGCTTGGCTGTGCGTTGCTTCGCCAGGGGTGCATTCGTCCAACTGCATCACGATGTCGGAATTCAACACAGTTTGGATTTTCATCGACACTTCGGGCGAGAGGAACAGTTTGTCGCCGTTGATCGGGCTTTGGAATGTACAGCCTTCTTCGGTCAGCTTACGCATGTCGGACAACGAAAATACTTGGAAACCGCCCGAGTCGGTCAAAATCGGTTTATCCCAACCGATAAATTCGTGCAGGCCGCCGAATTGTTCAATGACTTCCAAACCGGGGCGCAGCCACAGATGGTAAGTGTTGCCTAAAATGATTTGCGCTTTGATATCATGCAGGTTTTGCGGGTTCATCGCTTTGACCGAACCATAAGTGCCGACCGGCATAAATACCGGCGTTTCGATTTTGCCGTGGTTCAGTTCCAAAGTGCCGCGTCGGGCATGACCGTCTTTTTTGTGTAAGGTAAATTTGAGCATAGTAATAATAGATTGGACGTTCGCGTGTGTGCGAAATGAAAGGGCAGATTATAAAGGATTTTTCGTTGGTTGACGGCTGGATTTTATCTTTGTCAAAACAATGCTTCAGACGGCCTGAATGACGGAGGAAATAAAAAATGAGGTATAAATCAAACAAAAATATTCAGGCCGTCTGAAAAGTATTTACAGATGCTTGCAAAAGGGAACACGCTTCGTTACAATAAGCGACTTAGATGAAGGCACATAGCTCAGTTGGTTAGAGCACCACCTTGACATGGTGGGGGTCGTTGGTTCGAGTCCAATTGTGCCTACCAAATTTCCATAACGGCTTTATGCCGTTATTTTTTAATGTTTTGGAGCTTTCTGATGTTGAACATTACCTTGCCGGACGGTTCGGTCCGCCAATATGAATCACCCGTTACCGTGGCGCAAATTGCAGCGTCTATCGGTGCAGGTTTGGCAAAGGTAACGGTAGCGGGCAAGGTTAACGGTAAATTGGTGGATGCTTGCGATCCGATTACCGAAGATGCCCATGTTCAAATCATTACGCCTAAAGACAAAGAAGGTGTGGAAATTATCCGCCACTCCTGCGCGCACTTGGTCGGTCATGCGGTCAAGCAGCTCTACCCAGATGCCAAAATGGTTATCGGCCCGGTTATTGAAGACGGGTTCTATTACGATATCGCAACTGAAAAACCATTTACGCCTGATGATGTGGCCGCTATCGAAGCGCGCATGAAGGAGTTGATTGCACAAGACTATGACGTCATTAAAGTGATGACGCCTCGTGCAGAAGTCGTCAAAATTTTCCAAGATCGCGGCGAAGAGTACAAATTACGTCTGATTGAAGACATGCCTGAAGTGGAAGCAATGGGTATGTATCATCATCAAGAATACGTCGATATGTGCCGCGGTCCTCACATTCCCAATACCCGTTTCTTGAAAAACTTTAAGCTGACCAAACTGGCAGGTGCATACTGGCGCGGCGACAGCAATAATGAAATGTTGCAACGTATTTACGGTACGGCTTGGGCAAGTAAAGACGAACTAAAAGCCTATATCCAACGCATCGAGGAAGCGGAAAAACGCGACCACCGTAAGCTGGGTAAACAATTGGATTTGTTCCACCTGCAAGATGAAGCACCGGGCATGGTGTTCTGGCATCCTAAAGGCTGGGCTTTGTGGCAAGTGATTGAGCAGCATATGCGCAAAGAACTGAATGCTGCTGGTTATAAAGAGGTGAAAACACCTCAGATTATGGATAAAACCTTCTGGGAAAAATCTGGCCACTGGGAAAACTATAAAGACAATATGTTCGTGACCAGTTCCGAAAAACGTGAATACGCGGTTAAACCGATGAACTGTCCGGGTCATGTACAAATTTTTAATAACGGCTTGCGCTCATATCGCGATTTGCCAATGCGTTTGGCCGAGTTCGGTTCTTGCCACCGCAATGAACCAAGCGGTGCGTTGCATGGTCTGATGCGTGTTCGCGGTTTTGTGCAGGATGATGCGCACATCTTCTGTACCGAAGATCAAATCGTTGATGAAGCACGTGCATTCAATGAATTGCTTGTTCGCATTTACAGACAATTCGGCTTCCATGATGTTGCTGTGAAGTTGTCCCTCCGCCCTGAACAACGTGCAGGTTCTGACGAAGTCTGGGATAAGGCCGAACAAGGTTTGCGTGATGCATTGACCGCTTGCGGTGTAGAGTGGGAAGAATTGCCTGGCGAAGGCGCATTCTATGGTCCTAAGATTGAATATCATGTCAAAGATGCCTTGGGTCGCTCTTGGCAGTGCGGTACCCTGCAGTTGGACTTCGTATTGCCGGAGCGTTTGAATGCCGAATATGTAACTGAAAACAACGACCGTGCGCGTCCTGTAATGTTGCACCGTGCTATTTTGGGTTCGTTGGAGCGCTTCATCGGTATTCTGATTGAAAACCATGCAGGCTCATTCCCATTGTGGCTTGCTCCGGTTCAAATGGTGATTATGAATATCACCGAGAACCAAGCAGATTATTGTCGCGAAGTGGCTGCCAAATTGCAGGCGGCAGGCTTCCGTGTCGAATTGGATTTGCGTAACGAAAAAATCGGTTACAAAATCCGCGACAATAGCCAATACCGTTTCCCTTATCAAATCGTTGTCGGCGATAAAGAGAAACAAGAAAACAAAGTTGCGGTACGCCGCAAAGCAGAAGACTTGGGTTCTTTGAATGTAGATGATTTTATTGCGCAATTGCAGCAAGAAATCACTGATGCCCTCGTCAATCATTAATTTTTATAGGAGTATTCATCATCGCTCAAGAACGCGAAGCACGAATCAATGGTGAAATTACCGCCAAAGAAGTGCGATTAATCAGTGAGTCAGGCGATCAGCTTGGTGTCGTTTCAGTTCGTGAAGCTCTGGCTATGGCCGAAGAGCAAGATGTCGATTTGGTAGAAATTTCCCCGACTGCCAAACCGCCCGTATGCAAACTGATGGATTACGGTAAATACAAATACCAACAAGCCAAGAAGCGCGACGAAGCCAAGAAAAACCAAAAGCAGGTACAAATTAAGGAAATTAAATTCCGTCCGGGTACTGATGAAGGCGACTATCAAATCAAGATGCGCAACATCAACCGTTTCCTCGCCGATGGTGACAAAGTCAAAGTGACATTGCGTTTCCGCGGTCGTGAGATGGCCCACCAACAATTGGGCGCCCAACTGCTTGAACGCGTAAAAGAAGAGTTGGCTGAAGTGGCACAAATCGAGTCCTTCCCTAAAATGGAAGGCCGCCAAATGGTGATGATGATTGCGCCTAAGAAAAAATAAAGCTATAATGCAAGGCTTATTTCGATTGCCGCTCGGAATAAGGTTTAATTAGCGGCAAAAACCGTGGTATTTTGGGATACAAGTGTTTGAAATTTATTTCAAAACCCCTTATACCTTATCTAATAACGAATGGAGTTTTCCAATGCCTAAAATGAAAACCAAGTCTAGCGCGAAAAAACGCTTTAAAGTACTGGGTAACGGTGGTGTGAAACGCGGTCATGCGTTCAAAAGTCATATCCTGACCAAAAAAACCACTAAAACTAAACGTCAATTGCGCGGCACCGCTATGGTGGATTCACGCGATTTGGCTTCTGTTGCTAAAATGTTGCCCTACGCTTAAGGAGTTTAGAATATGCCACGCGTAAAACGCGGTGTTACCGCTCGTGCTCGTCACCAAAAAGTCTTCGCGTTAGCCAAAGGCTACCGCGGTCGTCGTAAAAACGTTTACCGTGTTGCCAAACAAGCGGTAATGAAAGCCGGTCAATACGCATACCGTGACCGTCGCCAACGCAAACGTCAATTCCGTCAACTGTGGATCGTTCGTATCAACGCAGGTGCCCGTGAAAATGGTCTGTCTTACAGCAAATTCATGAACGGCCTGAAACGCGCTGCTATCGAAATCGACCGCAAAGTATTGGCTGATTTGGCTGTATTCGACAAAGCTGCATTTGCACAATTGGTTGAAAAAGCTAAAGCTGCTTTGGCTGCTTAATTCGATAAGATTATTTAAAAAGGAAGCTTATGCTTCCTTTTTTCTTTTCTTAAAGAAATCCTATGTAGTTGATTTTCTTTCTTTAAACTCTATTTTTTTATACTAATTTGCGATAAAATAGGCCTCTCTTATCAAACGGATTGGCCGCAGTAAGACAAAAGGCCGTCTGAACGGGTTTGCAATCAAATCCAACAGACGGCTTTGTTGTTTCAGACGGCCTGCCATCAACAAACAGACGATAAACCACTATGGAAAATGTAAACCGTATCGTTGCAGAAGGTATTGCCGCTATTGAAGCCGCGCAAGACTTCAATGCCTTAGAACAAATTAAAGCACGCTATCTTGGTAAAACCGGCGAATTGACCGGACTTTTGAAAACTTTGGGTCAAATGTCTCCTGAAGAGCGTAAAACCATAGGCGCGCACATCAACGAATGCAAAAATCAGTTTCAGACGGCCTTTAATGCCAAACGCGATGCCCTGAATGAAGCCAAACTGCAAGCTCAATTGGCTGCAGAAGCCTTGGATATTACTTTGCCGGGTCGTGCGCAAGAACATGGCGGTTTGCATCCAGTTACTTTGACTTTGCAACGTGTGGTCGAGCTGTTTCACGGTATGGGTTTTGAAGTGGCGGACGGCCCTGAAATCGAAGACGATTTCCATAATTTCCAAGCCTTGAATATTCCTGCAAATCACCCAGCGCGTGCGATGCAAGATACTTTCTACGTTGAAAACGGTGACGTTTTGCGTACACACACTTCGCCTATTCAAATCCGCTATATGCTCGACAAAAAAGAACCGCCTATCCGTATTATTGCTCCCGGCCGCGTTTACCGTGTGGACAGTGATGCCACTCACTCGCCTATGTTCCATCAAGCCGAAGGTTTGTGGGTGGAAGAGGGAGTAACTTTTGCCGACTTAAAAGCAGTGTTCACTGACTTTATCCGTCGCTTCTTTGAACGCGATGATCTGCAAGTACGGTTCCGTCCGTCTTTCTTCCCGTTTACCGAGCCTTCTGCCGAAATCGACATTATGGGCGAAAACGGCAAATGGTTGGAAGTCGGCGGTTGCGGTATGGTACATCCTAACGTGTTGAAAAATGTGAATATTGACTCTGAAAAATATACCGGTTTCGCTTTCGGTATCGGTCTCGACCGCTTTGCCATGTTGCGCTACAACGTCAATGACCTTCGCTTGTTCTTCGATAATGATTTGAACTTTTTGAAGCAGTTTGCAAAATGATCGTGCAGGTTGTCTAAAAATGAAAAAGCAGTCTGCACCGCAGAAAGCTAAATCATGAAACGCTATATTGCCCCATCCGTTTGCTATACGCTTGCTTTTGCATTGTGGCTTCTGTCCATATATTGCGAAAATCGTGCTTTGGCGTTAGCCGATTTGAAAATTATGACCGGCGACGATATGGAAGGTGCAATAAGGTGGTCGAATTATGGATCTGCCGCGTTTGTTGTATCCTGTTTTGTCACCGTGATCGGCAGTTGGTTGATGCCGTGGTTCAAAAGGTGGGAGCGTGTGGCGTTTACAGTCAGTGTCACCTTAGGCTATGCCTTGTTGGCGTGGTTTGTAACAATATTTATTGTTTTTACTTAAGGTTTGAAAAGGCTACCTGAAAGCAACGCCCCCAACAAAGTTAAAAAGCAGCCTGTGCTCCTAAATAAACAGGTCGTCTGAAAACAAAATCTGATAAAACAAAAGTTAATTAGTTAATTGAGAACATAACATGCAATTCTCCTACTCATGGCTGAGAACCCAAGCCAATCCTGATCTTTCTGCCGATAAACTGGAACATCTTTTGACCATGGCCGGTTTGGAAGTGGAAGAAATCGATACTGCCGCCCCTGCTTTTAGTGGCGTGGTTGTTGCCGAAGTAAAATCCGTTGAAAAACACCCTGATGCAGACCGTTTGAACGTTACCCAAGTTGATGCCGGTACGGGCGAGTTGGTTCAGATTGTTTGTGGTGCGCCGAATGTCAAGCCGGGAATTAAAGTGCCGTGTTCCTTGCCGGGTGCAGTCTTGCCGGGTAACTTTAAAATTAAGCCGACTAAAATGCGCGGCGTACCATCAAACGGTATGCTGTGTTCGACCAATGAACTGGGTTTGCCAGATGATGGTGTAGACGGTCTGCACATTCTGCCTGAAGATGCGCCTGTCGGTACCAATATCCGCGAATACTTGGATTTGGACGATACGTTGTTTACGTTGAAAATTACGCCTAACCGCGCTGATTGCTTGAGTGTTAAGGGCATTGCGCGTGAGGTTTCTGCGTTGACTCAATGTGCGTTTACGCCTGTTGAAATTCAGACAGCCTCTATCGGCAGTGAGAAAAAACAGGCTGTCCGTATTGATGCACCGGCCGACTGCGGTCGTTTTATCAGCCGCGTTATTGAAAATGTTAATGCGAAAGCGGCTACTCCTGATTGGATGAAACAACGTTTGGAACGCAGCGGTATCCGCAGCATTTCCGCATTGGTGGACATCGGCAACTATGTCATGCTGGAAATCGGTCAGCCTATGCATGTTTTCGATGCTGACAAGCTGTCAGGCAGTTTGATTGTCCGCCGTGCTCAAAATGGCGAGACTTTGGCGTGTCTGAACGAGAAGACGGTTACTTTGGCTGACAATACACTGGTGGTCGCTGATGAAAAAGGTGCGTTGAGCTTGGCTGGTTTGATGGGCGGCGAGGCAAGCGCGGTTTCTGATGAGACACAAAATATTGTGTTGGAAGCTGCTTGGTTTGCTCCGGAGATTATTGCCGGTAAATCCCGTCAATACGGTTTTGGCTCGGATTCTTCTTTCCGTTTTGAACGTGGCGTGGACTACCGTTTGCAAGCTGATGCCATTGAGCGTGCCACCGAATTGGTGTTGCAGATTTGCGGTGGTGCAGCCGGTGAAATGGTTGAGGCACAAGGAAAATTGCCCGAGGCAAAACAGGTCGAATTGCGTTTAGGCCGTCTGAAAACGGTATTGGGCGTTGAAATCCCTGCCGAGCAAGTCGAAATTATCTTGCAACACTTGGGTTTGCAGCCTGAGAAAACTGCAGAAGGCTTCCGTGTCACTTCTCCTAGCTTCCGTTTCGACATCGAAATCGAAGCCGATTTGATTGAAGAAATCGGCCGCGTTTACGGTTATGAAAATATTCCTGACGACTATACTTCAGGCCGTCTGAAAATGTTGGCTTTGCCTGAAACCAAACGTCCGCGTTTTGCGGTTTATAACGAAATGGCGGCTCGCGGTTACCGCGAAGTGGTCAGCTATGCGTTTGTGGATGAGCAATGGGAGCAAGACTTTGCTGCCAATACTAATCCTATCCGCCTGCAAAATCCGTTGGCGGCTCAGTATGCCGTCATGCGTTCTACGCTTATCGGCGGTTTGGTGGAAGTTTTGCAAAACAATTTGAACCGTAAGCAAAACCGCGTACGCGTATTTGAAATTGCCCGTGTGTTCAGCAAAGATTCGGCTGATCAATTTGTTCAAAACGAACGTATCGGCGGTTTGTGGTATGGCTCCGTGTTGCCTGAGCAATGGGGTGAGAAAACACGCAACGTAGATTTCTACGATATGAAAGCCGATGTTGAGAGCCTTTTGAAAAACAAGGAAGTATCCTTTGTTAAGAACGAACATCCGGCATTGCATCCTGGACGTGCCGCCAATATTGTTTCAGGCGGCCGAGTAGTTGGTTTTGTTGGCGAGTTGCATCCGAAATGGCTGCAAAAATATGATTTGCCACAAGCGCCACTGGTATTTGAAATCGATATGGATGCGGTATTGGGTCGTGAGAAAACCCGTTATCAGTCTGTATCCAAATTCCAACCTGCACGCCGAGATTTGGCATTTGTAATGCCTGAAGCTGTGACGCATGATGATTTGTTAAATGCCCTGAAAGCGGCGGCGAACAAGCTGGTTCAAGAAATCAGCGTGTTTGACGTTTACCGCGGTACGGGCGTGCCTGAAGGAATGAAGAGCGTTGCCGTCAAAATCATTTTGCAAGATATGGAAAACACGCTGACAGATGAAGTCATCGAGCCTTTGGTGGCGAAAATGATTAAAGCGGCAGCCGAAAAAGACGCACAGCTTCGCGCTTAAAATAAGATAAAAGTTGTCGCCAAAAATCACCAATAATATTTGATTTTTTGGTGAGGACTTGATTTTTAAAAGAATTTTGGTAATAATTGCACCAGTTTGAATGAAGGTAAACACATGACACTAACTAAAGCAGAATTGGCTGATATTTTGGTCGACAAAGTCAGCAACGTCACCAAGAATGATGCCAAAGAAATCGTCGAGCTCTTTTTTGAAGAAATCCGCAGCACTTTGGCGCGTGGTGAAGAAATTAAAATTTCCGGTTTCGGTAATTTCCAATTGCGCGACAAACCTCAACGCCCAGGCCGTAACCCTAAAACAGGCGAAGAAGTGCCGATTACCGCACGCCGTGTGGTAACTTTCCATGCCAGCCAAAAACTCAAAGGCATGGTGGAGCATTACTATGACAAACAACAATAATCCGGTTACTCCTGCCAAGCGTTATTTTACGTTGGATGAGATGTGCCAATTGGTGCAAATCAGCCCGGCTCAGTTTGCCCAATGGCAACATGAAAATAATGTTGTGATTGGATACGGTGGCGATCGATATACGCGCTCAGATGTAGTTAAGTTATTGAAACTGAAAGATACATTTGAACCGTATATTGATACGTTCAGCCGTGGTGCTTTGGATGCAAACGGCAATCCTGCCGCCAATGCAGAAGAAGTCCGTCATGGTCTGACGCAGATTTTGTCTGATTTGGAGCGTCATCTGGGTTCTGAACAACAAAACCACCATGTCGAGCTGTAATCGATAGGGAAATTTTGATCAAAAGTGCGAAGGCATACAAAGATTTGCATAATTGATTCTAATAAAGGCTGTTTGAATGATTTTCAGACGGCCTTTATTGTTTTTTATTGCTTTTAAAATATCAGAATCTTGATTGCAAATGATTCTATGAAATAGCCGTAAATGTTATACTTAGCCTCTTGTTTGCCGATTGAGAAGAAACAGTCATTAGATAATGCGGATAAATGCCGCTTTTTCATGGCAGACTGAGGTTTTTAAAACAAATGTAACGGCAGAATAAACAGGTTGTCGGACAACATTCAAATCGATGAAATGGATAGCAGAAAATGAGCAGAATCCAACAAACTTTTTCAGCGCTCAATGGCGCAAAAGCACTGATTCCTTATATTACGGTGGGTGATCCCAGCCTTGAGACAACCTTGGCATTGATGCATAGCCTGGTGGCTAATGGTGCTGATATTTTGGAACTGGGTGTGCCGTTTTCTGACCCGATGGCGGATGGTCCGACCATTCAGCGTGCAGCCGAAAGGGCGTTGGCAAATCATGTTTCTTTGCACGACGTATTGGAAACAGTACGTTTGTTCCGCCAAACCAATAATAAAACGCCGATTGTGTTAATGGGCTATTTGAACCCAGTACATAAAATGGGTTATCAAGCGTTTGCGCAAGCGGCTGCCGAAGCAGGCGTAGATGGCGTATTGACTGTGGATTCTCCTGTAGAAACCATTGCTCCTTTACATGAGTCGCTGAAAGCGCAAGGTATTGATTGTATTTTCCTTATTGCGCCAACAACAACTGAGGAGCGTATTCAAACGATTGCCAAAGTGGCCGGCGGTTTTGTGTATTATGTATCGCTCAAAGGCGTGACCGGTGCGGCAAGTTTGGATACTGAAGAAGTTTCGCGTAAAATAGAGCTTTTGCGCAAATACATCGATATTCCGATCGGTGTCGGCTTCGGCATCAATAATGCGGAGAATGCGCGTAAAATTGGTGCGGTAGCGGATGCCGTTATTGTCGGCAGCCGTATCGTCAAAGAGATTGAAAGCCACGCAGGTAGCGAGGCCGAAGCGGTAGGCGTGTTGGTTAAAGAGTTGAAAGACGCGATTCGCTAATATTTTTTATTCCATTGTTTCAGACGGCCTTATATTCAACGGGCCGTCTGAATTCTGAATCCTAAGGAGTCATTCATGAGCTGGCTAGATAAAATTCTTCCTCCGAAAATTAAAAACCGAAGCAGTTCGTCCAGCGTCCCTGAAGGTCTGTGGCACAAATGTCCGTCTTGTTCGGCAACGGTTTACTCAACCGAGTTGAAACAAAACAGCGAAGTCTGCCCAAAATGTAATCATCACAATCCGCTTTCTGCGCGCGAACGTTTGGACCTGCTTTTGGATGAAGAAGGCCGTGAAGAGATTGCAGCCAATATTAAACCGACCGACCCGCTGAAATTCAAAGACAGCAAAAAATATCCCGACCGCCTCGCAGCTGCGCGTAAAGCAACTGGCGAAGACGATGCATTGGTTGTTATGAAAGGCACCATGAACGGCCTGCCTGTCGTTGTGGCTGCGTTTGAATTCCGTTTTATCGGCGGCTCTATGGGTTCGGTCGTGGGTGAGCGTTTCGTTCAGGGGGTACGTCGTGCCGTTGCAGATAATTGTTCGTTTATTTGCGTGGCGGCTTCCGGTGGTGCGCGTATGCAGGAAGGGATTAACTCTTTGATGCAGATGACGAAGACCAGCGCGGCTTTGCATTTGCTGACTGAAAAACGTCTGCCGTTTATTTCCGTATTGACCGACCCAACCATGGGCGGTGTATCTGCCAGCTTTGCCTTCTTGGGCGATGTGGTTTTGGCAGAACCGAATGCGCTGATTGGTTTTGCAGGTCCACGCGTTATTGAGCAGACTGTACGTGAAACCTTGCCGGAAGGTTTCCAACGTGCAGAATTCTTGTTGGAGAAGGGGGCAATCGACCAAATCGTCGATCGCCGTTCCATGAAAAAACGTATCAGCGATTTGATTACTTTGTTGCGTCATGAAGGTAAAGTAACTGCTGCTTGATTGGCACAATAAGAAAGGCCGTCTGAAAATAATATTTCAGACGGCCTTTTTGATTATTGAGGATTAAGCAGTCAATGCGGTTTTCAAAACCTTGTTGACTTCGCCCATGTCGGCTTTGCCAGCCAGGCGGGTCTTCAATACGCCCATGACTTTGCCCATATCGGCCATGCCTGATGCACCAATTTCTGTAATGACTGCTTCAACGACAGTCTTGATTTCTTCTGCGGACATCATTTGCGGCAGGTAGCGGTTGAGGATGTCGATTTCCGCGTTTTCTTTGTCAGCCAAATCTTGACGGCCGGCTTCAGTGTAGATTTTGGCGCTGTCTTTGCGCTGTTTCACCATCTTGGTCAGGATAGAGATGACTTTTGCGTCATCGGCTTCGGTACGCTCATCTACTTCAAATTGTTTGATGGCGGCATTAATCAGGCGGATGGTGCTTAAAGACACTTGGTCTTTGGCGCGCATGGCGGTTTTCATGTCTTCGGTTAATTGTGTTTTTAGGCTCATAATGTTCTCACTTTATATAAAAAATGCCGTCTGAAAAACAAAACACACCGCAAAGCTGCCCTTGCGGTGTGTCGTTTATCACAGGGCAGGCCTGTAATTAGTACATTTTAGGAGGCAGTTGTTGGCTGCGCAGACGTTTTTGCAGACGTTTAGCTGCAGCAGCTTTTTTGCGTTTGCGTTCGGTAGTTGGTTTTTCGTACGCTTCACGGGCGCGCAGTTCGGTCAACAGACCGGTTTTTTCTACGGCACGTTTGAAACGACGCATGGCAACTTCAAATGGTTCATTCTCTTTAACACGAATAGCAGGCATTTTATTTCCTTTAAATTTTGTTCAATCAAACCGTTTTAAGAAATAGAGGACGGTTTGTCATAATGGGAGAGTTGTTGTATCGCTGGTTTGCCTAGGGCAGGGCGGGATACGCGCCGTGATGTAAACATCACCTCCTAACAAGTCGGCTTTTGCCGTGCAAGTGACCTTTGCGGTCAGAAACAATCGGGCGATTATCTTATAAACCCGATAGTCTGTCAAGGTTTCAGGCCGTCTGAACGTTTGATTCTGTCGCACTTTTCAGACGGCCTATCGGGTATTAATAACGGCCGGGAACCGTACCCATACGTTGTTTCAACGAAGTTTGCGGTTCGTTGAACAATGACGCGTAATAAGTCGCGTTGGTCATGACTTTTTTCACGTAGTCGCGGGTTTCGGTAAATGGGATGGTTTCGGCGTAAATCGCGCCTTCTAAAGGCGAAGAAGCCTGCCAGTTGCGGGCGCGGCCTGGGCCGGCATTGTAGCCTGCGGTGGCCATCACTTCGTTATTTTGCAGGCGGCGTTTGGCATCTGCCATGTACCAAGTACCCATGCGGATGTTGCCGTCCATGGTGTAGAGTTCGCTGCTGCTCATGCCGATTTTGCCGGCGATTTCGCGGGCGGTCGCAGGCATGACCTGCATCAGGCCTTGTGCGCCGACGCTGGATTGAGCGCCCATGACAAAGCGGCTCTCTTGGCGAATCAAACCGTAAACCCATGCAGGGTCAACGCCTGCCTGTGCGGCATAGCGGACGGTCAGGTCTTTAAACGGAGAGAGGTAGCGCAGTTTGTAGTTGAGCTTGTGGTCGGTACGGTCTGCGCTGTTGATTGCCATGTCGTAGAATTGGTTGTCAAAAGCGACTTGCGCGGCAGTCAGCAGGTTGTCTTCGTTGAAATCGCGGGTGGCAAAACGCCATTCTGCCTGTGCCTGACGGCGCATTTTGGAGTCGCCGTTGCTTTGGCTGTTTTTAAACAGAACCAATGCGCGTTTGATGGCACCGTCTTCGCTCATGCGGCGGACGTCTCTGGCATCGGCATCGGAAACGTTGTTGTGCGTATTGATGCGGCGGCCCAGCTCTTCACCTGCCAATACTGCGTAGAAATTGCGGCCGGAAGCGGCGGCTTTTTCGTACATTTCTTTGGCTTGGCTGCCTTTGCCTTGTGCGGCAAAGCTGCGACCCAGCCAATATTGCCATGTCGGGTCTTTTTGCAGTTTTTCAGGCATATGCTGAATTACGCTTGCCAATTCGTCCCAACGTTGCAGGCGCAAAGCGGCGCGTGCGTACCATTCCAATTGTTCGTCGGTCAGTTGCTTGCGGTCGGAAACGCGGCCGTAGTAGCTCAAAGCAGTCGGCATGTTTTGGCTTTGTGCATGGTAGTGGCCCAATACGCCCCATGCGAAGCTGCGTTGTTCGCGGCTGAGGCCTGATTCCATGTCGGACAGGGTAGCGGCGGCAGAAGCGGATTTGCGTGCATCTTTGCCGATTACGCTCAACAGGCTATATTCGGTCGCACCTTGCGCGCCACCTTCAAACGGGCTGCCCAATGCGGCGGCGAGGTTGCGTGCATCCGTGGTTTGGCTGTTGCTCAACAAGCCGCGCACGCGACGCCATGCGTCGTTGGTGTTCAGACGGCCTGAAGCTGCCGCGCTTTCAACTAAGCGGGTACAGCCGGCAGGCAGTTTGCCGGTCACGCGAACCAGCTCGGCGGCTTTGCTGTAATTGCCGCTGCTCAAATCGGCATAACATTGCACTTCTTGTGCGACGCCGGCGGCGTTCAATTTGCCGAATTCTTGACGGAATAAATCCCACTGGCCGTGTGCGCCCAAGGTTTTCAGCCATTCGTTGCGGACGTTTTCAGTCATTGCGCTGTCGCTGGCTTGGGATAAAAATTGTTGAACCCAAGCATCGTCGCCGCGTTTGGCGGCATCGATGGCGCTTTGGTATTGGCTGTAATCGGACAGGACTTTGGATTCGCTGTCGGCGCGGCGTGAAGGAATAGAAGTGGATTTAGGCTGAACGACGGTTTCAGTTTTCGAAGCAGTCGGTGTGTTTTGGGTGGCGCACGCCGATAAAACAGCGGCGGTAATCAAGCTGAGGGAGAGAGGGAAAAGACGTTGAACGTTCATTGGGTACCGTGTCGTTTTTAGAATCAAAATAGCTACTTATTTTAAATGATTTATGCGGAATAACCGAATTACAAACCGATATTTACATTTTCAAAGCCTGGAAATGACGAAGGCCGTCTGAAATAGGAAACACTTTTGAGGTATTCCTAATTCAGACGGCCTGTTATGAAGGCAGTCGTCAATCGGGTTTGTGTTCGATATAGTCTTGCGGTTTGTCGGCTTTGCTGGTGCGCGTAACCGTGTATTCGCCTTCGATAATGTCTTCATCCTCTTTGGCGGAGCTATAAGTCTGACGGCTTTGGAAAGACTGCGCAGAAGAAACGGTCGCATTGCCTTTAAACGGAATCAGCAAGAGCAGGGCAACGGCGGTTGAAATAAAACCGGGACTGAGCAGGAAAACCGCGGCGGCGGTATAGCGAATCGGCCACAGCATCTGATAGAGGGAAATGTTTTGGCCACTGCGGACGGCTGCGCCTGCGAGCAAAAGGCCGGAAATGCCGGTATGGCGCAGCATAAAGATACCGCTGATAAAGCTGACAGCCATCACAAACAGCGTCCAGCCGCCACCTATCCAGTCGGCAACCCAGACGATGGACATGATTTCCAAAAAGATTAAAACCAAAAAACCGATTCCAAAATACTGCATAAGAGTTTGTTCCTTCATTCAACGGATAGTGTCGATTGTGTTCTATCTAGATAAAGATAAACCTTATTTTTTCAAGCAAATGCTGTGTGAAAAAGGGTAAACGGGCGATGAGGCCATCTGAACGGGGATAAAAAGAAGACAGATGTTTCAGACGGCCTTTAGATATTCTATCGCATCACATTGTTCCAATCGCTTTCAAAATAACTGACGAGAATTTGGTTGTTTAAATAATTTGCTTCCACCTTGCGCCTTGCCATATCAGGCGGAAAACGGAACATTTCGGCAACGGTCTGGGCATTGAGATAGCGGGTGGGTACGTCGAATTTTTGCGGAATGGGGAAGTTTTGGTCAAGCCCTGCCAACACAAATCCCCATTCTCCAAAGGAAGGGACGTAGACATGATAGGGTGCGGTATTCAACTTGGCCGCTTCGAGGGTGGCAACGACCGACCAGTAGGCATTAGGGGCGAAATAAGGCGAAGTCGATTGCACAACAATCTTGCCCTGCGGCTCAAGATGACGGGCAACGAGGCGGTACATGGGGACGGAGTAGAGTTTGCCCAGCGAGAAATTGGACGGGTCGGGTAGGTCGATGATGATAACGTTGAATTTTTCAGACGACCCTTCCAGCCATTTGGCGGCATCGTCGTTGACGATGTGCATTTTGGGATGGGACAGCGAGCCTTGGTTGAGCGCGCTCAAGGTGGCGGAGGTTCTAAAAGTGGCGGTCATGTCGGGGTCGAGATCGACCAAAGTAACATTTTTGACCTGCGGATATTTTAAGACTTCACGTGCCGCCAATCCGTCGCCGCCGCCGAGAATCAGGACGCGTTCTGCATTGGGAACCATCTGCATGGCAGGCAGAACGAGTGCTTCATGGTAACGGGCTTCGTCGCGTGAGGAGAATTGCAGGTTGCCGTTGATGTAGAGGCGGGTGTCGTCTTTCCAGCGTGTCACGACCAGCCGTTGGTAGGGTGAATGGCTTTGATAGACGACGGGATCGCCGAAATAGCTTTGTTCGGCTTTAAAGGAAATACGGTCGGCGTAGATGAAGAGCGTAATGAGCACGGTCAATACGATAAACGCACGCGTACGGATGGCGTGATAGCGGGGTAATTCGGATTTGAATACGCGGGCGGTCAGATAGGCGACGGCGGCGTTGAAGATGCCAAACAACAAGGCGGAACGCGCCATGCCGAGTTTGGGGGCGAGCAGGAGCGGAAATAATAACGAGACGGCAAGTGCGCCCAAGTAGTCGAAAGTCAATACTTTGGAAACGAGTTCTTTAAATTCCGCACCTTTTTGGTTTAACACGCGCATGACTAAAGGAATTTCCATGCCGACAACCATGCCGACAATCAGTACAAAAGCGTAGAGCAGGGTGCGGAACGGGGCGGCGGATAAACCGAAGGCCACAAATAATGCCAGTGCGGAAATGCCGCCGATGATGCCGACCAGAAGTTCGATTTCGATAAAGCGGTGCAATACGTCTTTATCTTTGATGTATTGGGTCAGGTGGGCGCCGATACCCATTGAAAACAGATAAAGCCCGATGACGGAGGAAAACTGTAAAATACTGTCGCCCAAAAGATAGCTTGCGAGCGCGGCGATGATGAGCTCGTAAGCGAGGCCGCAGCTGGCGACGATAAAAACGGAGATGATGAGGGTGCGGTGGGCGTTCATGATGACGTTTTTGTTGCTTGAGTGTGGGCAATGTAATGATTTTTAAGGTGGGCTGCAAGTTTAATTATAGGATGTAGAAAAGGCCGTCTGAACAAATTGTTTCAGACGGCCTTTAATCTGTCAGACATTAATAGCGGTGTTTGAATACCATGCCCACGGCGTAAGAAGATTTTTTCGGCAAATCTTCTTCGTATTTCGGATTGACGTTTTCTTTCAACCAGCCGGCGCCGAGTGTGGCGGTCGTCCGTTTGGAGAAGCTGTAATCGGTGCTGACGGCGACGTGTTTGTAGTCTTCTCCGACAGAGCTTTTACCGTAGGCAAAGCCGATTTGAGGTTTGAAATTGCCCACTTTGTATGAGCCGGACACCATAAATTCTTTGGTGTTGTTGATTTCTTTGTCGTAAGAACCGGCTACGTTGCCTGCCGCATCTTTCCATACGCCCCAGCAGCTGAAGCCATCGCAAGTGTTTTTGGCGTATTGGAACGCGGCATCGACGGAGATTTTGTCTTTGCTGTATCCGGCCATGAATGCATGGGCTTGGAAGTCTTTGGTTTCGGTCGGAGAGTCGTTGGGTGCGTATTCGGCAGCGTAGTGTGCGTTAAAGCCGTTGTTTGGGTGGTAGTAGTCTACACCCCAACCGAAGACCCAGTCGCCGTCACGTTTTTTGTCCGGATTCCAGTCATTGTTGTTGCGTGCGGCATTGGAACCGGGGGAAACGTTGAATTTGAATTGGAAACCGTTTTTCCAAGGCGACTCATAAGCCATGGAAACACGGCGTTGGCCGAAGCGAGAAATTTTGCCGAACTCCAAAATCGGGCTGTTGGTGTCGAACGGGTTCAGATAAATGCTGTTCATGGGCGTACTGATGTAACCCATTTTGACGGTGCCGAGGTTTTTGTAGCTGTTGAGCGCGACGTATGAGTCGGCAGTACCCCAGCCGCCCCAGCGGTCGGAATCGAAGTAAATAAAGGAGCCAAGTTGCCATTTCAGCCATAAGTCGTTGTTGAGTCGTACTTCATCGGAGAGATAAAGACTGGAACTTTTATCGGAAATGGTTGTATTGGTGACGCCGGTTTTATTGTTGTGTTCGACCTCGGTCATGATGTAGATGGTGCCGCTCATTTTAGGTTCGGCGTGGGCGGCACTTAGGGAAGAGCCTATGAGGGCAGTGGCAATAAAGTAAGATAACTTCTTCATTTGATTCTCCTTTTTATGTCTTTTTCTTGCTTATGGCGAAAGAGTTCGGATAATCTTATTTGACAAATCATAAAAAATCAATACATTTGTAACTTATCGTAGGATAAATTGAAAAATAGTTTTCAGTTACGTATTTTTGTGTTAATTTGCCGACAATCTTAGACGGCTGCTTTTATTTCGATGGTATAGGTAGTTTTAAACACTATTTTTATATCTAAAAATAGAGGCTTTAACTGGGTTTAAAAACCTCAAATATTTGTAGTTAAGTGTAGTTTGAATAATCAGGCCGTCTGAAAAAGAAGAATACCCAAAAGAAGGAATGAAATATGGCCGGAAAAACCTACCCGCTGTTGACTGCATCATTGGCTGCCGTATTCGCATTGTCGGCGTGCAGCCGCGATGTTAAGCCTGCTCCTGAGTTTAAGCGTACCGATTATGAGCGCGTGGTAGTCAGCAACGGCGTCGAGCCAGGCACGCTGGATCCTCAGATGAGCGGCGATATGGCGGCCGGTGCGATTATCCGTCAGTTGATGGATGGTTTGGTCGGTACGGATGCCGAAGGCAAAACCATTCCTGCTTTGGCGGAAAAATGGGAGAGCGAGGGCGAGCGTGTTTGGACCTTCCATCTGCGTGATGCCAAATGGAGCAATGGCGATCCGATTACTGCCGAAGATTTCGTGTACAGCTTTCGCCGTCTTGCCGATCCGGCCACCGGCGCACCTTTCGGCAGCTATTTGGTCGATGCCCAAGTGGAAAATGCGGAAGATATATTAAACGGCAAAGCCAAGCCTGAGACATTGGGCGTCAAGGCGTTGGACGCGAAGACCCTGCAATTTACGTTGATTGCGCCTGTACCTTATTTCCCTGATATGCTGATTCAGCAATTCACTTTTCCAGTTCACCGCGCCACTGTTGAAAAATACGGCAACAAGTGGACGCAGCCCGGTCATTATGTTTCCAGTGGCGCTTATCTGTTAAAGGATTGGAAAGTCAACAGCCACATCAATATGGAACGCAATCCCAATTATTACGATAAAGACAAAGTAGCCATTCCGAAGGCGGTTTTCTTGTCAGGTAGCGGTGAATACAACCGTTATCGCGCCAATGAAATTGACGTAACTTACGGCATTCCCAGCGATCAGGTCAAAGTGGCGGATATTGAGTTTCCCGGCCAAGTAAGACGCACGACTTCTTTGTGCAGCTGGTATTTGGAGCCGAACCACGAAGCGGCGCCGTTTAACGATCCGCGTGTCCGCAAGGCGCTCAATATGCTGACGCGCCGCGACATCGTCGTCAAAGTGGGCGGCCGTGGCGATACGCCTGCGTTCCAATTGACGCCGCCGCAAATGCAGGGTGTGATTCCTGTTTATCCGGAGTGGAAAGAGTGGACGCCTGAAAAACGCATCGAAACCGCGCGCAAACTGTTGAACGAAGCAGGCTACAACGATGACCATCCGCTTGAGTTTGATATTTTGTACAGCACCAGCGAAGCGTCCAAAAAACAAATTACTGCCGTGCAGTCGGTGTGGAAAGCCGCCATTCCGTTTATCCGTCCGACTTTGTCCAACGAGGAATGGAAAACTTATTTGGATACGCGCGCGCAAGGCAATTTCAAGGTTTCGTTCAGCGGCTGGTGTTCCGACTTCAATGATGCGGCGGGTATGCTCAATATCTTGAAATCCAACAACTCAAACAATGCATTCCGCTACAAAAGCGCGGCGTTTGATACATTTATGAACAATACGCTGAAAGATGGTGTCAGCAAGGAAGCGCGCAGCCAGCTTTATGCCGATGCGGAGAAGCAGCTTCAAGAAGACGCTGCACTGATTCCGCTGTATCATCAGGTTGAAGTGCGTATGGTCAAACCCGATATTATCGGCTATTCCGACAAAGACCCTTTGCGGAACTACACGGTCAAAAGCTGGTCGTTCGCACCGAAAAAATAGATTGATTATAGACAGCACAAGTTTTCAGACGGCCTTGATGACAGAGGCCGTCTGAAACAACAGGAGACATAACACATGAAATCTGTACAACAACGTTTGTCCGTTTTACGCGAAGCCATGAAAAAACATGGCGTGGACGCGTTTGTCATTCCTTCCGCCGATCCTCACCTTTCCGAATACCTGCCCGAGCATTGGCAGGCACGTCGCGATTTTTCCGGCTTTACCGGTTCGGCCGGCACTTTGGTGGTAACCGCCGATAAAGCAGGCGTGTGGACGGACAGCCGCTATTGGGAACAGGCCGGCCAACAGCTTTCTCCAAACGGCATCGAGCTGCAAAAAATGGGCGTTGATGCGCCTTATACCGAGTGGTTGGCACAAAATCTGCCCGAGGGTGCAGTCGTCGGCGCGCCTGCCGATATGTTCGCACTCAGCGGCGAGCGCGGTTTGAAACAGGCACTTGCCGCCAAAAACATCCGCCTCGAATATCCTGAAACCTTGTTGGACGAAGTGTGGGACGACCGTCCTGCATTGCCGACTCCGGAAATCTACGTTCACCATCCCGACTACGTTTCCGAAACGGCGGCCGAAAAATTGGCCCGTATCCGTACGGCCATGAAAGAGCAGGGCGCAGATGCGCATTTGGTTTCATCTTTGGACGACATCGCTTGGATTACCAATCTGCGCGGCGATGATGTGCCGTTCAACCCCGTGTTCTTGTCCCATCTGTTTATCAGCCAAGACAAAGCCGTATTGTTTACCGATGCAGGCCGTCTGAAAGCCGAATCTGCCGAAGCTTTGAAAGCGGCAGGTTTTGAAGTATTGCCTTATGCGCAAGCGGCGGACTATTTGGCAGACGTTAAGGGCGCATTGCTGATTGATCCGAACAAAACCGCAGTCGGTACTTTGCGCCGCCTGCCTGAAGACGTCCGTTTGATTGAAGCCATCCACCCAAGCACATTCTTCAAATCGGTTAAATCCGATGCCGACATTGCCCATATCCGCAATACCATGGCGGAAGACGGCGCGGCATTGTGCGGCTTCTTTGCCGAGTTTGAACAAATCTTGGCAGACGGCGGCGAATTGAGCGAGCTGGACATCGATGGCATGCTCTATAAACACCGCAGCCAACGTCCCGGCTTTATTTCGCCAAGTTTCGACACCATCGCCGGCTACAATGCCAATGCTGCCTTGCCTCATTACAGCGCGACACCGGAAAACAACAGCAAAATCAAAGGCAACGGTATGCTGCTGATTGATTCTGGCGGCCAATACTGGGGCGGTACGACCGACATCACGCGCGTGGTGCCTGTCGGCAATCCGAGTGCGGCCATGAAACGCGACTACACTTTGGTGTTGAAAGCGCATATTTCTCTGGCGGAAACCATTTTCCCTGAAAACATCAAAGGCCCGATGATTGATGCCATCTGCCGCAAATCGCTCTGGCAGGCGCAATGCGATTACGGTCACGGTACAGGTCATGGCGTGGGCTATTTCCTCAATGTACATGAAGGCCCGCAAAGTATTGCCGTTGCCGCTGTGCCGCAACCGCATCACGCGATGAAGTCAGGCATGCTGACTTCCAACGAGCCGGGTCTTTACCGTCCGGGCAAATGGGGTATCCGTATCGAAAGCCTGGTAATCAACCGTCCGGTTGAAAACCCAGAGGAAACCGAGTTCGGCAAATTCCTGTATTTTGAAACCGTTACCCTCTGCCCAATCGATACGCGCCTCATCGATACCAAACTGATGACCGGTAGCGAAATCGAATGGCTGAACCAATATCACGCCGAAGTGCGCCGCCGTCTTGAGCCTTTGACAGAAGGCGCGGCCAAAGCATGGCTGATTGAACGCACCGAACCTTTGGCGCGTTAACGTGAAAGGCCGTCTGAAACGGCGGATACAAAGTTTCAGACGGCCTTATAACAACAATTATCTAAAAACTAAAAAACCTTACCCGACTCCGAATAAAAACAATAACCCGGTCGGAATAGAGAGAGAAACCGGCGCGGCGACGTTACAGACGCCTGCTGCCATTCATCCGATTTCCGCTTCAGGTCAGCTTTGTTTTCACGAGTCCGGTATGTTCAGACAGGACAGCCTGATTATGTTGAAATTCATCATCAAACGGATATGTGCTTCCATCCCGACCATGCTGGTGTTGATTACCGTATCGTTTTTCCTGATGCGGCTCGCACCGGGCAGCCCGTTCACAGGCGAACGCAATCTGCCGCCTGCGGTCATGGCTAATATCGAAGCCAAATACCACCTCAATGATCCGATGTACCTCCAATATTTCCACTACCTCAAGCAGTTGGCGCAGGGGGATTTGGGGCCATCGTTCAAATATAAAGATTTCAGCGTTAATGAGTTGCTTGCCCAATCCCTGCCGGTATCGGCAGAACTTGGCTTCTACGCCTTTTTAATCGCCGCTATCTTCGGCATGTTTATCGGCATCATCGCCGCCTTAAAACAAAATAGCTGGCTGGATTATGCGCTGATGAGCGGCGCGATGACCGGCATTGTCGTTCCCAGTTTTGTGATGGCGCCGGTATTGGTACTGGTGTTTGCCGTCAGACTGCAATGGCTGCCTGCAGGCGGCTGGAACGATGGCGCACTGATGAACTTGATTTTGCCCGTTGTTACTTTGTCCATCGGTTATGTGTCCAGTATCGCGCGGATTACGCGCGGCGCGATGATTGAAGTATTGAACAGCCCCTTTATCCGCACGGCACGCGCCAAAGGCCTGCCCATGAGCCGCATCATCCTGCGCCATGCGCTGCGCCCAGCTATGCTGCCGATTGTTTCTTTCTTAGGCCCGGCATTCGTCGGCATCATTACCGGCTCCATTGTGATTGAAAACGTGTTCGGTATTCCCGGTGTCGGACAATTATTTGTCAACGGCGCGCTCAACCGCGACTACGGCATGATTTTGGGTTTGACGATTTTGGTGGGCATTATGACCATTTTGTTCAACGCCATCCTCGATATTCTGTATGCCATTATTGACCCGAAAATCCGTTATTAATCCCATTTGCGCAAAGGCCGTCTGAAACGTTCAGACGGCCTGAAGAAAGAATAAAAAGCGAGAGAGAACATTATGTTATTTAAAAAGAAGCAGACTCAGGCCCTCGCAGAGGCAGCAGAATACGCCCAAGTACACGGCAAAAGCCTGTGGAGCGACGCATGGCGGCGTTTTAAACAGAACAAAGCGGCGGTGTACAGCATTATCATCCTGTTGCTGATCAGCATTTTTGTGATTGTGGCACCATGGATTGTCCGCTACACCTACGACTTCACCGACTGGGACAATATGCAGATTCCGCCGTCCCTTTCTACTCATCACTATCTGGGTACGGACTTGCTCGGTCGCGATTTGCTGTCGCGCGCGGCAACCGGCGGACGTATTTCCTTGCTGGTCGGTGTGGCCGGCGCATTGGTGGCCGTTGTCATCGGTACGCTTTATGGCGCGATTGCCGGCTTTATCGGCGGTAAGCTCGATTCGCTGATGATGCGCTTTTTGGAAATTTTGAACGCGTTTCCGTTTATGTTTTTTGTCATTCTGCTGACCACGTTCTTTGGCCGCAATCTGCTTTTGATTTTTGCCGCCGTAGGTTTGGTGTCTTGGCTGGACGTGGCGCGTATCGTGCGCGGCCAAACCTTGAGCTTGAAGCATAAAGAGTTTGTCGAAGCGGCGCGTGTGAGCGGCGTGGCAAAACGTAAAATCGTAACGCGCCACATTATTCCGAATGTTTTGGGCGTGGTGATGGTGTATGCCTCTTTGCTGGTGCCGGGCATGATTATGTTTGAATCCTTCTTGAGCTTCTTGGGCTTGGGCGTGCAAGAGCCGATGACTAGTTGGGGTTCGATGCTGCAAGAAGGTGCGATTTCGATGGAAGCCGCACCATGGCAACTGCTCGTGCCGAGTTTCTTCTTGGTAACCACTTTGTTCTGTTTCAACTTTATCGGCGACGGCCTGCGCGATGCGCTTGACCCGAAAGACCGCTAAACCGCAACCAAAAGGATTATCAAAATGACAAAACAGTTACTGGTTGTAGAAAATCTGGACATCGATTTTGAGCTGCATGAGAAAACCGTGCATGCCGTGCGTAATGTCAGCTTTAAAGTGGCAGAGGGCGAAACATTGGCTTTGGTCGGCGAATCCGGCTCGGGAAAGTCCGTAACATCTATGTCCGTTATGCGCCTGCTGCCTGAAAAATTTGCCCGATACAGCAAAGATTCGCGCATTACTTTTGACGGCATTTCCATTTTGGATGCAGATGAGAAAACCCTGCGTGATTTGCGCGGCAACCGCATCAGCGTGATTTTTCAAGAGCCGATGACTTCCCTCAATCCGTTTATGCGTATCGGTGCGCAACTGATTGAAGCGGCGCGTGTGCACAATAAAAAGCTCGGCAAAAAAGAAGCAGGACAGAAGGCATTGGCATTGTTGGAACGTGTGGGCATCAAAGAAGCCGAACGCCGTATGAAGCAGTATCCGCACGAGTTTTCCGGCGGTCAGCTGCAACGTATTATGATTGCCATGGCGCTTATTAATGAACCTGACCTGCTGATTGCCGATGAGCCGACCACCGCTTTGGATGTGACCATTCAAGCTGAGATTCTCGATTTGCTCCACGATTTGCAACAGCAAATGGGCATGGCGATTATCTTCATTACCCACGATTTGGGTTTGGCGGAACACTATTCCAAAACCGTCTGCGTCATGCGTAACGGCGAAATTGTCGAGCGCGGCAAAATCAAAGAAGTATTTGCCCATCCGAAACACGAATATACCGCCGAACTCATCAATGCCATTCCCAAGGGCATGAAAGAGCCGGAAGAAACCAGCGCCGGAGTGTTAATCGATGCCGATAATGTCAATGTTTCTTTCGTATTGAAGCAAAACTTTTTCGGCAAGCCGCTCAAAACTTTTGACGCCGTCAAAGGCATCAGCTTCAAAATTAAAGAAGGCGAAACATTGGGCGTCGTCGGCGAGTCCGGTTCCGGCAAATCCACGCTGGGCAAAGCCGTCATGCAGATGCTGCCTTATACCGGCCATATCTCCTTTGAAGGCAAAGACCTGAAAAACTATACCGCCGAAGAAGCACGCCGTCTGAAATCGCAACGGCAAATTGTGTTCCAAGATCCGTTCGGTTCGCTTTCCCCACGCCTGACCGTTGGTGAGATTATTGGCGAAGGTTTGACGGTTCATCATCCTGAAATGACCAAAAAAGAACGTATCCAACGCGTTTTGGAAGTCATGAAGGAAGTGTCCCTGCCGCTTGACGCGCTCAACCGTTATCCGCATGAATTCTCCGGCGGCCAGCGTCAGCGTATCGCTATTGCACGCGCCGTTATCCTGCGCCCGAAATTTATCCTTTTGGACGAGCCAACCTCTGCACTTGACCGCTCCGTACAATCCAAAGTGGTCGAACTTTTGCGCGATTTGCAGAAGAAATACGGCCTGACTTATATGTTCATCAGTCATGATTTGTCTGTCGTGCGCGCTGTCAGCGATAATGTGATCGTGATGAAGCAGGGCGAAATGGTTGAGTACGGCAGCGCGGATCAGATTTTCCACCATCCGCAAAACGATTACACCAAACGTTTGATTAATGCCGCGTTTGATTTGTAGAAAAACCAAAGGCCGTCTGAAAAGAGATTTTCAGACGGCCTTTGGTTTTGTATTCGGTTATAAACAGGGAAGGGGTGCTTGGATAGGTATAAAGTTTAAAAGGCCGTCTGAAACCGGATAGGGAAGTTTCAGACGGCCTTTTGTTTATCGATAATGTTGACCTGTCAACATAAACTTAAATTTCAAAAGGACAAAAATAAAAAAAAGACTTGAATCAATCAAGTCTTTATATCCTTATCAAGAATGGCGGAAGCGGTGAGATTCGAACTCACGGAGGGCTATCAACCCTCGACGGTTTTCAAGACCGTTGCATTAAACCGCTCTGCCACGCTTCCGTTCTTGAAGCCGTAATACTAATGGAACTTACGGCCTTTGCCAAGTGGTATTTTAGGGAAAATATCTAGTATTTTGTTTTTATTTGGATTGTTCTTCACGCATGAATACCCATTTGGCTTCGTTTGAAGCTGCTTCATTGAATGAATAGCCTTCGTAGTCGAAATTTTTGAGCATTTCAGGCTCGGTAATGCTGTGTTCTGCCGCGTAGCGCACCATCAAACCGCGCGCACGCTTGGCGTAGAAGCTGATGATTTTGTATTTGCCGTTTTTCTCGTCTTTAAAAATCGGCGTAATCAGGCGTGCGTTGAGTTTTTTAGTGTTGATGGATTTGAAATATTCTTGTGAGGCGAGGTTGATTAAAACGTCGCTATCGGCCTGCTCCAGTGTTTGGTTGAGCAGGTCGGTAATTTTATCGCCCCAAAATTCGTAGAGGTTTTTACCGCGCGAGTTGGCAAAGACCGTGCCCATTTCCAAGCGGTAGGGCTGCATTAAGTCGAGCGGGCGCAGTACGCCGTATAGGCCGGAGAGCAGGCGGACGTGTTGTTGCAGATAGTCGATTTGTTCTGGTTTGAGGGTATCGGCGGCAATGCCTTCATAGACATCGCCGTTGAACATAAATACGGCCTGTTTGGCATTTTCAGGGGTAAACGGCGTGTGCCATACGGCATTGCGTTCGGCATTGAGCAGGGCGATTTTGTCGGAAACATGCATCAGCTCGGCGATTTGTTGGGGGGCAAGCTGACGCAACTCCTGCATCAGGATTTCTGCTTCGGGCAGAAGATCGGGCAGGGTAAAGCTGCTGATGGGGGAGGGGTCTTTTTCGTTGAGGTTTTTGGCTGGGGATAAGACAAAAAACATAATAATTTCGGCTTTGAAATGAATAATGTGTGGGATTGTAGGTTTAAAATCGGGGAAGAACAAGACGGGCTAAACGCATTAATTGAATGCTTTTATTGAAACGTATTTCTGTTGAAAGTAAAATTCGAAGCTTCCACCTGATTCTGACATTTCTATTTGAGGAGAATATCATGTCTAAAACCATTATCCATACCGACAAAGCCCCTGCCGCGATTGGTGCATACAGCCAAGCAGTCCGCGCAGGCGATACGGTTTATATGAGCGGTCAGATTCCTTTGGATCCGGCTACGATGACTGTGGTCGGAGATGGCGACTTCCGCGCCGAAGCAGTGCAAGTATTTAAAAATCTGCAAGCCGTAGCCGAAGCGGCCGGCGGTTCTTTGAACGATATCGTCAAACTCAATGCTTATTTGACCGATTTGGCCAACTTTGCCGTGTTTAATGAAGTGATGGCTGAATTTATCGAACAACCTTTCCCTGCACGTGCGGCGGTTGGCGTGGCCAGCCTGCCTAAAGGCGTTCAGGTTGAAGCAGAGGCAGTATTGGTTTTAAATGCATAAATGATGTTTTCAGACGGCCTGGGCTGGGCTTGAGGCCGTCTGAAAATAATAACAACGGAAAACAATAATAATGGCACATTACGCAATCGGAGACATTCAAGGCTGTTTTGATGAGCTGACTTTGTTGCTTGCCAAAATCGGCTTTAATCATGGTACGGACACCCTTTGGCTGGTCGGCGATATTGTCAATCGCGGCCCGAAGTCTTTGGAAACCCTGAAATTTGCCAAAGAGCATGACAGCAGTGTGCAAATGGTTTTGGGCAATCATGATTTACATCTTTTGGCAGTCGGTTGCGGTGAAGGAACGCTCAAGCGTAGTGATACGGTTGAGCCGATTTTGACCCATCCCGATAGTCATGCCATGCTTGACTGGCTGCGTCATCAGCCGCTGTTGGTGCGCGGCGACAGGCATGTGATGGTGCATGCCGGTATTTTGCCGCAATGGTCGGTTGATAAAGCCGAAAGCCTTGCCCGTGAAGCTGAGGATGAGTTGCAAGGTAAAAAGTACAGGAAATTTTTTGGCAAAATGTACGGCAACAAGCCGACCGAGTGGACGGACGATTTGACAGGCTATGAGCGCCTACGCATGATTATCAACGTCTTTACCCGTATGCGGGCGCTGACGTATAAAGGCGAATTGGATTATGAATATAAATCCACTCTGAAAAAAATGCCGCTTTACCTGCGCCCTTGGTTTAAAGCGCCGGATAGGCAGAATTTGGATTATATTACCGTGTTCGGACATTGGTCGTCATTGGGTTACGTTAATACCGATCAGGTTATTGCTTTGGATACCGGCGCGTTGTGGGGCGGAGAGCTGACAGCGGTCAATTTGGATACCAACGAAGTGATACAGGTACCGTCGTTGGGCGGATTGGATTGGAAAACGGCATTGAAATAGTTTGGATAAAATAAAAAGGCCGTCTGAAATGTTTCAGACGGCCTTTTTGTATTGGTTAATCCAAAGAAGGCAGGAGTTTGTCCGGATTCATAATGCTATAAGGGTCAAGCTGATTTTTGATGGCATGCATCAGAACGAGTTCGGCCTGTGTACGTACGCGGGGCAGCCAATGTTTTTTGATGATGCCTACGCCGTGTTCTGCGGCAATCGTACCGTGGCAGGCAAGGATGTTTTCATAAACAATGGTATTGACGGCGTCTTCGTATTGGTAGGCTTCGTTGCTCAATACGTTGGGAAGGAATGTATTGTAATGCAGGCTGCCGTCACCTAAATGTCCGAAGCAGACAATTTGTATGCCGGGGAAACGGGTTTCCAAGGCAGGCGCGCATTGGCGGACAAAGGTGGCTACTTGGGCGATAGGGACGGCAATGTCGTGTTTGATGCTGGTGCCGAGTTTGCGTTGGGAAGCGGAAATATTTTCACGCAAGGTCCATAAATCGGAGCGCTCTTGCTCGGATTGCGCCAAGATGCTGTTTTCCCATCCGTTTTGATAGAGAAATTCGGCAAGCTTTTCATCCAGTCCGGCATCGGGAACGGAATCTGCAAGTTCAATCAAAATATGCCATTCCGCATCGGCAGGCTTTTTGAGTTGGCTGAATTCCGAAGATAAATCGAGGGCAAAGCGGCTGATCAGCTCGAAACTGGTCAAGCGTTCGGCAAAATGGCCTTGTACCGCAGTTAAAAGCGAGACGGCGGATTCAATATCGTCTAAACCTACCCATGCTGTCGCTTTGGTTTTGGGCTGGGCAAAGAGTTTGAGTGTGGCGGCGGTAATGATGCCCAATGTTCCTTCGCTGCCGATAAAAAGATGGCGCAAATCGTAGCCGGTTGTGTTTTTGTGCAGGGGCTGAAGGTGGGAAACCAGTTCGCCGTTTGGTAAAACGACTTCCAAACCCAATACCAAATCACGCATGCTGCCGTAACGCAAGACATTCAAACCGCCGGCATTACAGGCGATATTGCCGCCGATTTGGCAAGAGCCTTCGCTGGCAAGGCTGAGCGGAAACAGTCGTCCGGCTTCGGCTGCCGCCTTTTGAGCATTTTGCAAAATCACGCCAGCTTCAACCGTCATGCTGTTGTCGGCAAGGTTGATATCGCGGATGCGGTTGAGTTTGGAGAGATTGAGCAGTACACCTTCGGTGGTTACCGTTGCGCCGCATAATCCGGTATTGCCGCCCTGCGGGGTGACGCGGATACGGTTCTCAAAGCAGAAACGCATGATTTTCTGCACGCTTTCGACAGAGTTCGGCTGTAAGACAATATTCGGCGAAGAAACAAAGCGGTGGCGTTGGTCATTTAACAAGGCCGGAGTGGCTTCGATAATTTCAGAGGCGGAAAGAAACTCAGCAAAACGGTCGTGAAGGTGCATGGCAGTCAGGCGGAAAAGTCGGGAAGGGGAGTGTGAGGAATGTAAAAAAGCAGGATACGCAATGGTATCCTGCTTTTCTTATATTCAAAAGAATATTATTTAGCAGCTTCAGAAGCGGCAGAAGCAGCGGCTTCAGCAGCAGATGCAGCAGCTTCAGTAGCAGAAGCAGCGGCTTCAGTAGCAGATGCAGCGGCTTCAGTAGCAGCAGCTTCGGTAGCTTCAGCAGCAGAAGCAGCAGCTTCAGTAGCAGAAGCAGCGGCTTCAGAAGCAGCAGAAGCAGCAGTTTCAGCAGCTTTATCAGCACCGCCACAAGCGGCCAAAGCTAAAGACAACAAAGCAGCAGCGAACAGAGATTTTTTCATTTTTGAGGACCTTTTTTAAATCGATTTAAACATTTAAACTAAAAATAGCCGTCAAACGGCCTGTACAGTAGAAATTCATTGCTGAATTTTCGTTATTATGCCCCACGGGGTGGGCCAATGCAACGTTGCTTAACCGTTTGCGGATTAAAATCAATACAAAATTAACGAAAATAATGTAAATCAGGGAGGCAGGTAAAAAATCATCTAAAAATATTCATAATTAATGAACTTTTAAAAAGTTGTTTATATTCAATAATTTGATTATTTTTAACTGTTGTTGGTTTTAAGGATTTAGAATGTTTTTGCGTTTGGGGAATTTTTTGTAATTTAGCAACTTTGTGTTGTGAAAAAGCAACTTTTATGGATTGGGATCATTCAATTTGGTTTTTTATATGGGCTTTTTTGGTTTTGTTGTGTTTGCCAAAAGTATTTGTTTAAGGTAAACCGATTGTTTAGTTACAGCTGTGATAGAATAGCCTGGACTTGACTTTTAAATATTGATTAAGGACGACATGATGTCTATTGTTAAAAATTCCGTAGTTTCGCTGCATTATGAAATGTACGATGCAAACAACCAGTTGTTGGATAAAACCGAAGAGCCGATTGCTTACCTGCATGGCGGTTATGACGGTATTTTCCCTTTGGTGGAAGAAGCGTTGCACGGCAAAAATGTAGGAGATACCGTTGAAGTGGCTTTGTCGCCTGATGATGCTTTCGGCGAGCAAGATCCTGAGCTGGTGCGTATTGAAGATGTAAGCGTGTTCCCTGTCGAAGTTGAAGTCGGCATGATGTTTGAAGCCGATGATCCGGAAACCGGCGATGTATTGATTTATCGTGTAACCGATGTTGCCGACGGTAAAGCCGTAGTGGATGGTAACCATCCTTTGGCCGGTATGAAAGTATTGTTCAAAGCGACTGTTGAAGGTGTGCGCGATGCGACCGAGGAAGAAATTGCCCACGGTCACGTACATGGCCCGCACGGTCATCACCACCACTAATCAGGCTTGAAGCATGATAAAGGCCGTCTGAAAAGGAATGAAACCTTCCTTTTCAGACGGCCTTTAAGTTTTTACAAGACAGATAAATAGGAAATTTTGGCGCAGGTCAAATCAAACAGGGAAATATGGATTTTGTTAGAGACTACAATAAATTACATATAACGGTGCGACACAATCTGTATTAAGATTCAGATATTGGTAAAACAGGCAGAATGCAATGAGTGAGACATTGGAGCGACAGGCCGTAGAGGCCGGTATTGATTTAGGCTACCACGACATCAACGGTACATATCATGCGACCAAACCTGAAGTGTTGGAATCGATCGTTGCTGTTTTGGACAAAAGCAAACCGGATTCAGACGGCCTTTATCTGAATACGATGATCGCGCATGAAAACGGCGAAGAATCTTTACAGATGCCGTCTGAATTTCATGGTGCGGAAGCGGTCGTATTGATTGATGAGGCAGATGAGTGCCAGAGCTTGACTTTATATCCAGGCGACAACGATACGCTTTGGATTAAGCTGCCCCGACTGGCTTGCGGTTATTACACTTTGTCGGCCGATACCGGTGGCGGATGTCGCCTTGTACGCCTGATTGTTGCGCCTGAATCGGTTTACCAACCCAAACTGCTTGCCAATGGCGGTCGGATGAATGGTTTGACCATGCATTTGTACAGTCTGCGTTCCGAGCGCAACTGGGGCATAGGCGACTTTACTGATTTGTTGAACCTGATGAAATATGCGGGGGAGAAAAAGCTGGATTTTGTCGGTATCAACCCTTTGCACGCCTTGTTTACCAGCAAGCCTGCCTTTGCCAGCCCGTATAGCCCTTCTTCGCGCGAATGGCTCAATCCGATTTACTTGGATATCGAAAAAGTCGGCGCGTTTACTTATAACGAGCAACTGAAAAACTGGCTGGCACAACCGAAAATCCGTCAGCGTATTGCCGCTTTGCGTGTTACGGAAACGGTGACTTATACGGCGGTTTGGGCATGCAAGCGTGATGCGCTGCAAATGGCGTTTAATGCGTTTGAACAAAATACCTGCGAAGCTGCGGCAAATGAACGCGCTGCATTTGAAGCATTTGTTGCGGAAAAAGGCAAGGCTTTGCAAGGCTTCGGTTTGTTTGAGGCTTTGGACCAGTATTACAGCCGTCCCGGACAAGTGGGTTGGCAGTCATGGCCGTCTGAATTTCATCAGCCTGATGGCGAAGCGGTAGAAAAATTCGCGCGCAGCCATGAACGTGAAATCCGTTTTTATATGTGGCTGCAATGGCTTTGTGCGGAGCAGTTGCGCGAAGTCAACCAAGCCGCTGCCGAATACGGTGTCAAACTCGGCATTTACGGCGATTTGGCAGTCGGCGTGGCGCGAGGCAGCGCGGATACTTGGTTAAACCGCCAAGATTATTGTATGGACGTATCGGTCGGCGCGCCGCCCGATCCTTTGGGGCCGACAGGGCAGAATTGGGATTTGCCGCCGCTTAATCCGTCGATGTTGAAGCATACGGGCTATGAGAAGTTTGCCCATTTGTTGCGCGAAAACATGCGCCTGTATGGCGTGTTGCGGATTGACCATGTGATGGCATTGTGTCGTTTGTGGTGGGTTTTAAACGATAAAACAGCAGATTTCGGCGCATATGTGCATTACGATGCCGAAGTGACTTTTGCCATTTTGGCCTTGGAAAGCCGGCGCAACCGTTGCGTCATTATCGGCGAGGATTTGGGTACGGTACCCGATCAAGCGCGTTATCTGCTCAACCGCTATCAAGTGTTCTCTTACAAAGTCATGTATTTCAGCAAGGGCTGGAACGGTTTTCAATTACCTGAAGAATACCCCGAGCAGGCGATTACGGTCATCAGTACCCACGATGTTGCGCCCTTGGCAGGCTATTGGATAGGCAAAGATTTGGATACGATGTTCAAACTCGGTACTTTGCCTGATGCAGCCGCTTTTCAGACGGCCTTGGACGAGCGCGAACACGATAAAGCTGATTTGCTGGATAAATTGAAAGAAACCGGCTGTCTGGGTGCAGACGTACAAATGCCGGCAAAAGCCGATGAAACCTTGCTGGCGGCTTTGCATAAATACGGCGCATTGAGCCGCAGCAAACTTTACGCCGTACAACTGGAAAACCTGCTGGGCGTCATCGACAATCTGAATGTCCCGGGTGTAACCGAAGGCTATCCGAACTGGGCGCAAAAAATGCCGGTTTCTTTGGAAGATTTCCTACAACACCGCCTCATGGGCGGCCAACTTGCCATTATTGACGAGGTACGCATGAAAACAAACAGCCAAATCAAGACTTATCATGAACTTGACCAAATCGAGCGCGATACGGTCGAAAGCCTGTTTCTTGCCACCCACAGCGACTTGTTCGCTTATCTGGGGCGACATCGCCTTGCAGAGGGCGATGAAGTGGTACGCGTTTTGATTCCCGGCGCAGTAAGCGTGGATATTGTGAACCGCCGCAGCGGCGAACTCATCGTGCCGTCTGAAAAAATTGATGAACGCGGTTTCTTTGTGGCTGTTTTGCCCGATGATGCGCCTGATTACGCTTTGCGTATCCGTTACACCGAAGACACCGAGCCAGTGATTGAAGAAGACCCTTATCATTTCAGCTCTGCATTGCAAGACATGGATTCCTGGCTGTTGGCCGAAGGCAAACACCTGCGTCCTTATGAGACTTTAGGCGCGCATTTTGCCGAGTTGGATGGCGTGAAGGGTATACGCTTTGCCGTCTGGGCGCCCAATGCGCAACGCGTTTCCGTTATCGGCGAATTTAATAACTGGGACGGCCGCCGCCATGTAATGCGTTTCCACCGCGACAACGGTATTTGGGACATCTTTATTCCTGCAGTCAAACTTAATGCCCTCTACAAATTTGAAATCCGCGATGCCAACGGTAATGTACGTGAAAAAGCCGACCCGTATGCTTTCGGTGCGGAACTGCGCCCGACCACCGCATCTATCGTGCGTGGTTTGCCTGATGAAGTGGAAGAACCGGCCTTCCGCGCTCGCGCCAATGCCATTGATGCGCCGATCAGCATTTATGAAGTGCATTTGGGTTCGTGGAAACGCAATCCGGAAAACAATTTCTGGCTGACTTACGAAGAGCTTGCCAAAGAATTGGTGGCATACGTCAAAGACATGGGCTTTACCCATATCGAGTTCCTGCCTGTTTCCGAATATCCGTTTGACGGCTCATGGGGCTATCAGGCAACCGGTTTGTATGCGCCGACCAGCCGTTTCGGTTCGCCGGAAGAATTGCGTGCATTGATTAAAGCCGCGCACGAAGCAGGTATCAGCGTTATCCTCGACTGGGTGGTCGGCCATTTCCCAACCGACGACCACGGCCTGGCCAAATTCGACGGCACCGCGCTGTACGAACACGCCGATCCGCGCGAAGGATACCACCAAGACTGGAACACCCTGATTTACAACTTCGGCAGAAACGAAGTGAAAAACTTCCTGCAAGGCAACGCCCTGTATTGGATAGAACGTTTTGGCTTTGACGGTATCCGCGTTGACGCGGTGGCTTCGATGATTTACCGCAACTATTCGCGCAAAGACGGCGAGTGGATTCCGAACCAATACGGCGGCCATGAAAACCTTGAAGCCATCGCTTTCCTGCGTGATACCAACACCATGTTGAAAGAGGAAGTTCCGGCTGCGACTGAAATCGCCGAAGAGTCCACTTCATTTGCCAATGTGACCCGCCAAGAAGGCTTGAACTTCAGCTTCAAATGGAATATGGGCTGGATGAACGATACTTTGCGCTACATGATGGAAGACCCCATCAACCGCAAATACCACCACAACAAAATGACTTTCGGCATGATGTATCAGTACAGCGAAAACTTCGTCCTGCCGCTCTCGCACGACGAAGTCGTGCATGGTAAACGTTCGCTGCTCGGACGTATGCCCGGCGACTGCTGGCAACAATTTGCCAACCTGCGCGCCTACTACGGCTTTATGTACGGATTCCCCGGTAAGAAACTGTTGTTTATGGGCAATGAGTTTGCACAAGGCCGCGAGTGGAACTACAACGAAGGACTGGATTGGTTCTTGCTGGAGCAAGAAGGCGGCTGGCATAAAGGCGTACAAGACTTCGTGCGCGAGTTGAACCATGTCTATAAAGACACTGCGCCGCTTTATCAATTAGACCAATGGCCTGAAGGATTTGAATGGCTGGTTGCCGATGACGGCGACAATTCCGTATTCGTTTTCGAGCGCCGCGACCGCGAAGGCAACCGCGTTATCGTCATCAGCAACTTCACACCAGTAGTACGCGAAGGCTACCGCTTTGGTGTGAATTCTGCCGGCGAATACCGCGAAATCCTCAATTCAGACGACCTGCATTACAAAGGCAGCGGCGTTTCTGCCGGCGCAACGGTGGAGACAGAAGAAGTTTGGTCGCATAGCAAACCAAATTCCCTGTCTGTTACCGTACCGCCGTTGGCAACCGTTTACCTGTATCAGGCGGCAGTCAAAGACGAAGCGTAAATCAACTTTGAGGGTGGGCATCATGCCTGCCCAATCAGCTGAAAATTAAAAGATAGTGATATCAATATGATTCAAGGCCGTCTGAAAGATTTTCAGACGGCCTTATATTGGACACGAAACCAAATACATACTAAGGAATCATTCTATGACTGCCAAATCATGGCATATGGAGGAAGGCAAGCCTTATCCCATGGGCGCGACCCTGACAAGCAAGGGCGCGAATTTCACCTTGTTTTCCATCAATGCCGAAAAGGTCGAATTGTGTCTGTTTGATAAGGATAAAGAAACCCGTTTGGAGATGCCTTCGCGGCGCGGTTCGGTATTTTACGGATTTGTGCCGGATGTTAAGGCAGGGCAGCGATACGGTTTTCGCGTGTATGGACGTGAAAACGCAGAATACGGCTCATGTTTTAATCCCAACAAATTGCTGATTGACCCGTATTCTAAAAAAATTGACGGCAAACCAAGCTACCGTACCGCTGAAGAAATGGCATGGTTCAGGCCGGAAGATGAACGCGACAATGCCACCGTTGCACCGAAAAGCGTCGTGATCGGATGCAGCCGATTTAATTGGGCCAAAGATTGCCGTCCGGAAATACCGTGGGGCAAAACCGTTATTTATGAAGCCCATGTCAAAGGGTTTACCAAGCAGTTCCCCGATTTGAAATATGCAGGTACTTATAAAGCCTTGAGTGATAAACGGGTTTTGGCTTATTTGCAAGAGTTGGGGGTAACGACGGTCGAGCTGCTGCCGATTCATTATCATCTGGACGAATACCATCTTCAGCAGATGGGCTTGAGCAATTATTGGGGCTACAACACTTACTCCCATTTTGCCGTCGAGCCGTCTTATGCCGACAATCCTGAGCGTGCGGCGGCGGAGTTTAAACAGGCGGTCAGAGCCCTGCATCAGGCAGGTTTGGAAGTGATTTTGGATGTCGTGTACAACCACACGGCCGAACAGGACGACAAAGGACCGATGCTGTGTCAGCGCGGTATCGACAACACTTTATGGTATTGGCACACCTCTTACGGCAGCTATGAAAACTGGTCGGGTTGCGGCAATACGCTCAATATTGTCCGTCGCGATGTTACCCGTTGGGCGGCAGACAGCCTGCGTTATTGGGCTGAGGAGTTTCATGTTGACGGCTTCCGTTTCGACTTGGGAACCGTATTGGGACGCGAACCTGATTTCCAATCGTACGGCCGTTTTTTCCAAGTCCTGTATCAAGACCCGGTTTTGGCTGGTTTGAAGCTGATTGTTGAAGCATGGGACATCGGCGAGGGCGGCTATCACTTGGGCAATTTCCCGCAACCTTTTGCCGAATGGAACGGCCGTTTCCGCGATGATATGCGCGCGTTTTGGTCATGGGAAAGCGGCAATTTGGGCGCATTTGCCGAACGCTTGGCCGGGTCGTCCGATATTTTCAACCACAGCGGCCGCCACCCGTCCGCCAGCATCAACTTCATCACTGCACACGACGGCTTCACTCTGCGCGATTTGGTCAGCTATAACGAAAAACACAACGAAGCTAACGGCGAAAACAACCGCGACGGGCATAATGAAAACATCAGCTACAACCACGGCGTAGAAGGCGAAACCGATGATGAAGAGGTTTTGCTTAATCGCGAATACACCTCCAAAGCGTTGCTTGCCTCCTTATTTTTATCCAACGGTACGCCCATGCTTTTGGCCGGCGATGAGTTCGGCAACAGTCAGCAAGGCAACAACAATAGCTATTGCCAAGATAATCCGATTACATGGCTGGATTGGCAAAATGAGTCTTATTTGTTACGAAATTACACTCAAGAGCTGATACGCGTACGCAGCCAAATCAAATTGTTGACAGATGATTGCTGGTGGGAAAAAGAGCGGGTGCAATGGCTCAATGCCGATAGCAGCCCGATGACGGAATATTGTTGGCACAACAGGGGCAGTAAGGCGATTCAGATCGTTTTGGACGATGAGTGGCTGCTGTTGGTCAATGCCAAACGTAGTCGTCAGTTATTTAACCTGCCTCAAGGCAATTGGGAAATTTCTTGCGTACCATCTGAGAAATTTAATTACGAAGAATCAGGAAAATGTGTTGTTGAGCATATGGGGATTTGGATTTTACATAAAACAAATTAAATGAGAATTAAGTTATTGGTTGGTTAACTTTTTGATATTTTGTCGGTATTTGTTCATTTTTGGCTTGGTGGTATAAATTGAAAATGCCGATAAGATGATGAATGGTTTAATTGTTAATTGAATGTTTTATAAAGAAAAATATATCCTTTTTTTAAATATTTCCGCTATAATCCCCTTAGTTTGTAACAAATCTACGCACCATTCCTTTCAGACGGCCTGTTGCTGTTGTCAGGCCGTCTGAAAACCGAGTTTCGTTGTTTTTAATAAAACCATCAGGCGCGTTGTCCAGTGCCTCACGCTAGAGAAAGGCTTCCATGGCTAAGAAAAAACTCCCCATCTCCGGTTACGATTATGTAATGCCTAAACCGGACGCCGAAACCATCCGCAAGTCCATCGTTTACAAGCTGATTTTCATCTTGGGCGTAGATCCGAAGGAGGCAACTTCACACCAATGGCTCAACGCCGCCATGCTTGCCGCGCGTGACCTGATTGCGGAAGATTTCCTCAAAACACGCCGCGCCCACATCGACAACAGCAAACGCATGGTTTATTACCTGTCTATGGAATTCCTGCTCGGCCGTTCATTTGTCAACGCGCTGATTAACGAAGGCGTTTACGCCGAATTCGAAGAAGCCTTTAAGCAACTGGGCAAAGAATTTGCCGATGTCTGCGAACAAGAAGAAGATCCGGGTTTGGGTAACGGCGGTTTGGGCCGTCTGGCCGCCTGCTTCCTCGACTCTTTGGCAACCCTGCGCATTCCGGCCATGGGCTACGGCATCCGTTACCAATACGGTATGTTCAAACAAGAAATCGTGGATGGCCAACAAGTTGAAAAACCTGATTTGTGGCTCGACCAAGATTTGGCATGGCAGTTTGCCCGTCCGAACAAACAATATTCCGTCCGTTTCGGTGGTCAAGTGTTGAACTTGGGCGACAAAAAAGAATGGCAGCCGAGCGAAGAAATTTCCGCTTGGGCATACGATGAAATCATTCCGGGCTATGGCGGCGAATGTGCTAACCCATTGCGTTTGTGGACCGCACACGCAGGCAACCTGTTCGACCTTGCCGACTTCAACCGAGGCGACTATGCCTCTGCCGTTCGCGCACAAAACAGCGACGAAAACATCTCACGCGTTCTGTATCCGAACGACTCTACCGATTCCGGCCGCGAATTGCGCCTGAAGCAAGAATACTTCTTGGTTTCCGCTTCCGTTCAAGACATCGTTGCACGTCACAAATGCCGTTTCCCAAGTATCCGCACTTTGGCGGACGAAGTCGCCATCCATTTGAACGACACCCATCCGGTGCTCGCTATTCCAGAATTGATGCGTATCCTGATTGATGAAGAGGGCATCGCATGGACTGAAGCATGGAATATGTGCTGTAAGATTTTCTCTTATACCAACCACACATTGATGAGCGAAGCCTTGGAAACTTGGCAGGTTGACCTGATGGGCCGTCTGCTGCCACGCCACTTGGACATCATCTTTGAAATCAACGCCTACTTCCTCAATGCCTTACGCGCCATCGGCAACTTCGACGACGACTTTGTCCGCCGCGTATCCATCATTGACGAAACCCACGGCCGTCGCGTCCGCATGGCATGGCTGGCGGTTATCGGTTCGCACAAAGTCAACGGCGTGGCAAAAATCCACTCCGATTTGATGACTACATCCATCTTCGCCGACTTCGCCAAAGTATTCCCGGAACGCTTTACCAACGTAACCAACGGCGTAACCCCGCGCCGCTGGATCAACATCGCCAACCCGGGCCTGACCAAATTCTTGGATAAACATCTGGGCGACGAAGACTGGCGTCTGCATTTGGACAACCTGACCAAGCTCAACGACAAAGTGGACGATGCCTCCGTACAGGCAGAATTCGGCGAAGTAAAAAAAGCCGCCAAAGAGCGCCTTGCCAAATACATCGAAACCGAGCTGGGCATCAAAATTAACACCGATGCACTTTTCGACATCCAAATCAAACGTATCCACGAGTACAAACGTCAAGCATTGAACGTGATGCACATCGTCGACCGTTACAACAAAATCTTGGAAAACCCGGATTTCGATTGGCAGCCGCGCGTGTTCATCTTTGCCGGTAAAGCCGCTTCCGCCTATTACATGGCGAAGAAAATCATCCGACTGATTAACGACGTTGCCAAAGTCATCAACAACGACACCCGTATCCGTGACCTGATTAAAGTCGTTTACATTCCAAACTACAGCGTCAGCCTTGCCCAAATCATCATCCCGGCCGCCGATTTGCACGAACAAATCTCACTGGCAGGTACAGAGGCATCCGGTACCAGTAACATGAAATTTGCCCTCAACGGCGCAATCTGTATGGGCACACTGGACGGCGCGAACGTTGAGATTTTGGAAAAAGTCGGCGCGGACAACTGCTATATCTTCGGTAACACCGTAGAACAAGTCGAAGAAATCCGCCGCAACGGTTACGACCCGTTGAGCTATATCGAGCGAGACAGCGACCTGCGCCGCGTCGTCAACCAAATCAGCCAAGGCACTTTCTCTCCGGAAGAGCCAAACCGCTACAACGACGTGTTGCAACCATACGGCGACTTCTATCAACTGATGGCCGATTTCCGCAGCTACATCGACACGCAATACAAAGCGGACGAGCACTACCGCAACGTATCCGCATGGCGCAAATCAGCCTTGATCAACATCGCCAACATGGGCTTCTTCTCATCCGACCGCTCCATCGCCGACTACTGCCGCGATATTTGGTACATCAAACCATTGAGCGAAAAAGAATTGCCCGGCAGAAATTAAGCGTTGAGCAGATAGCGAAAGCCGATACATCGGAAAGGTGTATCGGCTTTTTTCAGACGGCATGAAATAGAAACGAGTAAAACAGTATGGTTGTATCGCTGTTTTAGCGTATTTCGAAATGACTCAATTTTAAAATCGATATTTAAAATTTAGTAACCATTCATTCTGACGGTAGCGGTAATGTGCTGTATTGCTATGGGAGATTGAGCGTCTGAAACGAAATTCAGGATACACGCCTTTAAGGTTCCACTGCGGAAAGCCCACAGCGGCTATCATTATGTATTGATTGTCGCGCCGCCGTTTGTTGTCGCTGACAAAACTTGCCGCATCATAAAGACTGCGGCGGTGAAGCAGGATGGCGTTGAGGTAAGTACCGCTTGAAAAAAAACTATACGCTCCCAGCCGTGTTGTATATTCCTTGCTGGAAGAAGATTTTTCGGGATAGGCTTTGCGTGTTGCATCAAAGTTGGCGAACAGGCCGCTTTTCGATGTGAGAGAAAATTCTGTCCCCGCGCCCAGTTCGTATTGTTTGTAGTCGGCAAAATAATCTTTGCTTTGTCCGCTGTATCCGGTCTTTTTCGCTCCGGCACGGGCATTGACACGCCAGCGCGGGGAGAGTGTGCGCGACCAGTCGGCATCCACACCCCATGCGCGGTAGTGGGTGTGGCGGTTGCGGAAGTCGTATTCGAAATAGGGCAGCAGGGAAAAGGAGGAGCGTGTGTCGGCATAGGCATATCCCGCGTACAGCGAACTGTTGTGATAGCTGTAATCCGGCATGGCTGTCGAATCTTTGTCTTTTTCCGTGTAGCGGTTGCCGTACAGTACACCGCGCACCAGTACGCCGTGATGTCCTTTGAGCGGGACGGTTTTTTCGGCAGTCGCGCTATAGGATGAGAAGGTCGAATCCGTTGGTGCGGGCAGGGTACGCTCCATCAAGCACATGCCTGAGATTTCCCACACGCATTGGTTGATGCCGTTGCCTTGGTTTACATTGCTATTGTAGCCGTAGCCGAGGCTGATTTGGCCGTGCCAGTGGCGGCGTTTGCCCAGTTCGGATAGGTAGTTTTCCACGATGGGGCGGGTTTCAGCAGGAATATCTGTTTTCAGAACTTTTTCAAATGCGGCAGCGGACTCTTTGTTTTGGTTGTCTTCGGCATAAAACCGCCCCGCTTCGAGCAGCAGGCGTAGGTTGTCGGGTTCGGCTTCCAAGGCCGTCTGAAAACTGTTCCCTGCCGCGCGGAAATTCCCTTCGTCCCGTTTTTGCAGCGCATCGGCCAAATGAATCAGCGCGGGTTTATGCTGGGGCAGTTTGGCGTAGCGGGCAGCGAACTGGCGCACCTTGTGCCACTGCCGCGCGTTGAGGGCGTGGTAAATCGCGCTTTCCAGCTCTTCCGCCGTATCGCCGACTTGATAGACTGTACCGTCTATCATGATGTAGCCGTCGTTTTCCCCCACTTCACCGCGTGCCTGTTCCGTGTCCAGCCAGCCGCTTTCGCGGTATTGCTGCGTTTGGCGGCTGCTTTCGTCCAGCAGGCGGCGGCGTTCGTCCGCGGCATCGTCGGACGGAGCGGCAAGGCATACCGTACAGAGCGGTAGAAAAAGCAGGCAGAAGTGGTGTTTCATGGGATGGGGTCCTTTGGGCGGAGAGGCCGTCTGAAAGAAGTCGGATTTGATAAAACCAAAGCGGGATGCAGACTATGGTCAAGCTGCATCCCGTTGTATTCTTGACAATTTGGGCTTATTATTTGCGGCCGCCGAAGGCTACATCTTTATCTGCCCCCGCGCGATCCACGATACCGGCCAAGGCTTCCGCACCGTTGCCGTAGAAACGGCCGGTAATATGTTCGTTTGCCTTGCCGTTGTCAAATGTGCCGTTGCTCCGAATATTGGTACCGGCGAAGTTTACACTGTCGCCTGGACGGGAGATACTACCTGTCAGTGAACCTGACCCTGTTCCGTAGTTGGCGGTAAGTGTACCGGTATAGAAATCGTTGCGGCCGGGAGTGTGTTTGTTCACGCCCAATACATTGTATTTAGCATTAACGAGTTTCGGCATATTTCGGGTCGGATTGTCGCCCACATACCAAACGGTGCGTTTGCCATCCGCCATATTCAAATCGGTGCTGTTGTCAGACGGGTTGCCCTTGCGTGGTGCCCATTCGCCGAAGAACACGTTGCCGTCGCTGCCGTTCATACCCGGCACCTTGGCGATGACCAGGCCGCCGAATTTGGGTGCGGCGGGAATGGCCGGGTTGGCCATCTGGCGCACGCTGTACACTTCGGTGTTGTGGGCGCGGTTTTCATACCACACCTGTCCCAACGGCGGATTATAGAACCAGCCGATTACCGGTTTCACATCCTTTAAGGTCAGATAATGCGGATTGCGCGTGCCGTCCACATTAGCATAGGGGTTATTGCCGTTAATCGGAACTTTCTGTGTGCCCTGTTTATATTTGATACCGATATGTTTAACCGGGCCGTTTTCCAGATTGATGGAGTTTGACCAACTATGGCCGTTGTCGGTACTGAATGCCAAGCCTGCCTTGCCTTTACCAAAAGGCTGACTATCGGATTCACCGGGTTTGACTGTTGTTGGCTTCTTGTCTATGTTCGTTTGACTTGAACCACCTTCTGGAGCGGCGACGGCTACGCCAAAAACGCCGCACAGCGTCGCGGCCAACAGGGTTTGTTTGAAGATAGACATAATAAGTCTCCTTTTTAACATTAAGTGAATAACAACAAACATCCGCTTTATTGCCGCCGGCTGGCGGAAAAAACGGCAAAAAGCCTTCCCCTGCGGGGCGGTTTGGTTTGTGTATCCCTATGTCCGGCGCGTTTGCCGCGCCTGTCGTTATCCGTCCGGCTAAAATTTCGCCGTCAGCCCGAAGGTAACCGTCCTGCCCGGCCCGGGGGCGGGCACGTTACTCATCGGGTCGAGGTAGTAGCGGTTGGTCAGGTTGGTGATGCCGAGATTGACGTTGAGATTTTTGTGTACCTGATAGCGGCCGTACACGTCCCATGTCAGCGAGGGGTTCCAATGGTAGGGCTTGCCGGTGCTGTTGAAGATATGCCCCAAACCCCGCTTCAGCAGTTGGTCGTATTGCTTGGTGTTGACGCGGCTGTGGTAGATGCCGCGCAGGCCGAATTCGAGTTTCTCGCCCAAGGCGCGCATGCCCGCATCAAGGTTGACCGAATACTTCGGCTGAAGTGCCTGGTAGCCGCGTGTGCTGCCGTAGCCTCCTTCAATGCAGACCGGTATGCCTGTGTAGCCGTAGGGGTCGAAATCGAAGGCCGTGTCGCGGTCGCACATCTGCTGTTTCAGGCGGTAGGTCGCGCCCAGCGCAGCGAAGAAGCGGCCGCTGTCGATGCGGCCCTGCCATTCCAGTCCGGCGGTATCCTTGCTGTCGTATTGCACGGTGCGAAAATGGTCGGTGGTCTCGATCACGTTCCGGATGCGGTTGCGGTAGTAGGTCAGGCGCATATCGCCTTGGCGCAGCCGGGCAAAGTGCGGTGCGAAGTTAAAGTTGTAGCCGATTTCCAGGCTGCGGCTGCGTTCCGGCTTAAAGCGGAAATTCGGTGCTTTGGGCGATCCGACATAGGCCAGGTCGTTGTAAAAGCTGCCGACTTCGTACACGCTGGGGAAGCGGGTCATCTGCGCGTAGCGTACGAACAGGCGGTTGTTGTCGGTCAGGTCGTAGCTGACGGCGACGGTCGGTGCCCAAGCATGGGCGCGTATCGGTTTGGGCTGCGCCCAGTATTGCTCTTCAGTGTAGTGTTTATTGATAATCTTATGTCCTGATCCGGTATCACCGCCGGTTTCCGGATAACCGACACCCATATTGGATAGTTTTCCTGCTTTGTAATGATCAAGACAGGTTGTTACGCTATTTCTTATACAGTTCTCAGAATTCCCCAACCCTGCCCAATATCGGTAATGTGACTGATTCAATCCCTGTGGATTGGCAACCTTTTCCTGATAATTTTTCACAAAATCATGGAAATGTTCGGGCAGCGAACCGCTGTCCAGCTTGCCGTTCACAAACGGCACATATACGGGGCGCACCCGGTACAACGGATGATTTTGAGAATTATTACCATAATAACCTGTACCGTCACCATAAGCAAGCCCGTCACTGCCGATATATTGATACTGGTCGTATACCTTATATTCCGAACTATTATACTCTTTCGGCAGTTTATAGCGTGCGCCGTGCGCCTGCATAGCCCGGTCGGCAGCGGCGATGGCGGCATCATCGCCTGACTGGTGGGCACGTCGGCTCTGTTCGGATACCGCGTCCCAATCGCGCCGCTCCCGATCGCCAACCAGCTCGAAATATGGGATGTACACACCGTCCGAATAAGTGCCGCTGTCGCCACCTCCGGCCTGATAGCGTGGGTCGCGGCGGGCGCGGCCTTCGGCCAGGGCGGTATCGAAGCCCCTGAAGTTGTGGTAGCGGATGCCGGCGGAGATTTTCAAACGGTCGGTGGCCTGCCAGTCGAATACCAAGTTTGTTCCCCATTCGCGCCGTTTGCCACCGCGTGGGCCGGCGATTTTCGTCATGCCGGTGGCCATGCCGGCAAGATTGAACAAATCCTGAGAGTTAACCACATCCACTTCTTCCTCAAGCTTCTCGTTCTGATAGTCGGCGGACAGGGTCATGTTCAGGCGCGGGTGTAGGCGGAAGCGGTTGTTGAGGTCGAAGCCCGTACGGCTGACGCGGGTTTTCTGTTCTGCTCCGGAAAGCACACGGTATTGTCCGTTTTCGTTGGGCAGGATTTTCATCACTTCTTCTTTGCTCAAACCGTTGATGCCGTAATCGTTCAGCAGGCTGCCGCAGCTGCTGTAGTTGTCAGCATAATCTGGCGGAAGTTGTCCGCGTTTGGTACACCAGTACCAGGCATCGTAATAGGGGTCGGGGCGGGCGGCAGACAAATCCATGCCGCCGCTTTGGTGGCGGGTGGTATTGGTTTTGATGCGCCACAAGTTGGCCTGCAGGTCTATCCAGCGGCTGTTTTCGGGCTTCCAGTCCCAGCCGAGTTTGTAGGTGTCGGTGCGGATATTGGAATCGATACTTTGCATCTGCGGCGACAATGATCTGGGGCGGCTGCTGGGGTTGTGCTCTTCCATATTCATCACATAGGTGGCGTGGAAGGGGTTGATTTCACCGAAGCGCACATCGGTGCGCATATACTGCCAGCCGAGTTTATGGTTGCCAGGCAGATGCCAGTTGTTTTTCAGCAGCAGGGTTTTGGTTCTGATGTTGCTGTTGAACACTTCCACGCCGGGATGGTAGACCTTGGCCATATTGGGTACGAAGGTGGCGGAGTTTTTGCAGTCAAATTCGCTGCCGCCTTCATCGCCGCATTTTTGCAGGTCGTATACCGGATTGTGCAGGTAGCCTTCCGCACCCTTGCGTCCGGCAAAGTAGTTGCCCTTGTCGCGGTAGCTGTAGGCGGCCAGGCCGTCTGAAAGTTCGGTTTTGAAGGCGGCGGCGGCCATATAGCTGCGGTCATTGCCGAAACGCCAATTGTCGCGGCCGCTTTTATGTTTGGGCGGGGTCAGGCCGTCGGCCACCAAGGCCTGCGGGCTTTGTTTGCCGGTATGCGGGTCGACGCCGCCGCCCGCGCCGTCGGCCGTCGCGCCGAAGGGCAGGGTTCGGTAGTCTTCCCAGCCCAGCCATTGGTTGAGGTTGTTGGCCTGTTTGTTGCTGTTGTTGGAGAACTCCGTTTTCAGTTGGAAGCCGAATTTTTTTCCTTCGGGGATGATGTCGGCGGGTTCTATGGTGCGGATGGTTACCGCGCCGCCCACGCCCGATTTCACGCCGCGCGTGAGGGCGGGACTTTTTTCCACCGCGATGCTGCGGAACAGGGCGGGATCAAGATAGTTGCGGTCGCCCACGCCGTAGTTGTTCATCCATACGTCGATGGTTTGTTCGGTGCCGTCTATGGTAACCGGGATACGGCCTTTGCCGGTGATGCCGCGTATATTGGGCGTAATCGCGCCGCCGGCGGTGCGGGTATTCATGTTGTATACGCCGTTTAGGCCTTTGAGTACGTCGCCGGCGGATTGGACGCGGTAGCGTTCGAGGTATTCTTTGCCAACATAGGCGTTGGAGACGTTTTTGTAATACACATCGTCCGCGCCTTTTTGGTCGTTGGTACGTTTGCCACTGACAACAACGGTATCCAATTCTTGGTATTGTTCGGGTTGAGCTGAGGTTTCGATGACATTAGCAACGGTTAATGTGCTGAATGCGCTGGCAAGGCTGAGAATGATTATTTTGGGTTTGGGAGTAAAAGCAGACATAGTTTCTCTTTGTTAAGAATTTAATATAAGAGGTTAAAATACTCTTTTATATAAAAAATATAAAATTTTTAAATATTATTAATATTTATCTAATAATTGATTATGCTTATCATTATTGAAATAATCTAATAAATAGTCTTTTCTATTGTGATTTTATTTGGATCATATTCAGATAAATAGAGATATGAAAAAGCCGTCTGAAAACTTTCAGACGGCCTTTTGTTTCATTTGCTTTGAGAGTTAATCAAGCAAGATTATTTTTCAGCTTCTTCAAAGCCAACGACTTCGAGGCCGAAGCCGGTGAGGCCGGTGAAGGATGACGGTTGACCGAGGACGCGCAGTTTTTTGACGTTGAGGCCGGCGAGGATTTGTGCGCCTATGCCGTAGCTTTTGCTGTCCCATTTGTAGGCTTGGTTTGCACCTTTGGGCAGGGTGCGGTCGAGCAGGGTGGCGCCGTCTTCGGTGCGGTGCAGGAGGATGACTACGCCGCTTTCGGCTTGTTGAATGCGCTCAAGAGCTTTGGGCAGCGACCATGAGTGGCGCGGGTTGGTTTGGATGAAGTCCATGACGCTAAAGGGTTCGTGGACGCGGACGAGGGTTTCTTCGTCGGAGGTTGGTGTGCCTTTGACGAGGGCAAGGTGGGTTTCGCCGGAGAGTTTGTCGACGTAAACGTGTTGTTGGAACTCGCCCCACGGGGTTTGTACGGGTGCGTTGCCCATGTCTTCGAGCAGGCTTTCGGTACGGCTGCGGTATTCGATGAGGTCGGTAATGGTGCCGATTTTGAGATTGTGTTCTTCGGCGAATTTCATCAGTTCGGGCATACGTGCCATGGTGCCGTCGTCGTTGATGATTTCGCAGATGACGGCGGCGGGAATCAGGCCGTTCATTTGTGCCAGATCGACACCGGCTTCGGTATGTCCGGCGCGGACAAGTACGCCGCCTTTTTGGGCACGCAGTGGGAAGATGTGGCCGGGTTGGACGATGTCTTCGGGTTTGGCGGATGGGGAAACGGCGGTTTGAATGGTCAGGGCGCGGTCGGCGGCGGAAATGCCGGTGGTAATGCCGTGGGCGGCTTCGATGGAGACGGTAAAGTTGGTGCCGTATTGTGCGCCATTTTTTTGGGTCATCATGGGCAGGCCGAGTTTTTCGACCATTTCGCCGTCCATCGGCAGGCAGACCAGGCCGCGTGCGTTTTTGATCATAAAGTTGATGGCTTCGGGGGTAACGAATTGGGCGGCCATCAGCAAGTCGCCTTCGTTTTCGCGGTCTTCGGCATCGGTGATGATGACCATTTTGCCGGCTTTGATGTCTGCTAGGATTTCGGGGATGGTGGAGATGTGGGACATGGTATTTCTTTCTTGGCTGATGGTGGGGGCGTGGCGGTCTTGGTGGTCTTGATCCAGCCACATGTCAGGCATATTGGCTGCCTGCTCGATTTTTCGGGCTTTTTTCTCGCCGAAAGATTTGTTTTTCAGCAGGGCGGACAGCTCGCCTTGGTTGATGGAGATGGCTTGGGCAAACTTGGTCTGCTGGCCATTGTGGTGTTGTGTTATCCATTGCCGTAGGTTGTGGCGGCGCAGGTCGGTGGTATTCATGATGAGATGAAATTGAATTGTGTGTAATGGATTGTAGTCTTGTCTTTACTAAAAGGCAAACTTTGTTTGTTGGGATTTTTTATTACTTTTTGGTAATATTTTTTAATGTTTCAGACGGCCTGAGTATGGCTTGAAATTGACGGTTTTGGGAGAATATGAGGAATGTTTTGATGATTATTTTAACGGGGGATGTTTGAAATGAAAATGCTTGGGCGCGGATTGGTCGTGCTGGTGTTGTGTGCGCTGACGGCTGCGGGCAGCTGGTTTTATGCCCTTCATGGTCAGAACGAAGAACATCAGATTTTATCTCGCGAAGGGGTTTTGATGCAGATTAAGCAGATGAACCGCTTGGAAAGTACGGCATTTTATATCGATACGATTATCCGTACGGAGAAAAAAGGGGATTGGCGCAGGCTGTGGCAGGATTCGCAAAGCGGTATTTTTATTGTGCGCGGCAAGGTGTTGGCCGGTTTGGATTTGGACAAGTTGAACTCGGACAATGTCAATATTGTGGACGACAAGGTATTGATCAGTCTGCCGGCGGTGGAAATCTTGAGCGTGGATTTGGAAAATATCGAAGTGTACGATATTCAGACCGGCTCGTTTAATTTGCTGCCTATGGATAAGTCGGTATTTAAGACGGTACAGGAAGAGGCGAAACGACAGGTATTGCAAAGCGCATGTAAGGCTGAAATTTTGGAACATGCCAACCGTCAGGCGCAAATGCAGTTGGAAAACCTGTTTGCATTGACGCAGACGAAGGTATCTGTCTATCCGGCTGCGGTAGGGAAGTGCGGTTAATATGCGTTATCTTGACCGATTAATTGAACATTGTATACAAGCAAAAAAGCTTGTACCTGACCGTACCTTTGAATTTACAACGTTGGAACAATTGCCCAGTCATGGATGCTTTATTTATGTTATCCAACAGATTGAAGGCGACATTAATACAACTTTTCAGCAATTTCAAAATTTTCGCTTACTTAAAACACATGCCTGCGCAAAATTAAATCGCCCAAGTCAGGTTCTATACGTAGGGTCTTCACGCCACAGTATTCGGAATAGATTGGCACACGGGCATAAAAGTACCTATGCATTGCATTTAAATCAATGGTATCAAGGCCAATATAAAATAACGATTCATCAATATGCCGATACACTTCCCGCTGATGTGCTGCAATTGATTGAAGACGATCTTGCTGATCAATTACAGCCGGCATTTGGTAAATCAGGCACCAACAATAAATAGCACGCATATGAGTGTAGAACATGTAATAGCAAAGATTGACAGGGTTTGGCTCAATTGTTATTTTGCCGCCATTCTCCCATTTTGCTGTATTGTTCATGCCAATAGATTGCTTGAAAAGATAAGGCCGTCTGAAAAATTTTCAGACGGCCTTTGTTTCATTAAGCCATTATCCGCGGCGTAAAACGGCGGTATTGATGTATTTTTGAATACCGGTGGCAATGGCTTGGGCGCATTGTTGGCGGAAGGATTCGCTTCCGAGCAGCCGCTCTTCGGTAGGGTTGGAGAGGAAGGCGGTTTCCACCAAAATGGATGGAACATCCGGCGCACGGAGGACGGCGAAGTTGGCTTCGTCAACGCGGCCTTTGTGTAATTGGTTGAGTTTGCCCAATTCGGTCAAGACGGAATGGCCGAGCTTGCGGCTGTCGCGCAGGGTTGCGGTTTGGGTCATGTCCAAAATGGCGTTGTCGACATTGGGGTTGCCGCTGGTTTGTACGCCGCCGATGGCGTCGGCGTTGTTTTGGGTTTGGGCAAGGAATTTTGCCGCCGAGCTGGTTGAGCCTTTGGTATTGAGCATATATACGCCGGTACCGCGAGCGGACGGGCTGGTAAAGGCATCGGCGTGGATGGATACGAATACGTCGGCATTGCGCGCACGGCCTTTGGCAACGCGTACGCCCAATGGGATAAAGATGTCTTCGTTGCGCGTCATGAATACGTTGTAACCCAAGGCTTCGAGGCGTTTTTTGGTTTCTCGGGCAATGGAGAGTACAACGTTTTTTTCTTTGAGGCCGCTCGGGCCGATTGCGCCGGGGTCTTCGCCGCCATGCCCGGGATCGATCATAATCACAGGACGGCGGTTGCCGCTGCTGCCGCGATTGTTTTTAGGGGCAGGGGTATCGTATGCGATATTGGTATTCGGACGTTGTTTGGGGACATTGCCGTTGAGCAAGGCCATCATCGGGTCGTTGGCATCTGCGCCGTGCGGATAAAGGTCGATAACCAAGCGGTTTCTGAAGTTGCCGACGGGGGTGAGCGCAAAGACTTGCGGATGGGTGCTTTGTTTGAGGTCGATGACGATACGCACGGTATTGGGCGTATTTTGACCGGCACGAATGCTGCGGATAAAAGGGTCGTTAGACAGCACTTTGCTGGAAATGCCTTGCAGGACGCTGTTGATTTCCGCGCCTTGAATATCCACGACCAACCGGCTGGGGTTGTCCAACATAAAATGTTGGTATTTCATCGAGTGGTTGCTCTCAAGGGTAACGCGTGTGTAGGCGTTCGCCGGCCAAATGCGGACGGCAAGGAATTGTGCAGGAGAGGCCGGTTTGGCCAATGCGGCACCAACGGGCGTGAGGGTGAGAAATAGTCCTGTGCCTTGACGGAGAATGTGTCTTCTAGTTAATTTGACCATGATTCTAAACTTTTTCGGCCTTGGTTTGTGTGGGCGGAAAAGGTGCAGGTTCTGCCCTTATCGGTGTACGTCAATGTAATGGTAATGTCTGCCGGAGGCGTGAATTCCCCACCTTGCTGCGGCCATTCGATGAGGCAGACGCTGTCGGGTGCAAACAATTCGTCCAAACCGGCATCTTCCCATTCCTCGGGCATGGTAAAGCGGTAGAGGTCGAAATGGTGGAGGGTGAATGTATCCAGCGGATAAGATTCGACAATGGTGTAAGTCGGGCTTTTAACTGCGCCCGTATGCCCCAGTCCGCGCAAAATCCCGCGTGTCAGCGTGGTTTTGCCTGCACCCAGTCCGCCTTCGAGATAGATGGTCAGCGGAGCGGAAAGCTGCTTGCTCCATTCTTCACCCAGTTGCAGGGCTGCTTCTTCATCGGGCAGAAAACGGGTGTACAGTCCGTTTGAGTGCATGGAATAGGCCTTGTCGTTCAAAAGGCTTAATTATGATGGATTTAGCGGCGTTTGCAAACCTGATAGACGATAAAGTTAGATAAAGATAGTGTTGAGGCCGTCTGAAAACGGAATTCAGACGGCCTTTAATGTTAAAATGAAAATATCCCTCACAAAATTGCGAGACAGCTTATGCCTTTATCCATAGACGAACAATTATTGCCGCACCGCAATGCCATCGACAGCATTGATGCGGAAATCCTCCGTTTGCTCAACGAGCGCGCCGGTCATGCGCATGCTATCGGCGAATTGAAAGGGACAGGCGCGGTGTACCGTCCTGAACGGGAAGTGGCCGTTTTGCGCCGGATTCAGGATTTGAACCGCGGCCCTTTGCCGGATGAATCGGTCACCCGGCTGTTTCGCGAGATTATGAGCGAATGTTTGGCGGTGGAGCGTCCGCTGACGATTGCCTATTTGGGCCCGAAGGGAACATTTACCCAGCAAGCTGCCATCAAACATTTCGGCCACGCCGCACACACCATGGCGTGTACCACCATCGACAACTGCTTCAAACAAGTTGAAACGCGTCAAGCCGATTATTTGGTGGCGCCGGTAGAAAATTCGACCGAAGGCTCAGTGGGGCGCACTTTGGACTTGTTGGCAGTAACTGCGTTGAAAGCCTGCGGCGAAGTGGTTGTCCGCATCCATCACAACCTGTTGCGTAAAGACAGCCACGAAATCGGCGGCATTACCAAGGTTTTCGCCCATGCCCAAGCCTTGGCGCAATGCAACGACTGGCTTGGCCGCAATCTGCCCAATGCCGAGCGTATCGCCGTGGCCAGCAATGCCGAAGCAGCGCGTCTGGTTGCTGAATCTGACAGCCCGAATGTGGCCGCCATTGCCGGACGTATTGCCGCGGAAATTTATCAGTTGAGCTTTGCCGCCGAGTGCATTGAAGACGAACCGAACAACACCACGCGCTTCTTGGTGATGGGTCATCAAGAAACCGGCCGCAGCGGCAACGATAAAACCTCTTTGGTCGTATCCGCGCCCAACCGTGCCGGTGCCGTTACTTCGTTGTTGCAACCTTTCACCGAGTTGGGCATTTCCATGACCAAATTTGAAAGCCGCCCAAGCAAATCGGTTTTGTGGGAATACCTGTTCTTCATCGATATCGAAGGACATCAAAGCGATGAAAATGTCCAAAAAGCCTTGCAGTTACTGGGCGAACGCGCTTCCTTCGTGAAAGTTGTCGGCTCTTATCCGACCGTTGTTTTGTAAGGATTATTGGGTATCAAAGGCCGTCTGAAAAGTTTTCAGACGGCCTAAATCATGTTCGCAATAGTTGCCATTTATGCAACATTATTGGCAGATTGATGTCAGTAAGTTTGCATGATTGGAAATGAACACTCTATAATCCGAACGTTTTTAATATTTTCATGCAAAGAAAGGAGCAAGCCATGACACGTAATACTTCAATCCGCTCAATCACATTCTTTGCAGCCCAAGCGTCGGTCTGATTTTCGGATAACGCTTTTCGCATTCCATGTCGCCCGCTTCGGGCTGCTTTCCCTACGATTATCGGCTAGAAACCAGGCCGTCTGAACATTTCGCAGACGGTGGATGCTTATTGTCATCTGTTGACGGTTTCTATCCGTTTTAAAGAAAGCATAAACACATGGGCAATTATCCCCATCATATTCAAATTATTGCCGATTCAAATACATGGATTGAAGGCAACGCTGTCGCACAGCTCGAAACCACCGCCCGATTACCGCATATGTTACGCGTTGCCGGAATGCCGGATTTACACGCAGGGCGCGGTTATCCGGTTGGTGCGGCATTTTTCAGCGACTGTCATTTTTATCCTGCCCTGATTGGGAACGACATCGGTTGCGGCATGGCGTTTTGGCAGACCGATTTACGCGCAGCCAAACTCAAACCGGCCAAACTCGCCAAACAGCTGGGCAATATCGATACGCCGTTGGACAAAGACGAACAGGTTGATTTGTTAGGCGACGCTGTCGATATGCGCCAATTTTCAGACGGCCTTGCCGTAGGTACGATTGGCGGCGGCAACCATTTTGCCGAGTTGCAAACCGTTGATACCGTTTATCGCGCCGATTTGCTTCCGCCCGATTTTGATGAAAACCATCTGCAACTGTTGGTGCATAGCGGTTCGCGCGGATTGGGTCAGCAGATTTTGCAACGCCATATTGCCGCCTTCGGGCATCAAGGTTTGGCGGAAGAGGGCGAAGCGGCGGCAGCTTATCTAGCCGAACACCAAGCAGCCCTGGAATTTGCCAGCCTTAACCGTCGTTTGATTGCGGCCAGAATGCTTGACCGTTGGCGCGCAGAAGGAACATGCCTGCTTGATGTCCATCATAATTTTTTGGAACAAACCGAGATTGACGGCACAATCGGTTGGCTGCACCGAAAAGGCGCAACACCCACCGATAAAGGCTTGGTCATGATACCCGGCTCGCGCGGCGATTACAGCTATCTGGTCCGACCTGCCGAAGACTGCCAAATTTCGTTGAATACCTTGGCTCACGGCGCAGGCCGGAAATGGCAGCGCGGCGAATGCAAAGGCAGGCTGTCGCACAAATATACTGCTGACAGCCTGCGCCAGACCGAATTCGGTAGTGTGGTCGTTTGTCAGGATAAAACTTTGATTTTTGAAGAAGCGCCGCAGGCTTATAAAAGCATCGACAGCGTTATTGCCGCCATGAAAAACGCTGGTTTGATTGAATTGGTCGCGCGGTTCAAGCCTGTTTTGACTTATAAAACCGGCGGCGAGTGTGGAGCGTAAAGATGAAACAGAATACACCAGCGGTTTATCTGCAAATTTCCACCGCGCAAGGACCGGCAGAGTGCCGTATATTTGCCCGTTTCGTCTTGGGCAAATTGCTTGCCGAAGCCCAAGCTAAAGGCATTGATGCCGAACTTGTTAACAAAACCGCCGATAAGTACGGTATTTTGTCGGCAACACTCAAATTGGCAGGGCAAAAAGCCGAAAGTTTAGCGCAAACTTGGCAGGGGACGCTCCAATGGATATGCCCCAGCCCAGTCCGCCCGAAACATCCGCGCAAAAATTGGTATATAGGCGTTTTCCGCTTGCCCGATATGCCGCAGACGTATGAAATGCCGTCTGAAAACGGAATCGAGTTTCAAACCTGTCGTTCGGGTGGCAAGGGTGGGCAACACGTCAATAAAACCGAGAGCGCCGTCCGCGCCACCCATAAAGAAAGCGGTATTTCCGTGCGGGTCGAGAGCGAACGCAGCCAGCATGCCAATAAAAAATTGGCGGTCATGTTATTGGCGCAAAAGTTGGCGGAGCATCATGCCGGACAGGCAGGAAATTTTGCGCAGGAACAGCACGCGCAACTCTATCAAGTTGAGCGCGGCAATCCGAAAAGGACGTTTATCGGAGCTACGTTTAAGGAGAAATAATTTATCTGCCGGATAAGCAGGCATAGTGAAAACATAAATCAAAGGCCGTCTGAAAACTTTCAGACGGCCTTTTATCGTTTTACCGATTAGCGTTCGCTTAGCGCTTGTTTCATACGCGTAATTGGTTTGATCAGGTATTGGAAGATGGTTTTTTCACCGGTTTTGATGTCCACCGTTGCAACCATACCCGGAATAATCGGCATAGGTTTGCCGTTTTTGTCTTTCAGGGAGTTGTTTTCAGTTTGGACGAGAACGCGGTAATAAACTTGGTTCGGGTCAAGTTTTAAGTCGTTGGCACGGTTTTGCATGGAATTGCTGACGGTATCGGCACCGACGAGGGTAACCTTGCCTTCCAAACCGCCGTAGATGGAGTAGTCGTATGCGCTGACTTTAACCAATGCAGGTTGGCCTGCGCGGATAAAGGCGATGTCTTGCGGACGGATATAGGCTTCGACCAGCAGTTTGTCGTCAACCGGGACGATTTGCATGATGTCTTCGCCTGGGTTCACAACGCCGCCGATGGTCGTGACTTTTATGCCTTTGACGATGCCGCGCATAGGTGCGCGGATTTGCGAGCGTTCAACCGGGTCGGCACGCATGGCAACGTTTTCTTTGGATTGTGCCAGCTCGGATTCGGCTTGCAAGAGTTCGTTGTTGGCATCGGCTTTGTAGCGGTTGCGGCGTTCGGAGATTTGGGTGGCCAAGTCTGCGGAATCGCGGCGCATTCTTAAAAGTTCGACTTCGGAAACATAACCTTCGGAAACAAGAGGAGCAGTAATGGCAATCTCTCGATCAAGTGCGGCCTTGCTTTGGGATAGGCCGTTGATGGCATCCACCATGACTTGGCGGCGTGCTTTGTAGGCGGCAATTTCGCGACGGCGAAGCTCAGGGCTCACGCTGTCTGGGAAGGAGAGCTTGGTGCCGTAGGCTTCAGCTTTAAGGCGGGCAATAGTGGCTTCGAGGTTTGCGACTTTGGCTTCGCTTTCGCGCAAAACGGCGGAGCTACGCGTGTCGTCGAGTTTCATCAGAATCTGATCTTTCTCGACCATATCGCCTTCTTTAACCATGATTTCGGTTACGATGCCGGGATCCAGGCTTTGGATTACTTGCTCACGGCTGCTGGGAATGATATTGCCGTTGCCACGGGTAACTTCTTCGACAGGGCTGTTGTAAGCCCAAATAACGAAGACAATCATCAGAATAAAAAACAGGATGATGACAATAAACTGGCCACTGTGTTTTTCTTTTTGAAGGGCGGCGTTGAGGTCGTTGATAAGGTCGAGATCTTTGGATTTGACGTTGTTTTCGCGGCTCATAATCGTGTGTCTTTATTGTGTTTGGTGGATTTTAACCATTAGGGCAGGCTGTCTGAAAGGGCAAGTAGGTTTCAGACGGCCTTTTGCTTTATTGTGCTGCCGATTGAGGGGCTGTGGCAGCTTGTTGTTGCTGTTGTTGTTTGACGTTGGCTGCTTTGGCCTGTTCGTTTTGCATGAGTTTTTGCAATACCAGGTCACGCGGGCCGTCCATCACGACTTTACCATTGTCCATCACAATGATGCGGTTGACGATTTGCAGCACTTGCGGACGGTGGGTCACCAAAAGCATGGTGCGGTTGCGGCCCCATTGGGCGATGGCATTGAGCGCCATGCGTTCGGTAGCTTGATCCAGGCTGGTGGTCGGCTCATCCAGCAGGACGACTTTTGGGTTGCGCAAGGTCATGCGCGCCAAGGCGATGATTTGTTTTTGACCTCCGGACAAGCCTAAGCCGTCTTCACCCAGAGGCATATCCAAACCGCGCGGATGGTTGCGGATGATTTTGTCGAGGCCGAAACGGTTGAGCGCAGTCAGTAAGTCTTGGTCGGTAGAGTAGCTGCCGGTACGCGCCAAGTCCATGTTTTCACGCAATGTGCCGAGGAACAGGCGTGGCGATTGGCTCAACAGCAGGAGTTGATCGCGCAGGAAGTTGGGGTCAAGCTGGCGCATATCGACGCCGTCAAGGGTAACGTTGCCTTTTTCAGTGTCGTACAGACCGCTGGCCAGTTTGAGCATGGTGCTTTTACCGCTGCCGATACGGCCCAAAATACCGACTTTTTCGCCCGGTTTAATGGTCAGGCGCAAATCTTCGACGGCGCTGTTGTTGTCGGCTTGATATTTGAACGATACGTTTTCAAAGGTAATACTGCCTTGAACATTGTCCAAAGTAATGTATTTTCGTTCCGGATTACGCTCGATAGGGCGGGTAACGATGTCGTTTACGCCTTTAAGGGCAAGTTTGGCCTGTTGGAAGCGGGTAGCCAAACCGGCGATTTGTGCCAACGGCGCCAAAGCGCGGCCGGACAGAATCACGGAGGCAATCAATGCACCCATGGTGATGCGTTCCGCATGGTTGTCAGCATGAATCAGATAGGTACCGACGACAACCAAGAAGACGGTATTGAGCTGCTGCATGGCAACGGCGAAGTTGACCATAAAGTTGCTGGTGTCTTTGACTTTGATGGAAGAAGCGGAAGTTTTGGCGGTGTATTCGTCCCAACGTTGTTGCGCCCAAGATGTGGCGTTGTTGGTTTTCAGGGTTTCGATGCCTTCGATGGCTTCAACGGCAAGGCCGGAGCGTTGCGAACCTTCTTTCATCGATTCATTGATGTGGCGAGAGAGCGGGCGTTGTACGACAAAACCGACAATCACGACAATCGGAATGATGGTCAGGGGAACGAGTGCCAGTTTGCCGCCGACCATGGAAATCACGAAGATAAACAGCAACAGGAAAGGCAAGTCGACGATGGTCAACAAGCTGGCACTGGTCATAAACTCGCGCACGGCTTCAAATTCGCGCAAATTGCTGGCGTATGAACCGGAGGAAGCAGGACGGTCTGCCAAACGCAATGCCATCACGCGACGGAACAGGGCGGAGCTGATGATCAGGTCAGCTTTTTTACCGGCAATATCGGTCAAATGACCGCGAATCATCTTGGCGGCAAATTCAAACAAAATCGCCAATACCACGCCGATGCTCAATACCCACAAGGTTTCATAGGCTTGGTTGGGAATCACGCGGTCGTACACGTTCATCACATACAGGGAGCTGACGAGCGCAAGGAAGTTAATGATGATGGTGGCCAAGATGACTTGGTAGTAGTAGCTGCGGAAACGCCAAATGACTTTCCAAAACCATGCTTTGGGCAAATGGTATTCAGGCAGCTCCGAGCGCATATCGGTCGCCATTTTGGGTTTGATAAACCAGCAGTAGCCCAAATACAGGCCGGAGAGCTGCTCGTGGCTGAGTTCTTGTTCCAAACCGTCAACCTGGCGGATATGGTATTTGCGGTCTTGGCCGGAACCTTCGATTTGGGTGATGACCGCTGCCTCTTCGTTGTGCAGGATAATCATGACCGGCACGGCGAGCGAGGGGATGTCTTCTAGATTGCGTTTGGATAAGATGTTTTCAAAGCCGTGGCTGCGCAGGACTTCGACAAGTGAGTGATAGTTGACCTTGAGCTTTTTATCGCGCACGACTTCGGCGGACAAAGCGGCTTCGGATACGGGCGCACCCAAAAGGCGGGTCACTAAAACGATGTGTTCAATGATGGCTTTCATATTTTTCGCGTAATGTTTTTGGTTTAACCGGCGGATATGGCTTTATTTTTTTGCCAAACCGACCCAAGCGGAGATTTTGGCCTGAGTATTTAAATAGTCGAGTGCCGCATCGCGGAAATCGTTGCGGGCGGCAACGTAATCCTGCTCGATGGAGGATAACTCGCTGTATGCGCTCAAAACATCGGTCAGCGTACGTCTTGCAACTTTAAATTGCATTTCATAGGCTTTGATAACATCTTTTTGAGCGAGAATATGTTGAGCTGTTAATGCGGTGCGCTGTTCACTTTCCTGCATATCGATGGCCGACGTTTGAACGCGTTCGTTCATGTCGCGAAGAATTTGTTCGGACTTGGCCTCGGCGGCAATCAATGATTTGGCATTGCGTTCCACATTGTGTCTTGCGGCAATATCCAGCACATTCCATGCAACGTTTAAATAAAGCTGTCTGGTGTTGCGCGTTGCACTGCCTTCCAAATTGAGGGCAGGCAGGCGTTCAGCTTTGGAAGCGTCCAAATCGGCACGGACGCTGTCGCGCTCGGCTAATTGCGCCTGATAGGATGGATTGTTGTTGCGATTGGGGGTGTTGAAGCGTTCGCTGATGGATTTCGCCGTGTCGTTTTTAAACGGATCTTCCAAATCGTTGGCGGTCAGTTGGCGCGAGGTATAGCGAGACAGGCGACTCAGCGCCAAATCCATGGTGCGGCGTTGTTGGGCGATAATGTTGGCTACTTGCAGCTGGCGTGCGCGCGCTTCAATCAGTTCAAAGTGGCGGCCGGCATCCTGTTTGACGATTGAGGTCAGGGTTTTTATGAGGGCGTTATGGCGCTCCAAAGTCTGTTCGTTGAGGATCAGGGTTTCTTTTGCACGCAATGCGCTCAGGTAGAGGCGGCCGATATCGCTGCCCAGCTGCTCTTGGCTTTCGGTGTATTTGTGTTGATAGTATTCTTCGCGGCTGCGGTCGCGGCGGACGGCGGCTTCAATCGCACCCCATGAGTAGATGTTCACGCTGCCGCGTACGCCGATACCGTCATCCATGTCGTTGCTGTTGTATTTATTGTGTTGCGCCAGCACTTTCGTGCCGGTCAGGGTAACGACAGGATAATGGCGCGCACGCGTGGCTTTGGTCGTGCTTTGCGCAGCTTCTTGAGTGGCTTTGGCTTCACGCACAATCGGATCGCTGATTAAAGCGTCCCTGAGGATGTCTTGCAGGCTGTATGCAGAGGCCGTCTGAAACGGCAACAGACAGCAGGCGACGGCAATGGCCGATGACAATAAACGGGGCTTTGTGGGTGAAGAATAAATATGCGACATGATTTTTAACCAAATGATTTATATATTATCGTTGTCTGTATCGGGTATCGCCTGAGGCATGACCGGGCGAATTTTGAACGAGAACACATACATTTACAAAGCATAAAGCATTTTTTCCAGCTTTTCACAATATTCTGATGAAAGGTCGAGATACATGCCTTAAAGTATATTATTGCAGAGCGCGACTATCGTATTTAATGATTTTAATGTAAAAAATCTATCAAAAAGGCCGTCTGAAAGGATTTCAGACGGCCTTTTTTCAACCTTAATCCTTACGTTGCAATACAGCGGCAAAGAAGCCGTCGGTTTGGTGTTCTCCGGAGTTGAGACGCAGGTATTTGCCGGTATCCAAATCGACCTTTAGGCTTTGCAGAAGTTCGGCGCAGTTGACGAGTTCAAATTCGGGATGTTCGGACAGGAAACGTTCGACTTGCAGCTCGTTTTCTTCCGGCAACACGCTGCAGGTGGCGTACACCAAGCGGCCTTGCGGTTTTACCAGTTTGGAGGCGGCATCGAGGATGCTGTGTTGCTGTTCCAAAAGGTTGGCCACGGTCTCGGCAGATTGGCGGTATTTGAGGTCGGGATTGCGGCGTAAAGTACCCAAACCGGAGCAGGGCGCGTCCACTAACACACGGTCGGCTTTGCCTGCCAGTCTGGCGATACGGGTATCGTGTTCACTGCTGATGCGTTCGGGGTGGATATTGGTCAGTCCGGCACGGGTCATGCGCGGTTTGAGGTTGGCAAGACGTTTTTCGGCGATGTCGAAGGCGTAGATTCTGCCTTTGTTGGCCATTTGCGCGCCGACAGCCAAGGTTTTACCGCCGGCGCCGGCACAGAAATCGACAATGATTTCGCCGCGTTTTGCGCCCACCAATAACGCAAGCAGCTGGCTGCCTTCGTCTTGAACTTCCAGTGTACCGTCCAAAAACAGATCGTGTTTGTTAAGCGCGATTTTGTTTTTCAGGCGGATGCCCCAAGGCGAATAAGGCGTTGCCTCTGCATCGGCACTTTCAGCTTGCAATAATGGCAGCACTTTATCTCGTTTGCCTTTCAAGGTATTGACGCGGATGTCGAGCGGGGCAGGTTGGTTGATGCTGCGGCCGAAGGCGAGGATTTCTTCTTCGCTCCAATGCTGTTGCAGCTGTTCTACCAGCCATTGCGGCAATTCTGCGGCGGTATTCAGGCCGTCTGAAAACTTGGTTTTACGGGCTTTCAAATTGCCGAGGAACTCTGTTTCTTCTTCATCAAGCAGGTCTTTGATTTGGCTGATGTTGGTGCTTCTGCCGAGAACCAGTGCGGCGAGAGCGGCTTTGCGCGGCTGCGCGTGCGGACGGCGCAGGGCAGTGCTGATTTTTTGATAGTGTCGCAGCGCGGCGAAGGCAGTTTCGGCGATTTCGTGGCGGTCTTGGCGGCCAAGCTTTTTGTGTTCGCGGAAATAGGCGGAGAGGACGACATCGGCAGGCTGTTTGAAAGTCAGCATTTCAGCCAAAACTTTGGCGGTATGGTCGAGTTGTGCGGCGTTCATAATGTAATGGGTTCTCTTAAGTTGGTAAAGGGTTTCAGATGGCCTTCATAATGCGTTCAATTTCGTGCCAAAAGTCGTCCGGCCGTAATTCTAAAACGGCAATCAAGCCTTGGTCGATACGGCGGATTTCGGTTGCGTTCAATGCTTCGGTTTCGGCAACACGCGCAGGGGCGAGATAGGCCATGCGGTCGATCAGGTGGTAGCGCGCTTCTTGGCGTTCAACCCCGTATTCCGCCCAATCTTGAATATAGACGCCGCGCCAACCGTATGGATTAAGCGGCGGCTCAAAAGCATGGAAACCGTGTGGGAAAAATCCGATGCCGCGCACGATGGATGCAGGGAGCGGATTTTCCGGCTGGCCTTGTGTCGCTAAGGTCGCTTTGCCTTGCGGCGTATGCAGCAGTTTGGATTGCTGCACCAGTTTGGCGGCTTTGTCCGTCAGCGTATCTTTAGGATTGAGGCCGCGCAGGTTTTGCACTTGGTCTCCGCCGTAGTATTTACACGCCAGCTCGATATGGTAGGGCTGTTGGTTGAGGGAAACGACAAAATCCGCAGCCCCCAAAGTTTGGCCGTCTGAAAAAACGGGCAGGTTGTAGGCATGCAGTTTGGCGTGCGGCGCGTTGGCAAACCAAAAAGCAAGCAGCTCTTCGGCATAAATGCCGAGACGGTGGCCGAACGGGGCGCGTTGGGCGAGGTGTTCCTTCAGCGGCGCGGGATTGGCATCCAATGCCAAAAGGTAGCGGAAACCGTGTTCCCCCAATAGTTCGCGCACGCTCAATTCGCAACCGCTTTGCCACAAAGGCGGCGCAGTCAGCAGTGAGGCGAGGTCGCGGACAGGTTGGCTGGTGAGTTTCCACCATAATGCGTCTAGGGCGTAATTCATGCTTATCCGAATATCAGTCATGCCGTCTGAAAAGCTAGAAACGTTTTCAGACGGCCTTAATCAGTCTTTTTTATGGATACGGTGGCTGACGGTATTGAAAAAACCGCGCAGGATGTCGATGTCTTCGGTTTGCGTGTTGGCGCGTCCGAACAGGCTCTGCATACGGCGCATCAGGCGTTCGCCGTTGCGGCGGTTGAAAAAGCCGATGTCGTTCATCACGCTTTCCATGTGGGCGACCATGCCTTTGATTTGCTCATGGGTCGCGGCGTGGTCTTCCTGTTGAAGGTGGGTCATGGGCGAATCGGTTTGGCTGAAGATTTCGTAGCACACGACCTGCACTGCTTGGGCGAGGTTGAGCGAGAAATAGTCGGGATTGCCGTTGATGGTCATCAGTCGGTTGCAGGCTTGGACTTCTTCGATGCTCAAGCCGAAAGTTTCGTTGCCGAAAACCAGCGCCACTTTCTCGCCGCGGTTGGCAGCCTGCAGTAATTCGGGCACCAACTCGCGCGGGGTTTGCAGCGGCGCGGTGATTTCGCGGCGGCGGCTGGTCAGGGCGCAGGCGATGGTGGTGTCGGCAAGGGCTTCGTCCAAAGAGGCGGCAATGGTGGCATTTTCCAAAACGTCTGCCGCGCCGGAAGCGAGGATGAAACTTTCCTCCGGTAATTTAAACGATTGCGGATGCTCCGGGTCGAACACGGGCGGATTTTCCGTCATCGGCGTTGCCATCAGATTGGGGGCGACGATGGTCAGTTTGTGCAGGCCCATCGTTTTCATGGCGCGCGCGGCGGAGCCGATATTGGAAGGATGGCTGGTGCGCGTGAGGATGATGCGGATGTTGTCCAGATAAGCGGGCAGGGCGGGTTTTTCGGAAGTCATGTTTTGTTTTCTGTTTGTACGGGAATCAGGTATAATGCGCCATCTTTTTGTTTTCAGACGGCCTTTTTCCATGCCGTCTGAAATGTTCTTTAACAGCATCGGAAACGATTAACAGCCTCTTGTGTGCCTTGTTCGGCGCATTAGGGCGTATTTTACCTGAATTAGGAAGAAAACCATGAATCCGTTTTTAAATACCGCTTTCAAAGCCGCCCGTAAAGCAGGGCAAATGATGATTCGCGCCGCCGGCAATCTGGATGCCGTCAAAGTAGACAGCAAAGCATTCAACGACTTCGTTTCCGATGTTGACCGCAGCTCCGAGATGATTTTGGTGGAAGCGCTTAAAGAAGCCTATCCGCATCACAAAATCACTTGCGAAGAAGGCGGCTCCCACGGTAAAGCCACCGCCGAGTACGAATGGATTATCGATCCGCTCGACGGCACAACCAACTTCCTCCACGGCCATCCTCAATACGCTATCTCTATGGCACTCCTGCACAAAGGCGTATTGCAAGAAGCTTTGGTGTACGCACCTGAGCGCAACGACGTGTACATGGCATCCCGCGGCAAAGGCGCGTTGCTCAACGACCGCCGCATCCGCGTTTCCAACCGCATCGAATTGAACCGCTGCCTGATCGGTACCGGCTTCCCTGTTGTCGATCAAAGCATGATGGACAAGTATCTGGCGATTTTGAAAGATTTCTTGGCAAAAACCGCCGGTGGCCGTCGTGAAGGCGCGGCTTCTTTGGATTTGTGTGCCGTTGCGGCCGGCCGTTTGGACGGTTTCTTCGAGTTCAACCTCAAACCTTGGGACATTGCCGCCGGTGCATTGATTGTCCAAGAAGCAGGGGGTATCGTTACCGATATGTCCGGCAATGAAGGCTGGTTGGAAAGCGGCGATATTGTGGCGGCCAATCCTAAAGTATTGGCGCAAATGCTGAAAATTATTTCTGAACACCAATAAGCGTTTATAGGGAACAGTCTGTATTTATCTTTGCAGGCCATGTTCTCAACAATCGGTAAAAGGCCGTCTGAAACCTGAAATCGGGTTTCAGACGGCCTTTTGTTTTGTTGTTAACGGATTCGGATAAGAGCTGAAAATACGGCTTTTAAAGGAAGCATTTTTAATTTTGTCTGTATTTTCTATTGCTTCGCAGTTATGATGTGGATACGTTTGGCTGAAATAATGCCGTATGCAATCATAAAAATAGAAAGCAGAGGAGAATAATGAAACGAGATTTTGAAGCAGTAAAACGCATTGTCATTAAGATTGGAACCAGTTCTTTGGTGTTGCCAAACGGCAAAATCAATTTGGCAAAAATCGACCAACTGGCCTTTGTCATTTCCAGCTTAGTTAGTAAGGGCAAAGAAATTGTGCTGGTGTCTTCCGGCGCTATGGGCTTCGGGCTGAATGTCCTCAATATGGAAAAACGTCCGGCGGAAATGGCGCAGCAGCAGGCTGTTTCCAGTGTCGGCCAAGTGGCCATGATGAGCCTTTACTCGCAGATTTTTTCCCATTATCGGATGACGGTGTCGCAAATCCTGCTGACGCGTGATGTGGTCGAATATCCGGAAAGTTTGGCAAACGTTACCAATGCTTTTGAATCCCTGCTTTCCATCGGTGTCATTCCTATTGTCAATGAGAACGATGCGGTCAGCGTGGACGAGATGGACCATGCGACCAAGTTTGGCGATAACGACCGTTTGTCGGCAGTCGTGGCGAAAATCGTTAAAGCCGATTTACTGATTATGTTGTCCGATATCGACGGTTTGTTTGATAAAAATCCGGCCGTTCACGCCGATGCCAAGCTGCGCAGCCATGTGGCCGATATTACCGAAGAAATTATTGCTTCTGCCGGCGGCTCGGGCAGTAAGTTTGGTACGGGCGGTATGCTCAGTAAGATTAAGAGCGCGCAGATGATGTTTGAACATCACGGCCAGATGGTGTTGATGAACAGCGCCAATCCGCGCGATATTCTTCAGGTTTTAGATGGTGCGCCTATCGGAACGTGGTTTGCACAAGAGAAATAGGGAGGTTTGATGAGCTATATCGAACAGTTGGGCAAGAATGCCCAAAAAGCCAGTAAAACGTTAATCAGCTTGGGAAGCGTGGAAAAAAACAATCTGCTGCGTCAGGTTGCGGCGGCTTTGGTTGAACAGGCAGAGATGATTTTGGCGGAAAATGCCCGCGATTTGGCCGCTGCAAAAGAAAACGGCATTTCGGACATTATGCTCGACAGGCTGCGCTTGAATCACGAACGCATCAAAGGCATTGCGGAAGGCGTTGGGCAGGTTGCCGATTTACAGGACCCGATTGGGCAGGTTGTCCGCGGTTATACCAATTTGGACGGCTTAAAGATTGTTCAAAAACGCGTGCCTTTGGGTGTGGTCGCCATGATTTTTGAAAGCCGCCCGAATGTTTCAGTCGATGCGTTTTCACTGGCCTTTAAAACCGGCAATGCCATTATTTTGCGCGGCGGTCGCGACGCCATTCATTCCAATACCGCATTGATTGCCGTCATCAGGCAGACTTTGGTAAAAGCGGGAATGGATGCCGATGTGGTGCAGCTGGTTGAAGATACCAGTCATGCCGCTGCCGAGGAATTGATGCAGGCGGTTGATTATATTGATGTGCTGATTCCGCGCGGCGGTGCACGCTTAATTCAGACGGTGAAAGAGAAATCGAAAGTCCCCGTCATTGAAACCGGAGTCGGTAATTGCCATATTTATGTCGATGACAGTGCCGATTTGGAGATGGCGGTCGATATCGTCGTCAATGCGAAAACGCAGCGTCCGAGCGTGTGTAATGCCGCGGAGTCTTTGGTTGTCCACGAAAAGATAGCGGAAGCGTTTTTGCCCAAACTGGAAGAAGCCGTTGCCAAAGTGCATCCGGTCGAATTTAGAGCCGATCAGGAAGCATTGCGTATGTTTAAAAATGCTGTTTTGGCAACCGAGGAAGATTACAGTACCGAGTTTCTTGACTATATTATGTCGGTCAAGACAGTAAAATCGGTGGAAGAAGCCGTCGATTGGATTAACGACCACACGACGCATCACTCGGAAGCGATTGTGACCCAAAGCATTGCCCATGCCGAGTATTTCCAAGAAAGCATTGATGCGGCGGCGGTTTATGTCAATGCGTCCACTCGGTTTACCGACGGCTTTGTATTCGGATTGGGTGCGGAAATCGGGATTTCCACCCAAAAAATGCACGCTCGCGGCCCGATGGGTTTGGAAGCGCTGACTTCGACCAAATTCTATATCAACGGCAACGGTCAGATTCGACGTTGAGAAACGCCCCTCAATTCCATCAATTTGCGTATAATGGCGGGAAATTTGATTTTTCCCGAACAACCGATTTAGTAAAAAGGAACACACCATGTCCTCTATCCACGATCAAATCAAAGAAGTCGTTACCACACACCGCGTCGTATTGTTCATGAAAGGCACGAAGCAATTCCCGCAATGCGGCTTCTCTTCCCGTGCCGTACAAATCCTGAATGCGGCAGGTTGCACCGACTATGTGACTGTCAACGTATTGGAAAACGATGCCGTACGCCAAGGCATTAAAGAATACAGCGACTGGCCGACTATTCCTCAACTGTACGTCAACGGCGAATTTGTCGGCGGTTCTGACATTTTGATGGAAATGTACGAAGCCGGCGAACTGCAAGAATTGCTGAAAGCTTAATTATCCACAATATTCCGTAATGTAAAATTGTTGACAAAGGCCGTCTGAAACCCTGATTCAGACGGCCTTTCGCATGAATACGCACTTTGCGCGCCATGCGAAAAAAAGTATAATCCACCTCCATCAACGCAATTCGGAAAATCAACATGAACGTTACCGTTATCAACCACCCTTTAGTCCGCCACAAACTCACGCTGATGCGTGAAGCGGATTGCAGCACTTACAAATTCCGCACGCTTACCACCGAGTTGGCACGTCTGATGGCATATGAGGCCAGCCGTGATTTTGAAATTGAAAAATACATTATTGACGGCTGGTGCGGCTCTATCGAAGGCGACCGCATCAAAGGCAAAACGCTGACCGTCGTCCCGATTTTGCGTGCCGGTTTGGGTATGCTTGACGGCGTACTCGACCTGATTCCGACTGCCAAAATCAGCGTTGTCGGCTTGCAGCGCGATGAAGAAACGCTGAAACCGGTTTCTTATTTTGAAAAATTTGTCGACAGCATGGACGAACGTCCCGCGCTGATTATCGACCCAATGTTGGCGACCGGCGGCTCTATGGTTGCCACCATCGACCTTTTGAAAGCCAAAGGTTGCCGTAACATCAAAGCATTGGTATTGGTTGCCGCTCCGGAAGGCGTGAAAGCCGTTAATGACGCGCATCCTGATGTAACCATCTACACTGCCGCGCTCGACAGCCACTTGAATGAACACGGCTACATCATCCCAGGCTTGGGCGATGCCGGTGATAAGATTTTCGGTACACGTTAATTGAAATGTTTAAGGCCGTCTGAAAAGTGTCAAACATCAACTTTCAGACGGCCTTATTATATGGATTGCTTTAAAACCCACATCAGAAAGGACAATCATGAGCTTCCAAGACAATCTGGCCACCATGCCTGCCATCGATCATTTGAGCGGCTTGGATATTCTCGATAAAGAGGGCAATGTGGTTCATCACATTCCCAATGCGCCCGGCAAACAAGGCTCGCTCAAGCTTTACCATGCTTTGGCGCAAGAGTTTGACGGTAAACTTGACGCAGCGGCGGCAGAACGCGGCATGGCATGGTTTGCCGAACATGTTGCTGATGCCGAAGCCAATCCGGGCAAACATCCGAATATTGATTTGCTGTTTAAAGTGAAGGCTGAAAATGCCAGCCTGATTTTGAAACCATTGGCTGCTTAATGAATACAAAAAAGGCCGTCTGAAAACAATTTTCAGACGGCCTTTTTATATGCTTAAAGCCTTAAGCGATAGAAGCTTCAACGAATGCAGTCAGTTGGCCTTTAGCCAATGCGCCGACTTTAGTTGCAACGTTTTTGCCGTTTTTGAACACCATCAGGGTAGGGATGCCGCGAACGCCGAATTTGGCAGGAGTGACTTCATTTTCGTCGATATTGATTTTAACGACTTTCAGACGGCCTTGGAATTCGGAGGCAATGTCGTCCAAGATTGGGGCGATCATTCTGCAAGGGCCGCACCATGGTGCCCAGAAGTCCAGCAATACAGGTACGTCGGATTTCAAAACGTCTTGTTCGAAGCTGGCATCGCTGGCGTGGATAATCAATTCGCTGCTCATGTTTGTTTCCTTTTAAATCGGGATTAATGAATACGTTGTTCAGAATAGTGGCAGACAGGGAAAATTTCAAGTGCCGCCGCCCGGTAATAGTTTTTTTGAAATGCGTCTATCGTAATCCTTAAAAATTCAGACGGCCTCTTGAACCATGTGGCCGGAGTGGGCAATCAAATGGCGCGTGTAGTCGCTGCTTGGATTAGCAAACACATTTTCGCATTCGCCTTCTTCAACGATTTTGCCGTCTTTCAACACCATCACGCGGTGGGAAATGGCGCGGATGACGGCGAGGTCGTGGCTGATGATGATGAAGGCGAGGCCGTATTCTTTTTGCAGGCCGCTGAGCAATTCAAGGATTTGTTGTTGCCATTGGACATCAAGCGCGCTGGTCGGTTCGTCCAAAACGAGGATTTTCGGGCGGACAATGATGGCGCGGGCGATGGCGAGGCGTTGGCGCTGGCCGCCGGAGAATGCGTGCGGATAGCGTTCGAGTGCGTCTTCGGGCAGGCCGACTTGTTTGAGGACTTCTTGAACGCGGCGGCGCATTTCTTCGCGCGGCATACTAGGCTCGTGAACGCGCAAGGCTTCGGAAACGGTATCAAAGACGTTCATGCGCGGATTGAATGCGCCGAACGGGTCTTGGAACACCATTTGGATTTCGCGGCGCAAATCATGTCGCCATGGCTCGCCGTTGATGTTCAGGCTGCCTTCGGAATCGATAAGGTGCATAACGGCTTTGGCCAGCGTGGTTTTGCCGCAGCCACTTTCGCCGATAATGCCCAATGTTTCCCCCGATTTGAGATCGAAAGAAACGGGGTTGAGAATGGTTTTGTCGCGTTTTTTAAACCAGCCGTCTGATTCTTTGACGGAAAAGGCGATTTGTTCGGCCTTAAGGACGGTGGCAGGATTTTCAGGCAATGGGGCCACTCGGCGCGTTGTGCCGGCGTTGAGCAACATTTTGGTGTATTCGTGCTGCGGATTGGCAAAGACTTCGGTTGCTTTGCCGGTTTCGAGGATACGGCCATCACGCATAACGGCGACATCGTCGGCAAAACGGCGCACAAGGTTCAAGTCGTGCGTAATGTAGAGCATGGTCATGCCGTGTTCTTCCTGCAGGCGTGAGAGCAGGTCGAGGATTTGGGCTTGAACGGCAACGTCCAAAGCGGTGGTCGGTTCGTCGGCAATCAGGAGCTTGGGCTGGGCTGATACGGCCATGGCAATCATGGCGCGTTGGCGTTGTCCGCCGGAAAGTTGGAAAGGATAGGCCTGGGCTTTTTGCTCGGGCTGGTGGATGCCGGTTTCGTCCAGGAGTTCGATAGCGCGCGCCCATGCCTGTTTTTTATCCAAACCCAAATGCAGGGACAGGACTTCGGCGATTTGTTCGCCGACACGCATGACGGGATTGAGGGCGGTCATGGGTTCTTGAAACACCATGCCGATTTCGCGGCCGCGCAGTTTTTGCAGGGCGCGTTCGGGCTGGGTCAGCAGGTCGGTTCCGCAATATTTCAGACGGCCTTCAAAGGTAACCATCGGATTCAGGCGCATAATGCCTTGCGACAATACGGTTTTGCCGCTGCCACTCTCGCCGACCAATGCCAGTTTGCGGCCAGGTTGCAAGGTCAGGTTGATATCGTGCAGGACTTGCTTGCTCGGAAAGGAGCCGTTTAGGTTTTCGATTTCGAGTATCGGTGTCGTCATGGTTGTGGCCGTCTGAAAAGTTTGTTGATGACAGGTTTTCAGACGGCCTGCATGAATCAAGGGGCCGTCTGAAACAGCGGTTTAGTCTTGAAACTGTTCTTTGAGTTTGCGTTTTAACACTTTGCCAGTGGCATTGCGCGGCAGCTCGTCTTGGAAGATGATTTGTTTGGGGATTTTAAAGTTTGCCAACAGGCCGCGCAGGTGGCTGCGGACTTCGGCTTCTTCCAGTTTCATGCCTTCTTTGAGTTGGATAAAGGCAATGATTTCTTCATCGGCGTATTGGTCTTTCACGCCGATTACGGCGGCGGCTTCCACGGCATCGAGTTTGTAAATGGCTTCTTCGATTTCGCGCGGATAGACGTTTTGGCCTTTGGAGATAATCAGGTCTTTTTTGCGGTCGACGATGAAGATGAAGCCGTCTTCGTCTATGGTGACAAAGTCGCCGGTTTTCAGCCAACCGTTGACGATGGTTTCATCTGTGGCGTCAGGCATATTGAGGTAGCCTTGCATGACCGAGCCGCCTTTGATAATGAGTTCGCCCACTTCGCCGCGCGGCACTTCGACCAATTCGTCATCGACGGCTTTCACGGTCAGGCCGGGCAGGGCGACGCCGACGCTGGCGGTTTTTTGGCGTTCGGGCGTATTGACGGCCACGACGGGCGAGCATTCGCTCAAGCCGTAGCCTTCCAGCAATTTGGCGCGTGGGAATTTGGCTTTGAAGTCGTCAATGGTTTGTCCGGCCAGAGGCGCGCCGCCGCTGATAAACAGGCGGACGCGGTTGAACCATCTGAAATACCAAGGGATTTTGGCTTTGCTCATGGCGGTGTAAATGGCCGGTACGCCGAGGAAAACGGTAGCGCGTTTGAGCAAAACCTGTTTCAACACGTTGGAGAACGGGAAGACGGATTTGACCAAAATAATCGAGCAGGCTTTGTATATCGGCAGCAAAACCATGGCGGTCAGCGTAAAGCTGTGGAACATGGGCAAGAAGACGACGAAGCGGTCTTTGCTTGAAATTTGGAAAATTTGTTCGATGCCCGAGAGGTTGGAAAACAGGTTGCTGTAACTGATTAATGCGCCTTTGGGATGGCCGGTTGTACCTGAGGTATAGATAATGTGTGCCAAATCGTTGACAGACGGCTGACGGCTCAGATTCGGCTTGCCGGGGAATGTGCGTGCGGCATCGAAATAGCTGTCTTCGCCACTGGCAGCTTTGGTTTCGCCAATCCAGATGATTTTACGGACTTTGGTTTTAGCTTTGATGTTTTTGAGTTCTTTGGCCAACGGCGCGGAGGCGAACATAAAGCGTGCGCCGCAGTCATTGAGGATGTAGGAAAATTCTTCGCTTTTCAAAAAGACGTTGAGTGGGACGGCTACTGCGCCGATGGAAGTAATGGCGAAATAGGCGGCAATAAATTCGGGAGAGTTGGAAACGACAAGGGCAACCCTGTCGCCATATTGTACGCCTTGGTGTTGTAGATAGGCGGCGACGGTTTCTACTTCGCGTTTGAGGGAGGAATAGCTGATTTTTTCTTTGTCGTTGAAAATGACCGTGCCTTTACCGTTTTTTTGGCAGGCTGCAGTCAGCATAGCGTAAAAATTAGGGTGGGTGTGCATTTTGGAGTTTGTGTCCATATTGTGTCGATTGATGTACGGTTTCGATGAACCGTTTATTTCGAAGGATAGGTTTTACATCCTATCGGTAAAATAAGCAAGAGGCCGTCTGAAAATACTTTCAGACGGCCTTGAGTTTTGTTGGGCTTAGGAAAGCAATATTTTGAATTTAAACTTATTTATTGTGTTGATGGGAATATTCCCATTCTTTAAAAGTCTGCCGTTTGGCGGATGGTGCAAGCCGATTTCGTTGTCGTTTCTGTCTTAAGCCATGTCGAGTTTGCCGCTGTGTTTGAGGCAGAACTCGGATGACGGGCAGGCAGAGCCGATGGTAGAGGCTTTAGACCTAGCCGTTGTTCAGACGGCCATCGGGTACTTTGTTAAACAGGCGATAGAAATTGTCGCTGGTGTTTTGTGCCAATGTTTCCAAGCTCTCGCCGCGCAGATTGGCTAAGAACTCGGCTGTATAGCGGACGTAGGAAGGCTCGTTTTGTTTGCCGCGTTTGGGAACCGGCGCGAGGAAAGGCGCATCGGTTTCTACCAAGATTCTATCGGCTGGGACGTATTTGGCAGCTTCCTGAATCAGCGGCGCATTTTTAAACGTCACAATGCCGGAGAAGGAGATATACATGCCCAAATCCAAAGCGGCTTTGGCAAAGGCAACGTCTTCAGAGAAGCAGTGAATCACGCCGGAATTAGTGTGGCACTCTTTTAAAATCCGCAACGTGTCTTCGGCCGCATCGCGCGTGTGGATGATAACGGGCAGGCTGCTTTCGTTGGCGGTTTGGATATGGTCGGCAAAGCGTTGATGCTGCCATGACAAATCGCCTTTGCACCAGTAATAGTCCAAACCGGTTTCGCCGATACCGACGATTTTCGGATGTTTGGCCGCTTCTACCATTTCGGCGATGGTAAATTCCTCCGCTTCTTGGCTGTCGGGATGTACGCCGATGGTGCAGTAGATGTGGTCGTGTGCCTGGGCAATGTCAAAGACTTCGGCAAAACTTTGTTTGCTGACGCTGATGGCAAGCGCCTGTTTGACGCTTTGCGCTTCCATATTGGCAAAGACTTCGGGCAGGCGGTCTTTTAAGCCGTCAAAGTTGAGATGGCAATGTGAGTCGATTAAATACATAGTATTACAGGGTAAAAGTAGTGCGGTCGCTGCGCAGGCGCGGGCCAAGCTCGGCTTCGATCAGGTTTTTGGCCTGCAGGCAGCTTTCGTGTTCGGAGAATGCAAGGCCTACGCCTTTGGGACGGTGGGCTGAAGTGCGCGCCGGATTGATCCAAACGACTTTGGTTGGCAGGAAGCGTTTGGGGTAGTCGGCGATTTCTACGGCCAAGAGGATGTCTTCGCCTAGGGAGAATACGTCATCGGTCGGTACGAACAGGCCGCCGTGTTCTAAAAACGGCATATAGCAGTTGTACAACAGATTGGGGTCTTTGAGTTGCAAAGCCAACATCTTCGCCGGAATGTCTTTTTTATTCATCATTTATTACCTGTTAGGGTTTGTTTTGCCAAAAATCCAAATATTCGATAAGCAGATACTCAAGCTGCATTTTAACACTCAAGGTATGGTATCCGTAAGGGTTGAGCGCATTCAGACGGCCCAATAGGGCAAACAGCTTGCGTGAATCGGTTTTAGAGGCCGTCTGAAGCAGGGCTTGGGCATGGTGCGGATAATAAAGCGGCGCCATGTTTTGTTGTGCCAAGCCGACATCCATCAGCCACTTTTGCAGCCAGTCGATGAAAACGGCCAGCGGTTGTTTTTGTTTGTCGAACGCGGCGGCGTAGTCGAGTATGGCTAACAGGCGCGGGGCGGCCAGCAGCGTCAGCAACTCTTCGCGCAATGCGTCCAATTCGGGAGTCGGCGTGAATAAAGGAGCGCCGCTGTGGAATGCCAACAAGGCTTCTGCATTTTCCATGCCCTGTTGGTGCAGGTATGCCGCAGCCTGCTCATGGGTAGGCGAGGGCAGCACCAACTGGCGGCAACGGCTTTTGATGGTGGGAAGAAGTTTGTCGCGCGCATGGGTAACGAGCAGGAAAACGACGTGTTGCGGCGGCTCTTCCAGAGCTTTCAACAAACCGTTTGCCGCCTGTGTATTCATGCTTTCGGCCGGATGTACCAATACCACGCGCAGGCCGCCTCGGACAGCAGTCAGGTAAATGTTTTCCACAATATCGCGCACGGCATCGATTTTGATTTGTAGGAGTTTGCGCCCCGTTGCCTCGCCTTCGGGCATTTCCGGCGTGAGTTCGTAAAAGTCGGGATGCGTGTTTTGGCTGAACAAATGACACGAAGCGCACTCGCCGCAGGGTTCATGGCCGGACTTGGGCGATTCGCACAGCAATGCCTGCGCGACAAAGCGGGCAAACTTGGTTTTGCCGGTATTTTCTTTGCCGGTAAACAGCCAGGCGTTGGGACGGTTTTGCCAATGGGCGGCGAGCTGTTGCCATTGTGTTTCATGCCATGGATAAATCATATTGTTTGGGAACTATTAGGTAGGTAGTTATTATACTCTCAGGCTGTCTGAAAAAGGTTTCAGACGGCCTTTAATAAACTGCCTAAAAATTAATCAAATATCGTTTTTCTTTGAAATATCAATGATTAAGATGATTTATGCACAGCCTTTGCACACGCTTGTTTGGGGATAATGTGCATTTTGTTTGGCGGTAAAGTTGTGCTTAAAATTTAGGCAGATGTGTTTTTTAATTTTAAATCAGACAGTAATCTGATTTATGCACAAGCTGTCCACGCGATTGAACAGTGAAAATGTGCATGGTGGGGATATATTTCAGACGGCCTTATTTGCTGATTTTCAACAAAGCGGTTAAATCCCCGATAAATTTCGGTTCCCGTTTGATGAGGTAAACAATCAACGGAAGATTACCCACGGCAACAATCAAATATAGCAGCGTGATGCTGTCGAACAACATCAGCAAAACCGCGCTCAAAATAGCGGCCGACACCATAAACACACCATTGATGATGTTGTTGGCGGCGACCGCGTGGGCGCGGAAGGTTTCGCTGCTGGCAGTTTGCAGCCAAGTGTAGAGCGGTACGGAGAAAAAGCCTCCGAAAAAGCCGATGGCCGACATCACCAGCATAATCGGATACGCCTTGGCTTGCGATAAGAACCAAATAATGCCGTTTAATTCGGTAAAGCGTTGGCCTTGGGTCAGCCACACCAGCAATAATCCACAGACGGTCAGCCCCAGAGTGCCGATGGTAACCAAGCCCAAAATCAGGCGTTCATGGCTGAGTTTGGCGCATAATACCGAGCCGATGGCGATACCGATGGAGAACAGCGCCAACATCAGGTTGAACACATTATCGTTGCCGCCCAAATGGATTTGCGTGAACGTCGGCAGTTGGGTGGTATAAACCGAGCCGACAAACCAAAACCATGAAATACCGATGATGGAAGTGAATACGGGACGATTGGCCGCCGCTTCACGAATCAGTGAATTTGTGCCTTTGATGATGTTCCATTCAATTTTTGTGTCCGGCATTTTAGCGGGTACAGACGGCATAAACAGGCTGGTCATCGTGCCGCCGATAGCGACCAATAACACCAAACCGCCAACAATATACGGCGGAACGCCTGCGACTGCGGTGCCCAAAATCTGGCCGAGCAAAATGGCGATAAACGTACCCGATTCAATCAGGCTGTTGCCCATAATCAGCTCTTTGTCGTTGAGGTAATCGGGCAAAATGGCATATTTCAGAGGGCCGAACAAGGTCGATTGCGTACCCATGCAAAACAGGCAGATTAAAAGCAAAGGCGCGGATTGGATGTAGAAGCCATACGCTGCCACTGCCATGATGATGATTTCCAACAGCTTGATCCAGCGTGCCAAAACTGCTTTATCGAATTTGTTGCTCAACTGTCCTGACAGCGCGGAAAACAGGAAGTAGGGCAGAATAAACAGCATTGCGCCCAAGTTCAGCATTTGGCTGGGCGGCAGAAAGTCGTTTTTACCCAAACCGTAAAAACTGATCATCACGAATAATGCGGTTTTGAACATATTATCGTTCAACGCGCCCAAAAACTGCGTCCCAAAGAGCGGCGCAAAACGGCGGGTCGTGTGGAAATTCAGATTGTCTTTTTTAAGGCTCATCGTTTGGATTCTTTGTCTTCGTCTTTTTCGATCAGTTTTTCAGTGGAGTCGTCATCCATCAAAATGCGGTGCGCAGGTCCTTCAAGGTCGTCAAACTGTCCGTTTTTACCCGACCACCAGAAAAACCAACCGATGATAAAGGCCAAAATAATGCTGATGGGGACAAGGATAAACATACTTTCCATTACATCGCTCCGGTCAAATCGGTCAGGATAAAGGTTTTACCGCTGATGGTCAGGTATTCGTTGCGCAACGCACCGATATTTTTATCGTCAAAAAACAATTCGATACGGTCTTTAACCACGCGCCAGTATTGTGGGATATCGGTTTGCTCAAAAGGCGACAATACCGCCGCTTCGGCTGCGTCTTCGCTTTGCAGCTTGATTGCGAAGCGTCCGCTTTGCGGCGGATTTTGCGATTCATCATCTGCCAACATAATAAAAAATCCGGCGTGTTCGCCGTCTTGAGTGTGGATACTGAAATAATGCATATCGGGAAATCTTCAAAACCGCCGTCATTTTTTCAGACGGCCTTAAAATAAAATTCCGTCCATTTTACATCAAATATTAAGTCAAGCAGCCGATTACATTTTTTGTTAGAATACGGCGTTTACTTTGTTAATCTGTTCAGACCGCTACCCACTACGTCCCACAAGGGGTGCAACATAGTCGGAGCCGCAGTCAGGTCCCGACAAAAATGCCGTCTGAAACCTCAAGGAGCATAAAATGACACAAAAATTAATCTTGGTTTTGAACTGCGGCAGCTCTTCCCTCAAAGGTGCCGTATTGGATAACGACAGCGGCGAAGTATTGTTGAGCTGCTTGGCAGAAAAACTCAATCTGCCTGATGCCTATATCACCTTTAAATTCAACGGTGAAAAACGCAAAGTCGATCTTTCTGCCAAACCTGACCATACCGGTGCCGTTGAAGCCCTGATGGAAGAACTGAAAGCGCATGATCTCGACAGCCGTATCGGCGCCATCGGCCACCGTGTCGTCAGCGGCGGCGAGTTGTACAGCGAATCCATCCTCGTTGATGACGAAGTTATCGCCGGCATCGAAAAATGTATTCCGCTCGCTCCGCTGCACAACCCTGCGCACCTCTTGGGTCTGCGTGCCGCACAAAGCATTTTCAAAGGTTTGCCTAACGTTGTCGTATTCGACACCGCTTTCCACCAAACCATGCCGGAACATGCCTACACCTACGCTGTTCCACATGAATTGTATGAAAAATACGGCTTGCGTCGCTACGGCGCGCACGGTACCAGCTACCGCTACGTTTCTGATGAAACCGCCCGTTTCCTCGGTAAAGACAAAAAAGACCTGCGCATGGTGATTGCCCACTTGGGTAACGGCGCATCTATTACCGCCGTCGCCAACGGCGAATCACGCGATACCAGCATGGGTCTGACTCCGCTGGAAGGTTTGGTAATGGGTACCCGTAGCGGCGATATCGACCCATCAGTTTTCAGTTTCTTGGCTGAAAACGCCAACATGACCATTTCCCAAATTACTGAAATGCTGAACAAAAAATCCGGCCTGCTCGGTATCTCCGGTTTGTCCAACGACTGCCGTACCATCGAAGAAGAAGCTGCCAAAGGTCATCCGGGTGCCAAACTGGCTCTGGAAATGTTCATCTACCGCTTGGCTAAATACATTGGCAGCATGACAGTCGCGGCAGGCGGTTTGGACGCATTGGTCTTTACCGGCGGTATCGGCGAAAACTCCGACATCATCCGCGAACGTGTATTGGGCTACTTGGGCTTCCTCGGTCTGCACATTGACCAAGAAGCCAACCTGAAAGCCCGCTTCGGTAATGCTGGTGTGATTACCACTACCGACAGCAAAGCTGTTGCCGTTGTGATTCCTACCAACGAAGAATTGATGATTGCACACGATACTGCCCGTCTGAGCGGCCTGTAATCCGTCATTATTGAAAACCTGCCCGCAAGGGCAGGTTTTTTATTGTGTATAGATGAAGAAAATTTTGAGGATATATCGAAAAAAGCCGGAAAACATTGTGTTTACCGGCTTTTTAATCAGTGCAATATTAAGAATGCTGATGGATAGGTTTAGAACTTATAGCTGATGGTAAACAGCAAAGTCCTGCCTCGTGCGTAGTTGTTCAAGACGGAGCGTGTCGTACCGCCATATTTGCCATTGCATAAACCGTTGGCATCGCATTCGACTTCCTCATCATCTAAACCGCCTTTTCTTTCAAATACGCTGAAATAGCGCTGGGTTGCGGCATCATTTGCGGCATCCAAAGGATCGACATAGCGTTTATTGAACGCATTTTGAATGTCAAAACGAAGGATAAGGTTTTTCTTTGGTTCATAATTGGCATAGAAATCAAAAATCATCGGCTGTCTGTTGATGCTTTCTGTTTTTTTGATCACCCTTCTGCCCATTTGATGTGAAGAGTAGGTATTGGCGCCGGTTGTACCGTCAACAAATTCCTCCTCAGTCGTTGCCCGTGTACTTTTGCCGTAATAGCGCATAATGCCGCCGATGGTCAATTTATTGCCTAACCATCGGGACCCTAATTCAAAACGGCCATAATCTCGGGGCAGGCGGGAAATTTTGCTTAAGCCGTAGCCTTGTTTGATTTGGTCTTCTTTAGAAGAGTTGCGGGGTGATTCGCTGGCATCGCTATAGTTGGTTGGCTGGTTGGTTTTTTGATAGGCGTAAGACAGGGTGGTAAAAAAGCGGCCGAAATCATAGTTCATTTCCACTTCCAAACCATTTTTATGGACAGGTTTGGCATAGTTTCGATGCTGGATAGAGTATTGCAGGCCGGTACTGGTTACCCAGCTGGGTGCTTTATCCAAATCCCACCATTTGCCATAAACATTGTGAATATAGTTGTTTATCCTGCTGCGATAGGCGACCAGTTTGAAACCCAATACATCGTCCGGCTTGAAAATCCCTTTTTTGAAGGTATTGAAGCCTATTTGGTAAGTATTGGCCTGTTCCGGCTTGAGGGCTGTATTGACGCCTGAGTCGCCGATTTGTGAAAAATACATTTCTTGAATATTCGGCATTCTATGCGTACGAGAATAGCTGATAAACGGCATAAAGTAGTCATTGACATTGATGTTTAATGCCACCGAATGGTTTACCGCATGTTTTTTACCGGATTTGGTATAAACCGGTTCGTAAAGGTCGCAGCTTGGCGTGCAATGCTGTTTATAAATTTCAGAATCTTCTCCAAATGCTTTTTTAAAATCTTCTTGGGTATTGAAGTAGTCGGTATATTCGCCTTTGTAGCGGTAGTTGACCATATTGGCGCTGTAATTCAATTGATAAATGCCTTTTTTCAAGGAAGTATCAAAATAGAACGTATTGAATTTTTGCTGGCCTGAAGGTTGCAATATGGTTGATTTCTGAGGAAATATTCCTTTGTCGCCTTTGAAGCGGCCTAAAAAGCTGTACAGGCCGGCATCTTGATCCGGGCCGTCGTAAAAAAGGCTCAGCTCTTCCGGAAAGCGGTTTTTACTGTATTGGTTTTTAAAGAAATTGAAACCGACGGTGGCTTTTAAATCTGTTTTGTTGGGAAGGTTGAAAGAGAAGCGGTTGTTGATATCCAAAAGATTGGCTGTGTTTTTGGTTTCCAAATAATCAAGCAGCCCCCATCCTGAAAAACGTGAGTTTTTCGGATATTTTTGTTTTCCCAGATTATGGGCGGCCAATACGTTTAAATCGACATAATCGCCAATGTTTAAGTTGTAATTGGCTTGATAGTTGCGGTTTTCTACTTTGCGGCTGCCGATACGGTTGTTCATGGTACGAAGCTGAAGATCCAACTTGTTGTTGTCGTTTTCGTATTCCACTTTGACCAAATGGCTGTTTGAGCGTTGTTGCAGGCTGGTCGGGTCGATTGGAGTCAGGTCCCATTGCGGTGCTAAATTCTCTTTCCAGCTTCTTTCCAAATCATCGACATAATCTCTTTGCAAAACCTCAGGATCGTTATATTTTTTGGAGAAAGGGTAGTCCCAATAGCTTTTACCGACCGCATTGCGCTTGGAAAAGTCGCGAACCCAACGATTTTGTTCGTGATCGAATTTTAATAAGTTGCTCTCAAAATATTCTTGTTTTTTACGGTCCAAATATTCCTCGCCAAAATTGCCGATACGCTGACCGCCGCCGCCTACTTTATAGTTTTGCTCGACATTGCGGTGGCTATAACCATATAAGGCGCCAAGGCGTGCACCGCTTTCAAACCATTTTTGTACCGCTCCGGTTGCCATAAAATTGCTTTTTGTGCTGTTTGTGCCGGTCAATCCTTTGGTTAAAAGGCCGAAGGTATTGTTTCCGTGTACCACATCGTCTACCCGTAAAGTACGGAAATTGGCTGTACCGGATAAGGCATTGATACCGTTGGCACCTGTGAAACTGCCTTTGGTTACATCCACGCCGGCAATAAAATTGGGATCCAGTGCAGTACCGAATTGCGAGGAGCTGCCGCTGCGTCCAGCATCGGCAGAAGTGGAATAGAAGGTTTGGGTGACGCCATCAACCATCGTATTGACGCGTCCCAAACCGCTATCGCCACGGATATTGACCGCCAATACCCCCGATCCCTTGTCTTGTTGGGTAAAAACGCCGGGCATACTCCGAACGATGGTATCGATGTTTTCGCTGGATTGATAAATGCGTTCACGCGAACTTTTGGCTTGGCCTTCGGTAAAAACTTTTTTCTCTTTGGCAATGTATTTACCTTTGACTTGAATTTCATCAAGCTCTTGAGTTGAAACCTCGTCTTCTGCGTGTGCGATACTTGTTATAGCCAGTAAAGATAATGTCAGTAGATTTAATTTGAAATTCGGATTCATGATAGTTACCTCAGAAACGAAGTTGATACTTTATAACATATTATTAAACTTTACAAATATTTTAATAATGGTTTTTATTTATTAAAAAATAAAGAAGATTCTTGTTTTAGGAGATAATCCACACGCATATGATTAATCTGACTGAAAAGATAAAGCAGGTCTGAATTTGAATTGGGTTGGTTGAGAAGAAGGGAGATTTAATTGAATTTAAACAGCCGGAAGAAGAAAATTTGATTGCGATATGTGAACTGGGCCGTCGGTTTCAAATGAAACCGGTAAAAAACATGAAATGCAAAATATAAAGTCGATATAGAAAGGTTTGAAGGCAGTTGAAGAAAAGGCCGTCTGAAAATGATATTTCAGACGGCCTTTATTGCTTTAAGCCTTATTCCGGACCGCGGAATGTATCGTGGCAAGATTTGCAGCTTGCACCGGTTTCGCCGTAAGCGGCTTTGATTTCTTCCAATTTGCCAGTTTGGGCGGCGGCGTTGAGTTTCTCAACTGCTGCGACGAATTTTTCTTCTTCGGCTTTGAATGTGGCTGTGTCTGTCCAAATGGCAGGCAGGGCGCGGCCGTTGCCTTGAGGGTCGGATTCAAACAGGGTGAACGGTTTTTTGCTGTTTTCGGCAAAAGTGGCTGCAGCTTGTTTGAATTTCTCAACGTCGTAAGGCTCTTCGTCTTTGACCATTTTGCCCATGTGGGTAAACTCAGGCATCATGGTTTTGAATGCGGCCGTACGGTCTTCGGAAATTGGGCCTTTAGGCTGGGAGGGCGCACCGCTGCCGCCGCAGGCGGAAAGCGTAAGCGCTACTGCTGCCAGGGCAACTGGGATAAAACGGGTTTTCATATGGAGTGTGTCCTATTGTGATGATATGATTATCGTTAAATTTAGAATCAGCCGGCCAAACGCTTAGGCCGTCTGATAAGGCGTTATCATACCTTAAACCCAAGTCTGAAACGAGTATAGAAAGGAAACGATATGGCAATTTTGATTACCGGGGCATCGGCAGGATTCGGCGCGGCAATGTGCCGCACCTTTGTTGCGGCAGGCTATCATGTCATTGGCGCGGCACGGCGCGAAGACAAATTGCAGCAGTTGGCAGAGGAATTGGGCGAGCAGTTTTACCCTTTGGAAATGGATGTTTCGCGCACTGAGTCGATTCAAAACGCTTTGAACAGCCTGCCCGAGCATTTGTCGGAAATCGATTGCCTGATCAACAACGCCGGTTTGGCTTTAGGTTTGGATTCTGCCGATAAAGCCGATTTTGGCGATTGGGAAACCATGATTCAAACCAATATCATCGGCCTGACTTTTCTAACCCGCCAGATTTTGCCTCAAATGGTAGCGCGCAAACAGGGCTACATCATCAATTTGGGTTCGATTGCCGGCAGTTATGCTTATTCCGGCAGTAATGTCTATGGTGCAACTAAGGCTTTTGTGCGCCAATTCAGTATGAACCTGCGCGCCGAATTGGCAGATAAAAATATCCGCATTACCAATATCGAACCGGGTTTGTGCGGCGATACCGAGTTTTCCAATGTCCGTTTCAAAGGCGACGATCAGCGTGCGGCCGAGGTTTATGAGAATGTCGAGTTTATCCAGCCGCAAGATATTGCCGATACCGCTTTATGGCTCTATCAGCGTCCGGCGCGGATGAACGTCAATTCCATCGAAATCATGCCGGTTGCCCAGACCTTTGCAGGCATGAAAGTTTACCGCGATGAGCCTGCTCCGGTGAAGGAAGAAACGTTTGAAAAACAAAGCATGTCTTTGTTTGGAAAAATTAAATCTTGGTTTAAGTAATCGGCATCAGGCCGTCTGAACGTTTCAGACGGCCTCTTTGTTATCTGAAATTGAACAAACACGTTATAATGTAATTTTTTATTAACAAGGCCGTCTGAAAGGCTGTTTCAGTTATGAACGTAATCAAACAAAAAATCTTAGAACAAGCGCAGCGCGATGGTGTGCAGGTAACCGCTTTGCGCGAGCAAGTGCTTGATATTGTTTTGAAACAAAGCGGCGTGATTAAAGCCTACAACGTTCTGTCGCAGATGCAGCAGCAAAGCGAGGGCGTGGTTGCGCCGCCGACGGCCTACCGCGCCCTTGATTTTTGGGCGGAGCAGGGCGTTTTGCACAAAGTGGCGGCGGTCAACGGCTATATTCTGTGCAGCCACGCGCAGCACGAGTGCAATGACCATTGCCATGACCACGAAGAAGCCGAAGCGCACCACAGCGCGTTTATTTTGGTTTGTACCGAATGCGGTACGGCAGATGAGCAGACCTTGAGCCAAGAATGGGCGGCATTGCGTGCAGGCGTGGCCGAAACTGGTTTCTCATTAAAAGAAGAACATATTGTTTTAACAGGAATTTGTAAAAAATGTCAGAAGTAAAAAAGACTAAAGTCCACCTGATTTCAGGCTTCCTCGGAACAGGCAAAACCACCGCCCTTAAAAGTCTGATGGCGCAAAAAGACCCGAATGAAAAATGGGTCATCATCGTCAACGAATTTGGCGAAATCGGCATTGACGGCGCCGTCTTGAGCGACAACGGCATCCCCGTAGCTGAAATCGCCGGCGGCTGTTTGTGCTGTACTGCCGGCGCGCAAATGGGTACGACCGTACAAAAGATGCTACGCGATGCCCAACCCGACCGCTTGATGATTGAAGCCAGCGGCCTGGCGCACGCTGCCAGCGTTATCGACGAATTGAAAGCCAAACCGCTCGATAGTATGCTGGAAATCGGCGCCGTCTTTACTGTTGTCGATCCGCGCCAGTTTATTAATCCTGATTACGCGCAACAGGCTTTGTATAAAGACCAAATCGGCATTTGCGACGTATTGGTCGCCAGCAAAACCGACTTGTGTACGCCCGAGCAGCTGGCCGAGTTTCACGATAAAGCGGCCAAGCTGTTCCCGCCTAAAGCCAAAGTGGTTGAAGTTCAAAATGCACAACTTGACATCCAATGGCTTGATATTCCCGTTGTCGAAAAATCGCGCTACCGCCTAAAAGCCTTGCCGGACAACACCATGGGCTTCCAGTCTCAAGGTTTCACTTTCCCTTCCGGACGTGATTTCGACGGCGAAAAGCTGACCGATTTCTTCAACGACCTGCCTAAATTTACAGACGGCCTCGTGCGTGCCAAAGGCGTGTTCCAAGTCCTCGGTACATGGGTATGGCTGAACTGGGTGGACGGTCAATGGGGCGCAAACCAAGTTTCATGGCGCCGTGATTCCCGCTTTGAGCTGATTGCCAAATCGTTTGATGCGGATTTGATTGAGAAGAAATTGCAGGAGGCGTTGGAGAAGTAAATCATCGGCCAAACGCTTATTAATCCGTTACTATATGCCGTCTGAAGTCAGCGGTTTCAGACGGCCTTCAAATCAAAAAAATAGAGGAACACTTAACCATGTGGCGTTATATCTTTCATCGTTTGCTCCTTTTGATTCCCACGCTGTTGGGGATTTTGGCGATTACTTTCGCCGTGATTCAGTTTGTTCCCGGCGGCCCGGTGGAGCAGATGGTTCAGCAGCTGACGCAGGGCGCGGTTGGCGGCGAGACGGCGGGACACAGTATGCCCGGAACTTTGGCTAAAAACGGTAACCGCATCAGCGCGGAAGATTTGGCCGCGTTGAATGCTTTATACGGTTTCGACAAGCCGCCTGTGACGCGTTTTGTGGATATGGTATGGAAATTCGCCCGTTTCGATTTGGGCGAGAGCTTTTTCCACCACCAAACCGTATTTGAGCTGGTAAAAGAGAAAATGCCGGTGTCGATGAGTTTGGGTTTGTGGACATTCTTCCTAACTTATTTGATATGTATTCCGTTGGGTATTGCCAAGGCGGTTAGGGATGGCAGCCGTTTCGATACGATTACGGGCATGATCATTTTGGTCGGCTATACCGTACCGCCGTTTGTATTGGGTTTGGTGTTGCTGGTGTTGTTTGGCGGCGGCAGCTTTTTTGCCTGGTTCCCGCAGGGCGGTTTGGTCGGCGATGATTTCGATACGCTCTCTTGGGCCGGTAAAGTCAAAGATTATCTGTGGCATATGGCCTTGCCGATTACCGCTTCAGTGGCAGGCAACTTGGCGGTGATGACCGTATTGACGAAAAACGTATTCCTTGAAGAAATCCGCCGTCAATATGTTTATACCGCCCGAGCCAAGGGCTTGCCTGAGAAGCAGATTTTGTGGAAACATATTTTCCGCAACGCCATGATTCCTCTGATTACCGGTTTCCCGGCCGCATTTATCGGCGCATTCTTTACCGGAAGCCTGTTGATTGAAACGTTGTTCTCGCTGGATGGTTTGGGTTTGCTGTCTTACGAGGCAGTGATGAAACGCGATTATCCTGTCGTAATGGGCACGCTGTATGTGTTCACGCTGATGGGGTTGTTGGCTAAATTGGTGTCGGATATTTCTTATTCGTGGGTCGATCCGCGCATTCACTTTGGCGGACAGAAATAAGGCCGTCTAAAAATATCTTCAATCCATTATTAAAGAATGTTTCGAACCATGAAAAAGAAAAAATCTACTTCAAACCCTACTTGGCAGGCCTTTAAGCAACATAAGCGCGGTTGGCTGGCTTTGCGGATTTTGGCCGTTTTGTTTGTTGTCACTTTGCTTGCGCCTTTGTGGAGCAACGACAAACCTTTGTGGATACGCTATCAGGGCGAGTATTTCTTCCCCTTGGTAAACGAATACAACGAAACCGCATTTGGCGGCAATTTCGATACGCCTGCGGATTATTTGGATCCGCTTATCCGCCACAACATTACTTCAGACGGCAATTTCGCCCTTTACCTGCCCAATCCTTACGATGCCGATACCTTGAACGATTTTGATACGGCTCCCGATCCGGCCAAACCGTCCGAACGGCATATCTTGGGAACGGACGACCGCGGCCGCGACCTGTTGGCGCGCTTGGTTTACGGTTTCCGTGATTCGCTGCTGTTTGCCTTGGTGTTGACCGTGGTGACTACCGTAATCGGCGTGGTTGCAGGCGCGGTGCAGGGTTATTTCGGCGGCAAAACCGACCTTCTAATGCAGCGTTTTATCGAGGTTTGGGGCGGTATGCCGGAGCTGTACCTCTTGATTATCCTGTCTTCATTCTTTAATCCGGGACTGTTGATTTTGCTGGTGTTGCTGTCGCTTTTCGGCTGGATGGGCTTGTCCGACTATGTCCGCGCCGAGTTTTTGAAAAACCGTCAGACCGATTATGTTTTGGCGGCGCGCGCGATGGGCGTGGGCAACCGTGAAATCATGTGGCGCCATATCCTGCCCAACAGCTTGACGCCGGTACTGGCCTTCCTGCCTTTCCGTATTTCCGGTGCCGTACTTGCCCTGACCAGTTTGGACTTCTTGGGCTTGGGCGTACCTGCCTCACAGGCAAGTTTGGGCGAGTTGCTGGCGCAAGGCAAAGACAACTTGGATGCGTGGTGGATCGGCCTGTCTGCCGTTGCTACGCTGACGGTGATGCTGCTTTTGCTGGTCATGATTGGCGAAGGTTTGCGTCAGGCATTTGACGTACGCGCACGCAGTTAATTGCTTTTCTAAAGCGTGAAGAGGGTGGGTGGCAAAGCCTGTCCTGCATTCTTAGGGCCGTCTGAAAAGTTTCAGACGGCCTCATCCATTCGTTTGAATCATTAAAAACCATGAATCAAGAAATCACATTTCTTACTCTTTTTCTGCTCGGCTTTTTTGGCGGAACGCATTGCGTCGGTATGTGCGGCGGATTGAGCAGCGCATTTGCTTTGCAGCTGCCGCCACATTTAAACCGAATCGGGCTGATTGTATTGTTGAACTTGGGGCGCATCAGCAGCTATGTCGTCATTGGCCTGTTGGTCGGCTTGGTCGGGCAGGTCGGCATTTCCTTGGACGATACGCGTGCGGTTCAAAACGGTTTGTATATTGCCGCCAATGTCTTGCTGCTTTTGCTCGGGCTGTATCTTGCCGGTATTTCGACTGCCGCAACCAAAATCGAAGGCATCGGCAAACCGATATGGAAACGCCTGAATCCGTTGCTGAACAAATTGCTGCCGATTAAATCGGTGCCTGCCTGTTTCGGCGTGGGTGTGCTTTGGGGCTGGCTGCCTTGCGGTTTGGTGTACAGCGCGTCTTTGTATGCTTTGGGCAGCGGCAATGCTTTGCACGGCGGACTGTATATGCTGGCGTTTGCATTGGGGACATTGCCGAACCTGCTTGCGATGGGCATATTTGCAGCGCAGTTGAAAACCTTTTTGCAAAAACGCATGGTTCGTTTGTGCGCCGGATTGTTGGTGGCAGGATGGGCGATATGGCGCTTGGCTGTATTTGCAATGGGGCAAATCGGGTAAGGTAAAAAGGTTTTATTTAGTTTGTTGTTTTGCAATCAAAAAGGCCGTCTGAAAGATTTTCAGACGGCCTTTTTCACAAGAAAGATTTAATGTATCAAATTCCAAGCCATTTTGGCGGCAATCAGCAGCAACATAATGCCGAAAGCGATTTTGAGTTTTCGGGCGGGCAGCTTGTGCGCCGTTTTTACGCCGAGCGGAGCAAAGAGGATGGTGGCAACGCTCAATATGGCCACAGCCGGAAGATAGATAAAGCCTGCCGCGCCTTCAGGCAGGTTGGCAACATGTAAACCGTTGGCAAAATAGCCGATGGTACCGGCAATCGCAATCGGCCATGCCAGACCTGAAGATGTGCCGATGGCACGGTGTGCCGGAAAGTTGCAATACAGCAGAAATGGAACGGATAGCGAACCGCCGCCGATACCGACCCAACTTGAAGCCGCCCCAAAAAGCGTGCCGACGGCTGTCAGGCTGGGGAGGGCAGGCAGGGTGCGCGAAGGTTTGGGTTTGGAATCGCGTAGGGTTTTAAGTGCGATAAATGCAAGAAATGCAATAAAGAAAACCTGCAAAGCCAGCGTCGGCATATATTTTGCCGACACCGCGCCGAGGAGTACGCCGAGTATCATGCCCGGCGTCATCCGGCGGACGGTCGCCCAATCGATGGCGTGTTTTTTATGTTGGGCGTACATACTGGAGAAGGTGGTAAACACCATGACGGCAAAGGAAGTGCCGATGGCAAGATGCTGGGCATAGGAGTGGCCGCCTATGCCTTGCAGTTGCAATGCCCATAAGACAACGGGAACAATCAGCGTGCCACCGCCTACGCCAAACAGTCCGGCAATAAAGCCCGATGCGCTGCCGACGGCGAGCAGGGAAAGGATGATGTCCCAAGACCACATTTCAGACGGCCTTGTCGTGTTTGTGTGTTTTATGGCGTTTTTTAAACCAACGGATGATTGCCATCACATAACCGGACAGGCTGTAACCGAGGAAAAACAAGAAGAGGACGAGCGAAGGCTTCCAGTTGATGAGCAGCAATACCAACACGGCCAACACCATGCCCATAAACGGTACTTGGCGGCGGATGTTGATTTCTTTGAAGCTCCAAAACGGAATCTGCACAATCATGGAAATGCCGGCAAACAGGGTGATACCCAATGCCCACCAATGCACGCCGGGGAAACGCTCGACGCTGTGGTTGACCCAAATCAGGCCGACAATCAACGCAGCGGCGGTCGGGCTTGGAACACCGATAAACCAGCGTTTATCGACTTTGCCGATAAGCGTGTTGAACAGTGCCAAACGCAGGGCGGCGCAGGCGCAGTAGATAAAGGCGACGGAATAGCCGATTTTGCCAAACTGCCAAAGTTGCCATTTGTAGGCAATCAGGGCAGGCGCGACGCCGAAACTGACCATATCGGCGAGGCTGTCGAGCTGCTCGCCGAACGCGCTTTGGCTGTTGGTCAGCCGCGCAACGCGTCCATCCATGCCGTCGAGCAGCATGGAAAGGAAAACTGCAATCGCCGCTGTTTCATAACGTCCGTGCATGGACTGGGTAATGGCGAAGAACGCGCAAAACAGCGCGGCGATGGTAAAGGAATTGGGCAGCAGGTAAATGCTGTTTTTGCGGATGGAGTTGCGTGGTGGAATCGGATTTTCTGTATTTTGTGAGTTGTCCATAATGTTTCCGTATATGCTGCGTGTGCAGATGAGGCATTATACCGCATTGGCAGGTTAAGGATTTTTAAAAGGCAGACATAGTTTCACTTCAATCGCATAAAGTTTCAGACTGCCTTTATTCCATCAGTCAAACAACTCGCCCTGCGCCTGCTCTTTGGTCACGCGTACGTCGGTTTCACCGTCGGCAAAAGTGATGTGCAGTTTCTGTCCTTGTTTCAACGTATCGGCATTGCGGATGACTTGTCCGCGAGTGTTTTTGACGACGGAGAAACCGCGCTCCAGAATATGTTGCGGCGAGACAGCTTCGAGCAATGCAGCTTGGGCGGTCAGGCTTTGACGGCGGTGGGCAAGCAGCTGGCGGAAGGAATGCGACAGGGCCGTCTGAAAGTGGGTGATGTTGTTTTTGTAAACGGAAACATCAGGACGGCAATGCTTCAGAGTTTGGGTTTGGCGTTCAAAACGGGCGGTATGGGTGCGGAGGTTTTGCGTCATCGAGTAAGACAGCATTTGCGCCAGCTTGCTGATTGAGGCGCGTTGCTCGTCAAGTTTTTGGCGCGGATGACGGATTTGCCGCGCCAGCCAGTCGAGTTTTTGGCTGGCATCGAAATAGCGTTGTTCCAAAACAGTTTTCAGACGGCCTTGGGCTTGGGCGAGGCGGTGTAACGATTCTTGGCGGTTGGGGCTGACCAGTTCCGCTGCGCCGGTCGGCGTGGGTGCGCGTACGTCGGCAACAAAATCGGCGAGCGTGAAATCGGTTTCGTGTCCTACGCCGCTGACAACGGGAATCGCGCAGGCTTCGATGGCGCGCACGACCGGCTCTTCATTAAATGCCCACAAGTCTTCGATGCTGCCGCCGCCACGACAGACAATCAGTACGTCACATTCGGCGCGTTGCGAAGCGGTTTTAATCGCTTGGGCAATTTGCAACTCGCTGCCTGTGCCTTGTACGGGCGACGGATAAACGATAACGGGAATTTCGGGCGCGCGGCGGTTTAAGGTGGTCACGACATCGCGCAAAGCCGCCGCCGCCAGGCTGGTGACGATGCCGATACATTGCGGACGGGCGGGCAGAGGTTTCTTGCGTTCCGCTGAAAACGCGCCTTCCGCCTGCAACTGCGCCTTCAATCGTTCATAGGCTTCGTAAAGCTGCCCCAAACCTTTGAGCCGTACTTCGTTTACGGTAATTTGAAATTCGCCCCGCGCTTCATAAATACTGATTTTTCCTGATACTTCGATATGGTCGCCTTCTTTCAAAGGCTTCGCCAAGCGCATGGCTGCACCCTTAAACATCGCGCAATGCACCTGCGCGCGGCTGTCTTTGAGCGAGAAGTAATAATGTCCGCTGGCGGCACGGGTTAGATTGGATACTTCGCCGGCAATCCACAAGCCTGCGAGATGGTCTTCCAGCAAGGCTTTGGCAAGGGCGTTGAGTTCGGATACAGAAATGGAGGAGGGCGCGAAGAGTTCGGACATTGCGAAACAGGAAAAATTTTGGAAAGTTGAATTATAAAGGTTTTAGAGCGATTCGTTTTATTCGTTTTTATGAAACTTGCGCCCTTTGTTTTAATATTATCAAAGCCGCATGTTCAGACGGCCTTGTCTGGTCGGGCTTGTGTTATATTATCGTTTGATTTTCGCTTCAAAAGCCGTGCGTATGCCCAAACTCCACCAAATTATCGAACGCCATTGGCAATCCCCCAATCCGTTTTTGTCTTTGCTGTTAAAACCATTGTCCAAGCTGTTTGCCAAAATTGCAGCGAAACGGCGCGATGATCTTGTTTCAGGCCGTCTGAAAAGCGAAAAATTGCCTGTGCCTGTGGTGGTGGTCGGTAATATCCATGCAGGCGGAACAGGGAAAACGCCGATAGTCGCCGCGCTGGTGTCGGGCTTGCAGGAAAAGGGTGTTAAGGTCGGTATCATCAGCCGAGGCTACGGGCGCAAGAGTAAGGCGGTTCATGTATTGAATACAGCCAGCAGTGTGGCAGATGCAGGCGACGAGCCTTTATTACTGTTTCGCCAAATCGGTGCGCCGACGGCGGTAGGCAGCAGCCGTGCAGAAGCAGGCAGGGCATTGCTTGCGGCGTATCCGGAGCTTGAATTGATTGTGGCCGACGATGGCTTGCAACATTATGCCTTGCAACGCGATATGGAAATTGCCGTCTTCCCGGCGGCAGATACAGGACGCACCAATTTGGATTTACTGCCCAACGGCAGCTTGCGCGAACCTTTGTCTCGATTGGCTTCCGTTGATGCGGTCGTTGTCAGTGGAGGAAAAGTAGATACGGCATTTAGGCCGTCTGAAAATATGTTTGCCAGCCATATTGAAACAGGGCAGATTTACCGTTTGAACAGGCCGTCTGAAAAATTGGATTTGGCGGGTTTGGGAAATCAAACCGTCGCCGCCGTTGCCGGTATTGCCAAGCCGGAGCGTTTTTTCAATACGTTGCAAAGCATGAATATTGCTTTAAAACAAACCGTTGCCTTGCCTGATCATGCAGATATTACGGCCGCGGATTTGCCGGACGCAGATGTGGTGATTATCACGGAAAAGGATGCGGTCAAATTTTCAGACGGCCACGGCCTGAATCATGTGTGGGTCTTGCCTGTTTATGCGATAATTGAGCCGGACTTGGCGGCGTTTGTATCCGCGAATGTTTCAATCTAAATGCTTATGGATGTTTCACAGATGTTTTAAAGATGATCTTCAAACTACGCGATAGGAGTAAATCATGAAGTTAAAATATTTGTTGGTCGCTTGCGCAGCTTTATTTGTATCCACTCAAAGCCTGGCTGCTAAACCCAGTGATGAATCTGCAATGAAATGGTTGGATATTCAAGGGATAAGCAATAATTATAGCGAGAAAGTACAACGTTCTTTGGAGATGGTGAATAAAGAAGACAATGAACGCTTGTTAACGATGACGCCCAAAGCTCAAAAAGCGCAGATGAAGGCAGTCATCAGCCGTTATATGAAAAATATGCAAGACGATTTGAGCCGCCCTGAGTTAAAAAAACAATGGTTGGATGAAGAAAAGCGTGCCGTACAGAAAGTATTTACACAAGAAGAAGTCGATGTAACCAACCGTTTTTTCTCTTCGTCTCAGGGAAAAAATATTTTGAAAAAGATAAGAAATTTACAACAGCATGGTGGAAATCTTGAGGATATGTTGAGCCAATCGGATATAGAAAAGATGACTGAAGCATTTGGGCATGGTGTCGGTAAGTCTGCGCTCGAGAAAATTAAGCATTTCGATAAGCTGAGTGATGAGATTATCCACAAAACCATGAGTCAAAATTACCTCAATGCAAGCGATAAATATACGCCTGCTTTTGAGGAGCAAACACATGGTATTTTATGCAAAGGCAACAAACATTTGCCGAATTGTGCCAAATAATTTTCCGACTATCTGAAAATATTTTTTTATTGAAAAGGAGAAAAAGATGAAACTGAAAACCTTATTATTGCCCATCGCCGCGCTGGCATTGTGTGCCAACGCATTTGCCGCCCCACCCAGCGATGCGTCGCTGGAGCGTTGGTTGGATACGCAGAATTTCGACCGGGATATGGAAAAAAATATGATTGATGGTTTCAATATTGAATTTAAACCATATGCAGATAAAGCCCTTGCCAACGTACCTGAAGCGAAAAAAGAACAAATGGCAAAAGCTATTGACCGTTATCGCGAGAATGTTTTGAGAGATTTGATGACACCCGAAATGAAGCAGGCTGTCCGCAATACTTTATTAAAGAATGCCAAATCAACATACACTCAAGAAGAAGTTGACAGCATGATTGCCTTTTATAGTTCGCCTATCGGGCAGGCTATTGTTGCCAAGACACCTCTTATGTTCAATCAAGCGATGAGTGAAATAACGACGTTTGGATTTACATTAACAGAGAAAGCTGTACAGCGTCATATGCCTGAATTTGCGAAAGAGATACAAGGTATCATGTGCGGCGGCAAAAACCCTGATGCAAGCTGCAAACAAGCCAAACAGGTTGAAAAAAAGCATAAGAAATAAATTATAGTCGTCTGAAAATATTTCAGACGACCTCCAATTTATCAAACCCGAAAGAAACCCCATGGAAAAAAAATTCTTAGACATCCTCGTCTGCCCCGTTACCAAAGGCAGGCTGGAATATCATCAGGACAAACAGGAATTGTGGAGCCGTCAGGCGAAGCTGGCTTATCCGATTAAAGACGGCATTCCCTATATGCTGGAAAACGAAGCACGAGCGTTGAGCGAAGAGGAACTCAAAGCATGACCGAATTTGTCGTATTGATTCCGGCGCGGCTGGATTCATCGCGCCTGCCCGGAAAAGCTTTGGCGGATATTCACGGCAAACCGATGGTCGTGCGCGTTGCCGAACAGGCGGCAAAAAGCAAAGCCGCGCGCGTCGTCGTTGCCACCGACCATCCCGATATTCATGCAGCCTGTCAGGCGCACGGCGTCGAAGTCGTTATGACTTCAAACCGACACGAAAGCGGCACGACGCGCCTTGCCGAAGCCGCCGCCGCACTAAAACTGCCGCAACATCTGGTCGTCGTCAACGTACAGGGCGACGAGCCGCTGATTGCCCCCGAACTCATCGACCGCACCGCCGAAGTCTTAGTGGAAAACAACGTGCAAATGGCGACGGCCGCCCACGAATTGCACTATTTTGACGAGTTTATGAATCCTAACGTTGTCAAAGCCGTCCTCGACAAAAACCGCAACGCCATCTATTTCAGCCGCGCCCCGATTCCTTTTCCGCGCGACGCCATGCGCGCCGAAAAACGCGAATTACCTTCAGAAACAGCTGTTTTGCGCCACATCGGCATTTATGCCTATCGTGCAGGTTTCCTGCAACGCTATTCGGAAATGGAAGTTTCTCCTTTGGAAACCATTGAATCTCTGGAACAATTGCGCGTCCTGTGGCACGGTTATCCGATTGCTGTTGAAATTGTCCAAGAAGCGCCAGCCGCCGGCGTGGATACGCAGGAAGATTTGGACAGGGTAAGGGCTGTGTTCGAGGCCGTCTGAAAGGAAAAAACATGAATGATTTACGCCATTTGAGCCGTGACGAACAAAAACTGCTTGCCGATGTCGCTTTGCTGGTCAAAGACGACGATCAAGAGTTCAACTACGAAATGTTGAAAGTGGCTGCGCCCGACGAGGCTAGCGGCGAATTTTGGTTTCGCATGGCAGAAATACTCAGCACCCTGCCGCCCAACCAGTCTTTAGATTTACGCATGAACGGCGGACGCTTGACCGTTGCCGTATCGATTTTGTCGGTATTGTTGCAAGACAATCCCGATATTCCGCAGCTTTGGGCACAAAAAATCATTGCGCTCAACTATTTGGCTCATGGCCATCAAACCCGTGCAATCGGTCTGGCGCAACAGCCTGACAAAGCGGCAGAAGCCAACGAGGAAGAATATTTGGCAAAAGCCTTGTCCCAAAACCTACTTTCCACGTTGAAAGACGCATTGGAACGCTTCCCCGAAGACAGCTGGTTTATCGAAATGCGCGATGATGCGTGGCAGCACTTTGGCGCAGAGCAGGCCGTCTGCAGTTTTGAACGATAAACGCAAGGCGTGTAGAATTAAACAAACATCAAATCCATAAACCAAGAAGGACTCATCATGAAAGTATTATTGTTGGGCGCACCAGGCGCCGGCAAAGGCACACAGGCTCAATTCATCACTGCTGCATTCGGCATTCCTCAAATCTCTACCGGCGATATGCTCCGCGCTGCCATCAAAGCAGGCACTCCGCTGGGTTTGGAAGCAAAAAAAATCATTGATGAAGGCGGTTTGGTTCGCGACGACATCATTATCGGTATGGTTAAAGAGCGCATTGCCCAAGACGACTGCAAAAACGGTTTCCTGTTTGACGGTTTCCCACGCACATTGGCACAAGCCGAAGCCATGGTTGAAGCTGGTGTGGATTTGGATGCCGTAGTTGAAATCGACGTACCTGACAGCGTGATTGTCGACCGCATGAGCGGCCGCCGCGTGCATTTGGCTTCCGGCCGTACTTACCACGTTACCTACAATCCGCCTAAAGTCGAAGGCAAAGACGACGTAACCGGCGAAGACTTGATTCAACGCGACGACGACAAAGAAGAAACCGTGAAAAAACGCCTTGCCGTTTATCACGAGCAAACCGAAGTTTTGGTTGATTTTTACAGCAAACTGGAAGGCGAACACGCGCCTAAATACATCAAAGTCGACGGCACTCAACCGGTAGAGGCCGTGAAAGCCGAAGTACTGAAAGGTTTGGGCAAATAAGTTTTGCCGAAGTAAAATCATGAGGCCGTCTGAAAAAATACTTTCAGACGGCCTTTTGTGTACAAAAGCTGTTAAAATCGAAGCTATAACCGTTTATCCGCAGGCATCTTATGAATCCCTTGATCTCCGACTTCCAAACTCAGCAACAACGTACTCCCGTCATCGTCGCCCTCGATTTTGCCAACGAAAAAGATACGCTCGGATTTGTCCGCAATCTTGACCCGACATTGTGTCAAATCAAAATCGGCAAAGAGCTGTTTACCGCAACCGGCCGCAATTTGGCAGAAAGTTTAATCAATCAAGGTTTCAAACTTTTCCTCGATTTAAAATACCACGATATTCCCCATACAGTCGCTCAGGCCTGTAAAGTTGCCGCCGATATGGGCGTGTGGATGGTCGATATGCACGCATCGGGCGGTCGCCGCATGATGGAAGCAGCAGCAGAAGCCGTTGCCGGATATCAAACCAAGCCGCTTTTGATCGGCGTAACCGTGTTGACCAGCATGGAACAAAGCGACTTGGCAGAAATCGGTTTGAACATCGCCCCTGAAGAACAAGTCATCCGCTTGGCGAAACTGGCGCAAAGTTCAGGCTTGGACGGCGTGGTATGTTCCGCCCAAGAAGCCGCGCCGCTGCGCCGTGAATTGGGGCAGGATTTTGTCTTGGTCACACCGGGCATCCGCTTAGATGTTGCCGGCAATAACGACGATCAACGCCGCATCATGACACCGGCCGAAGCATTAGCTGCCGGTTCAACCTATTTGGTAATGGGCCGTCCGGTAACCAAAGCTGCCGATCCGGTAGCCGTATTGCGTGAAGTGAACCGCGTGGCGAATGCTTAAGTATAACAATTTTGATGTTGTTCAAAGAAACTACCTCACTTTGATACGGTAGATAAATAGCCAGAAAATTTTAGCTTGGAAAGGAATTTATCCGATGTCTCAATGTAGTCTAGATGTGAGTAATATTTTTGATCTTGATGCATTTCCAGAAGATGATTTGCTTGTAACGGATGCACCTGTTGGATGGTATGCAATCGTATCACATAAAATTGTCAAAGAAGGGCTTCCTATTAGATTCATGTATCGGGAGTATCAAGGAAATTTACCATTTGACAGTGGATGGCGAGTATTTTCCGGAACAGAAGATAATGAATACACGAATAATCCTGAAAATTTCTCTTTCCATAGTTTAACGCGGCTTACTCATTATCAAGCAGATATTGGGGAGCTGTTTTGGATGGATATTGGTAGTGTTTTTGAGAAAAAAGAAGGAGAGGATTGTTTTTCTCCTGTTGCCGATTGGTCTCCTTTCGACTTTGAAGAATAATAAAAAGTCAGATTTTATTTTTAATCAGTAAATCTGCCAGATAAGTGTTGAGAATATATTGAAGTTTTCACACATATAAAACAACTTATTTTGGAGTGCATAAAATGCCCACCAAGTTCCAACAAGAAACCCTCAAATCTCGTTTTGTACAAGCCAAAGTCCTTGTTGTCGGCGATGTAATGCTTGACCGCTATTGGTTTGGCGATGTATCCCGTATTTCTCCTGAAGCTCCTGTACCGGTGGCGAAAATCGCCCGTATCGACCAGCGGGCGGGCGGAGCGGCAAACGTTGCGCGCAATATCGCCTCATTGGGCGGCAAAGCAGGGCTGTTGTCCGTGACTGGCGATGATGAAGCTGCAGATGCGCTGGACGCATTGATGGTGCAAGACGGCGTTGCTTCCTATCTGATGCGCGACAAGCAAATTGCGACTACTGTCAAATTGCGCGTTGTTGCCCGCAACCAGCAGCTTATCCGACTTGATTTTGAAGAGTCGCCTCATCGTGAGGTGTTGGAACAAATCAAGCATCAATATCGAGAAGTGTTGCCTGAATACGATGCCATTATTTTTTCAGATTACGGCAAAGGCGGTTTGTCGCATATTTCCGATATGATTGATTGGGCGAAACAGGCCGGTAAACCCGTTTTAATCGACCCGAAAGGCGATGATTACGAAAAATATGCCGGTGCTACGCTGATTACGCCGAATCGCGCAGAATTGAAAGAAGTGGTGGGCAGCTGGAAAAACGAAAATGATTTGACCGACAAAGCCCAAAACCTGCGCCGTCATCTTGATTTGATCGCGATTTTGCTGACCCGAAGTGAAGAGGGTATGACCCTGTTCAATGAGGGTGAGCCGATTTATCAGCCTACACGGGCCCAAGAAGTCTATGATGTATCGGGTGCGGGCGATACTGTTATTGCCGGAGTGGGCTTGGGTTTGGCCGCTGGTTATACCATGCCTGAAGCGATGCACCTTGCCAATACTGCGGCAGGGGTTGTCGTGGCAAAACTTGGTACGGCGGTTTGCTCGTTTGCCGAATTGACCAAGGCATTGGAAGAGCAATAATTGCTGTTTCAGACGGCCTTAAAATCTAAAGGCTGTCTGAAAATAGAGTTGAAAAATAATCCAGACAGACAAGTTTTTATTTTCAGACGGCATGATTTCTTCAAGGCCGTCTGAAAAATCAAAATAAAGGAAATTCATTATGACCATTATCGTAACAGGCGCGGCCGGTTTTATCGGCAGCAACATCGTCAAAGCATTTAACCAACGCGGTATTACCGACATTGTTGCCGTCGATAATTTGAGCAAAGGCGAAAAATTTAAAAACCTTGCCGAGTGTGAAATTGCCCATTATCTCGATAAACACGAATTTATCCGCCAAGTGCGCGGCCATCTTCTGCCTTACGACGATATCGAAGCCGTTTTCCATCAAGGCGCATGTTCCGATACCATGAATCATGACGGCCTTTATATGATGGACAACAACTATCAGTACACGCTCGATCTCTTGGACTGGTGTCAGGATGAGCGTATTCCGTTCCTTTATGCTTCCAGCGCCGCAGTGTATGGCAAGGGAGAAACCTTCCGCGAAGAGCGCGAACTGGAAAAACCGCTCAATGTGTATGGCTACTCTAAATTCTTGTTTGACCAAGTATTGCGCCGCCGAATGGAAGAAGGCTTGACCGCCCAAGTTGTCGGCTTCCGCTACTTCAATGTTTACGGACAACAGGAACAATACAAAGGGCGTATGGCATCAGTCGCCTTCCATCATTTCCACCAATACTGCGAGCATGGTTATGTTAATCTGTTTGGCGCTAATGACGGCTATGGTAACGGCGAGCAAACACGCGACTTTGTCAGCGTAGAAGACGTTGCCAAGGTTAACCTTTACTTCTTCGATCATCCTGAGCTTTCAGGTATCTTTAACCTCGGTACAGGCCGTAGCCAACAATTTAACGAGCTTGCCGCCGCAACCGTCAACGCTTGCCGTGCAGCCGAAGGCAAGCCTGAAATGAGTTTGAAAGAGTTGGTTGAAGAAGAACTTATCCGTTATATCCCATTCCCAGATGCACTTAAAGGCAAATATCAGAGCTTTACTCAAGCGGACATCACCAAGCTGCGCGAAGCCGGGTATAAAGAAGAATTCTTGGATGTAAAACAAGGCGTCAGCCGTTACGTTAAATGGATGCTGGAGAACTTGGTTTAGTCTCTTTGCAGGCCGTCTGAAAAAGGATTTTCAGACGGCCTCATCATTTTGGGAGGCTTTAAAATTATAAATTTGCCTTTATTCGATAAGAATGGAAATAGCGTTTTTTACAACAAAGGTTTCAAAAAGGCTTAGATAGGGTAGCAGTGGATCTGCTGGAGTATTTGTAAAAGCTGTTGAGATATTATAGGTGTGAATAGATGAAATGAGACGATGCTATAACCAGTAAAATAAAAATGACTGGAAGTTTTTTAGTCTATTTATATTTAGGGACTGTACTAGATTATCCCTCTGTACTTTTTTCTTTAATTTTCAGTATGTTATAATCATATTTCGAGGTTAGCATATCTGCTAATCTAGTAAAGCCCCTAAAATTAATACGAATGGTAAGCAGCAGGGACGCACTCAAGCTGAATATAATGAAATAACACATTTTAAGATAAGGAGTCATTGATATGAAACAGATAGTTGTCCCTTTAAGTGTTGAAGCCATGAAAAAATTAGATTACGATCAAGCTGATGATAATGAACTATATGTATTTAAACTTTCAGAACAAGAGGTTAATTTGTTATTTGAGAAAAATTTCTTCGATAAAATAAATGAGATAATAGATACATATATAGATGATTATGAGGATGAAAAAATAATTGATTTAAGAAAATTAATTATTCTAAAAAATTTTTTACAAGATAATTCCCATCAGGCATTGACAGATATCCCTCTTAGAATATATCAAAATATTTTATTTTTAACTCAGCTGGCTATTTCCAAACAGACAGGTTTATTTTTCTTTTTTTAAATAACAAGCGCATTTGGAAATCCAAACCATAGCCCATATAAAACTTAAACTCAACAAGTAGCATGTGTGCAGAACGCACGCATGCGGTTCTCAAGGTTTGAGCCAAAAGGTCGTCTGAAACAACAAATACCTTTCTTTTAATAAGTTGCCACAGCAATCAGACAAAAGCAGCCTACCTCCACATCCATATAGGCAACATAGGGGAGATATTTTGTAAATTCTACAAATATTTTACCTGCTAAACAGGGTAGGATATGGTATGAAGCGAACATTAGCTTAATAAACACTATGTCAAGATCGAATCAGGCTGGTACTAGATTGTTATATTCCAATGATGGATTGCTATATAACAACTGATCATTATATCTCTGCAATACAAATTGGAACTTGGAAATAGGAGTATAACTTATGCAATTAGAGATTATCGGTAGTAAAATTTATACGGAACAAGATTTTCATAATCAAATTTCAAAAATATTTTCTATACAAGATTATTATGGGAACAATCTTGATGCTCTGTGGGATTTATTAAGCAAAAATGTAGAACGACCGATTACTTTGGTATGGAAAGATGCTATGTTCTCAAAAAATCAATTAGAAAATATATTTATTGAAATAGTAAAGGTTTTAGAAAGAGTTAAGAAACAAGATGAGGATTATGGATTCGAAGAAAAATTTAATTATATTTTAGAGTAAGTAAACCCTAATTACATTACGTACACAGGCTTAAAACTCCCCAAAGCCAATTAAGCAAGCCGTAATCCATATAAAACTTAAACTCAACAAGTAGCATGTGTACGGAACGTACGCATGCAGTTCTCAGGGTTTAAGCCAAGAGGGTCGTCTGAAACAACAAATACGGTTTCAGACGACCTTTCTTTCAACAAGCCACCACAGCAATCAGACAAAAGCAACCCACCGCCACACCCGTATCGGCAGCACGGCCGGCAAAACGATTATCCGAAGCGGCGGGGATACCACCCTCAAAGGTGCGCAGCTCATCGGCAAAGGCGTACAGGCAGATACGCGCAACCTGCATATAGAAAGTGTTCAAGATACTGAAACCTATCAGAGCAAACAGCAAAACGGCAATGTCCAAGTTACCGTCGGTTACGGATTCAGTGCAAGCGGCAGTTACAGCCAAAGCAAAGTCAAAGCAGACCATGCCTCTGTAACCGAGCAAAGCGGTATTTATGCCGGAGAAGACGGCTATCAAATCAAAGTCAGAGATAAGACAGACCTCAAGGGCGGTATCATCACCTCCGGCAAGAGTGCCGAAGACAAAGGACAAAACCTTTTTCAGACGGCCACCCTTACTGCCAGCGACATTCAAAACCACAGCCACTACGAAGGCGAAAGTTTTGGATTGGGTGCCAACGTTGCCGTAAGCGGCAAAACACTGGGGCAGAGCGCACAAAATAAGCCTCAAGACAAACACCTGACAAGCGTAGCCGATAAAAATGGCGCAAGTTCATCAGTAGGTTACGGCAGCGACAGCGACAGTCAAAGCAGCATCACAAAAAGCGGCATCAACACCCGCAACATCATCCTCACCGATGAGGCAGGACAGCTCGCCAAAACAGGCTACGGCACAGACAAAGCCGCGCAACTGGCGTACACCGACATCCGCACCGAGGATGCCGGCCAACAATCAGGCAGCCTGAAAAACCGATTTGATGCGGACAAAGTGCAAAGCGAGCTGGATTTGCAGCGCAATGTCTCACAACAATTTGCCCCCGTTGCCGCTCAAACTGTTGCATGGACAGCAGATAAACTGGGCAATATACAGAACTACGAGCGCATTCAAATCGCCAAAGCAAATTTACAAGAGCAATTAAAAGACGCGCAAAACCCTGAGCAAATTGCCCAACTGCAACAACAAATCGTCCTTGCAGACCAATACCTATCCGACCATCAAACAGAGTACAACACATGGAAGGAAGGCGGATTAGGGCGAGCTGCGCTCCACGCAGGGGTAGGAGCACTCTTAACAGGTGATGCACAAGGCGCAGTAGGAGCAGGCACCTCATCGCTAGCAGCACCCTATTTAAACCAAGTAGGCGACAAATTTGGTGGCGCAGGGCAATTACTGGCAGACACCCTAGGAGGCGCAGCGATTGGTACGCTGACGGGTGGAAGCACGGGTGCGGCGGTTGCGGGGGCGAATGCGGATTGGTTTAATCGCCAGTTGCATCCTGATGAAGTGAAGTGGTTACACAGTAAAGATACACTACAAAAATATATTAACTATTTAAAAAACAAAGGATTAAATTTAACTCCCCGAGAGGCTCAAATTCAGCTAGACCGCGCAGCTGCCGCGATGGTGGACAGCGAATGGGCAATACTGCATGGACGCAATGAACTTGCAGAACAGTTTTTATCTCAAAACACATCTAGATTTCATTATCTAGATAATTTTGGTGCAAGTCATCAATTCTTTACAGCTACTAATCGTGAATATTTAGATCAAGACCGAAATTTAAAAACATTATTTAGTACCTATACCGATAAAAACAAAAACGAAATAAATAAATTCTTGCATAGTATTCAGATTGAAAACCGTAATGCCTCAATGGATTTTAAAAGAGGAATGGAACAAGGCTATAAAGATAGCAGTAACGATGCACATAATGATCCAAAGATAATTGGGAAAGGCATAATTTCCTTGCCGAGATACGTCTATGATTCGTCTGCCAGTGATGAAGTGGGCCCACTAGACGATCAACAAATGGAGACTAACCGTATAGCCCTGCTACGTTTACAAGGGAGAGATTTTGAAGCAGGTAGAATATATGAATACAACCATGCAACCCAACAACGGTTAATGTGGTATCAATTGCCAGTAATGGAGCTAGCAGGACGTATCCCTAGTAAATTGGCTAACAAATATAAACTGTACCGCGCAGGTAAGTTATCTGCTACACAACTGGCAGCAGAAATAAAAAAACAAGCACCAATTGTTCCAAATGGAAAAGCATTTGATTTTACCAGTGGAACATTGATACCTAATCAAACCGTTAAGCTCACACAGGCACAGAATCTGTCCAATGGAACAACCCTGCCGGCAGGGACAATTGCACGACTAACAGGCAAGGGAGTGGAGGCAACTTTGCCCAATGGTAAAAATGTTAGTTATGCAGGGGTGACTGAACAAAGGGCGTTGCCTGCACCTCGTAAGTCTGATGTAAGCAAAAATACTGATAATAATAAAGTAGTTGATAATGGTAGGAAATCTAATTTTAATAAAACGCCTGATGATACAGATAAAGTATCTAATAACGCGGATAAACCTGAAAAACCTAAACGCGATCTTAATGAAATCAAAAAGCAGTACGAAAATGAAATTTCTGATATTGAAGGAATTGCAAATTACACAGGCAGAGAGGCTGAAAGTCGAGGAGGCTTAAAAGGTGCACTTGAGGAATATGCAAGAACTGGTAAGGAAGTGGGTGTTAAACATCCGTCAAACCATATCCAAAAGACAGAAAATCTTTTAAAAAAAGCAAAAAAATTAGAAAGGAAAATTAAAAACTCAACATTAAGCGATAACGATAAGCAAGCGTTATTAAATAGAATAAATCAATTCCGACAAAACATTGAGCCAGCTTTGAATGATGCAATCAGGAGGAGAGATAGCAAGTGATCACAATGAATGATATTGAAGAAATGACCAGCTACATTGCCGAGCTTATATTCGTTTTTCCTTATGATATTGAAATTGATAGAGAAAAAATTGTTGAATATAACAGGTTTAAATATGCCGAATTTCAAAAAACCAGTTCTTTTGGGGAACATCCTTATGAGGATTTAGATTTAACATTAACCGATTATTATTGGATCTGTTCTATTAATAACATAATAAGTAAGAATGATTTTTTTACTCTAGTAAAAATTATGATTGTCGAATATGAAAGCGAATCTTTTGTTTCCATGCTTTCGGATGAATCGCAATATTTTTCAATTAAATCATGTAATGAGGCATTTGATTTTTTGTATGGTTTATTTCCATTATGCAAAAGTGATAATGCACGTTCTAATTTAAGAGTATATTTAGAATGGATTTTTGAAGATGGATTTAAATGGAGCGATGGTATATTTAGGATAGATATGTTGAATGAAAAAAACAAATCTTTGTTTTTGGGGCTGACGTAGATTAGTAGTATGGAAATTTTTGTCGCGTAGGAATATGCCGCCCAGACTTGCAAGCAACGCTTCCATCAGGTAAAAGAGTGTATATTGAGTACGATCGAAGCACTTCATCGCGCGGAATACCACACGCAGATAGAATATTCAGCAATGATAAAGATGCTATTGTTATTTTAAGGACGTTAGATTGATTATGAATAACCCACAGTTTTTTTTACAAGATCATAAACCTCATACCACTCATTTGTGTTTCTTTAAAATTCCATTTAATGAGATGGTGTTACGCTTTGAGCAAAGATTGCAAGAGCTTGGTCTAATATGGGGGTGGACGGTACATCATCAAAAAGTATCTGATGAATTAAGTTTGTCGGATAAAATTAAAATGTTGGAACCTTTTGCGCAGAGATACCCCAATAAATATATTATTTTAGAGACTGCTTCTGAATGGTGCTTATATATGGGAAATGGATATCGTGGTACAGACGTATTTAGCCAACCTAGTTATCTATCCGAAACATGGGGGATACAGAATATCAGCTTATATCTTTCTCCAGATTTTAAGAAAGATGAATTTGGTGCGGTAATGTTTCATTGGCGAAATGGTGCAAATAAAATCTCAGAATATGCAGTAGAAAGTAGAACGATTATGGTGCATAAAGAAACCAGTAAAACAACTTTTGAACAAAGCGGAAAACCTTTTGAATTTGAGAACTTAGCTAGCTATGAAAAAAGAATCAAAAAGGAGCGATTAACGGTTGATATGGTTGCTGAATATTGCAAACATTTTAATATTGATTTGTTTAACTTGGATTTTTATAAAGGACGTGCAGCATTATTTACAACCCATAAAAAATAGGTGCTTTAAAAAACACATTTAGGCAGCTTGAAAAACCTCAATTTATGCTTTCAGGCTGCCTATGGTGATTTTTTGAGAAATTTAGACAAATCCCGATTTCGCACTTTCAACATATCTTTCTTATCATCATAAGTCAGTCGGTAATCGGGTAAATCATTGCTGGCTACCAACTCCTTAATCGCCTGCCTAAAATGGCGCAGCGTTGCCATGCTGCCCGATTTTCTATGCAGTATTTCCAGAGAAATGTGCCATTCATTTTGCTTCCCGCAATGTTTGGCACATAGCTCATAAATGCGTCTATCCAGCAGTTTACGCAGCCTGAAATAATCTGCCGATATGGTTTTAACCTGTGCCGAACAAACCACCTACCGCCACAGCCATGTCGGCAGCGCAGGCAGTCCCACCGTTATTGTGAGCGGTGGCGACACCAACATCAAAGGCGCACAAGTAACAGGCAAAGGCATCACCGTACGCGCCACCAACTTCAATATAGAAAGCCTACAAGACACCGCCGACTACCGCAGCCGCCAACAAAACATCAGCGCCCAAGTAACCGTAGGCTATGGCGCATCCGCCTCAGGCGATTACAGCCAAAGCAAAATCAACGCCGAACACCGCAGCGTGAGCGAACAAAGCGGATTGTTTGCGGGTGATGATGGCTTTGATGTGCAAGTAGGCGGGCACACCCGGCTAACAGGCGGCATCATCACGTCTGGCCAAAGCGCAGAAGACGAAGGCAAAAACCGCTTTCAGACGGCCACCCTCACCCATAGCGACATTCAAAACTACAGCCGATACGAAGGCGAAAGTTTTGGATTGGGTGCCAACGTTGCCGTAAGCGGCAAAACACTGGGGCAGAGCGCACAAAATAAGCCTCAAGACAAACACCTGACAAGCGTAGCCGATAAAAACGGCGCAAGTTCATCAGTAGGCTACGGCAGCGATGGAGACAGCAAAAACAGCACCACCCGCAGCGGCATCAACACCCGCAACATACACATCACCGACGAAGCGGGACAACTTGCCCGAACCGGCAGGACTGCCGAAGAAACCGAAGCGCGTATCTACACCGGCATCGACACCGAAACTGCGGATCAACACACAGGCCGTCTGAAAAACAGCTTCGACAAAGACGCGGTTGCCAAAGAGATCAACCTGCAAAGGGAAGTAACGCAGGAGTTCGGCAAAAATGCCGCACAAACCACAGCAGCCGTTTCCGACAAACTCGGTAACACCCAAAGTTACGAACGGTATCAGGCAGCCAAAACACTGCTGGAGGCCGAACTGCAAAACACGGACAGCGAAACCGAAAAAGCCGCCATCCGCGCAACACTCGGCCAAGTAAACGCCTACCTTGCCGAAAACCAAAGCCGCTACGACACCTGGAAAGAAGGCGGCATAGGCAGGAGTATGCTGCACGGGGCGGCAGGCGGACTGACGACCGGCAACCTCGGCGGCATACTGGCCGGCGGCGGCACTTCCCTTGCCGCGATGAATTTCATATTATCGTCAATTGTGTGGATTATCCGGATTTACCTCAAGAGCTTCCTACCCCCAATTATTCAGACTGGGTAAAAATTAAATTCAAGCAGTTCAGCTATCTGAAATTTATCTATGGATACGCTACGGAGAACCAAGATATAAATATCGATAATACCTTGGAGCTTGGAGAATTAAAGCAGGATGATGAAATCTTGGATTATGGAGGTACGCTGGAATTGATAGGCGGTAGGTATGATCTTCCGACCGGTTTTAGCATATATATAGTTTGCCGGGAAATAGAGTTAGAATTTTTAGATCAGGAGAGTTTCAATTAAACGAGCCGTAGCTTGTCATGTTGCGCAAGCAGCCTTTTGGAAGCTCTTGACAAGGCTGGTTGGGCATATGTGCTTTATCACTTAATATTACTTGACAAAAGGATGTGTGCAGAACGCACGCATGCGGTTCTCAGGGTTTGAGCCAAGAGGCCGTCTGAAACAACAAATACGGTTTCAGACGGCCTTTCTTCCAACAAGCCGCCACAGCAATTAGACAAAAGCAACCTACCGCCACACCCATATCGGCAGCACGGTTAGCAAAACCATTATCCAAAGCGGTGTAGACACAACTCTAAGACGGCAAATTTTGAACATCATAGCCTTTCGGGTATGACATTAAGGGCCGACATGATCAAACAGCGCGAAATCCATCTGGCCATACCCGCACAAACTAATAAGGAGCAAAGATTGCAGTTGCAACGTGTGGTAGAGTATGGCAAAAATCGAAACATTACAGTCAAAATTACGGAGATCAAATAATGATTTTTAAACAGGATCAAAATTATTGGGCAGTTTTTTATGCTAATGAAGAAGCTCTGATTGTTCAAACATGTTCAGGTTTGGGGTTAACGGCAATAGACCACCTATATCCCCCCCATATCCTGCCATTGGATACCGACAATGAAACTTTAGGCACGACGGTCTTGCAAGCGTTGACAAACAGCAGGACTTTCGTTTATGACAGTCCAGAAGACCAAGATTTTTTTGATACCGAAAAATTTCGGCAACGCTATGAGGATTGGGTTGCCAACCTATGCGGGAACTTGGGCTATAAAACCAGACGCGCCCTATTTAAAAACATGATGAGCGTGGATATTTGGCTGCACAACGGCTGCCTGAAAATCAGCCCGAGCCGCCATGTCAAGCTGGAAGCGTGGGATGCCATTGATGCAGACGATGTAATTTTATCATTGGATAACAGCCCTGAAGAAATCGGAGCAGGTTTAAAGTTGGCATTGAGCCGCTGCCGATAATATTTGGCAAAAGGTCGTCTGAAAGCCGGGAACTTGTTTCAGACGATCTTTTTTTATTAGACTCAAGCTCGCGTGCGTACTGCACATACCTTACCTGCACAGGTTTAATGCAGGCTACGGCTTGCTTGGAAGGATACGTGAATTAAAATTTAAAAAAGTTGACTTTCCCGTTCCTAATACTAATTGGAAAAATTCTATTGATGTCTTGAATGAATCAGGTAATGTTAATAGACCTCGTTATAGGAGTAAATAAAAATGGCAATTTGGAATTATCGGTACTACCTTATCCCATCAGCTGCTATCAGAAATAAATTTAATGCAAATAAAGATATCATACTTGATGAGTATCGATCTAATGGTTTTCAGAATTTTAATGAGAATAAAAGTTTTGAAAATTACTTTATCGATAATGATGTTATATTATTATCAATAATAAATGAAGCAAAAAAACAGCTTAAATTGAAAGAGTCTTGGGATAAAGACGCAATCATGTTTTGTGATAATTTTGGTAATAGTCTTACCGTTTGGCCAGATGATATAGAGTGTGAACTTGATTTAAGATTTGATTATACTAAATTTATTCAGAAAACCATTGATTGGGCAATAAAATATAATTGTCTACTTGTAATAGGAAAAACAGGAAATGTAGTTTCCCCTAATATAAATAATCTAATTTATGAAATAAAAGCATATTTGGAAAGCAAGCCGTGGCCTATATGAAACCTAAACTCAACAAGTAGGATGTGTGCGGAACGCACGCATGCGGTTCTCACGGTTTGAGCCAAGAGGCCGTCTGAAAACAGAAAAACCGTTTCAGACGGCCTTTATTTAATGTGCCGATCTTGCGCGGGCTATAAAGCGCAGTTGTCCAAAAAGGTATATTAATAGGCAAATACAAAAAGGAGGCGAAGTCAATTTTACTACCTTCAAACATTTTCAATTTGGAGTATTGATATGATAATTAATTATTTAGTATAAATGCCGGCTTGCGACAGGCAAATGGTTTGGGTTTGACATGGAATCAGATTGATTTAGACAGGAAGGTCTGTTGGTATCATCCTGATGAAATGAAAGCTGGAAATGTACTGGGTGTTGTTTTAAATTGAAGTATTAAAGCGACAGATAGGCAAGCATAAGAAATTTGTTTTTGTGAATAAGCGGAATAAACCAATTAGCGGCATTAACAGCTGATATTGGAAGAAGACGTTAGAACTGGCAGAAATAGAAGACTTTATTTGGCACGATTTAAGGCACACTTGGGCAAATTGGTTAGTTCAGCGTGGCGTACCATTGAGAGTGTTGCAAGAAGTATGTGGTTGGAAGACGTTAAGGATGGTGCAGAGATACGCACATTTGGCTCCTGAGCATCTTCATCAACATGCTCAAGTTTTGCACGAGCTTGTCACATTTGACACAAATGGGGCAAGTTAGACACAAATCAGGCACAAATAAAAAAGACAGCTATACAAATAAGCTATCAATTAGAAATTTAGAATCTTAGGTTTTTCAATAAATTCAGATATTTATTGGTGCCCGGAGCCGGAATCGAACCGGCACGGCCGGTTTAGGGCCGACGGATTTTAAGTCCGTTGTGTCTACCTATTTCACCATCCGGGCGTAGACAATAAATTGATAGATTGGAGGCGGGGGCACGGATTTGAACCGGCCTATATAAGGGTTGCACCCCTTATAGCATAAACACTCTGCCACCCCGCCATGAAATGGATGGAGGCGAGAGTCGGAATCGAACCGGCGTAGACGGATTTGCAATCCGCTGCATAACCACTTTGCTATCTCGCCAAATAAACTACTTTAGAGTGTTTGTAGTATTGAAACTGGAGCGGGAAACGAGTCTCGAACTCGCGACCTCAACCTTGGCAAGGTTGCGCTCTACCAACTGAGCTATTCCCGCGTATTCGGATGCATGATTTAATGGAGCGGGAAACGAGTCTCGAACTCGCGACCTCAACCTTGGCAAGGTTGCGCTCTACCAACTGAGCTATTCCCGCATTTGAGTGCATCTGAAATTAAACTGGAGCGGGAAACGAGTCTCGAACTCGCGACCTCAACCTTGGCAAGGTTGCGCTCTACCAACTGAGCTATTCCCGCATATTGAAAAAGAGCAATCAACAAGTAATCAGTATGGAGCGGGAAACGAGTCTCGAACTCGCGACCTCAACCTTGGCAAGGTTGCGCTCTACCAACTGAGCTATTCCCGCTCTGATATTTGTTGCTTCGTATATCGAAGAAGACGCAATTATTATGGATTTAATCGCGTGCGTCAAGTGTTTTGTTTTTATTTTTTAAAAAATTTATTTGAATTCTTTCCATGCCATTTTCAGGTAGTAGCACATTGACCAGATGGTCAATACAGATGCTATAAACATCAATATGTTACCAATGAGATAGAAAGGGTCGTTATATTTGTCCGTACCGATAAGCAAAAGGAAGATGGCGATCATTTGGGCAGTAGTTTTGAATTTGCCGATAGTGGCCACTGCAACGCTGCCGCGTTTGCCCATTTGTGCCATCCATTCGCGCAAGGCGGAAATGGTAATTTCTCGTCCGATAATAATCATGGCGAAGATGGCGTATGTTCTACCAAGGCTGACGAGCAGAAGTAGGGCAACAGCAACCATGAGCTTGTCGGCAACGGGATCGAGGAATGCACCGAAGTCGGAGGTTTGTTTCCAGCGGCGTGCTAAAAAGCCGTCAAACCAGTCTGTAATAGCGGCAAGTGCAAAGATGATGGCGGCTGTCCAGTTGACGGTTTGTGGTTGAATCCATGTGTTCGGTAAATAGAATAGGATGGTGAACACGGGGATTAATAGGACGCGCATCCAGGTAAGTAAAATAGGTATGTTCCAAGGCATGGTTTGGGATCTTTTGGATGATGTGTCGGGTTGTTCATTATAGCTTATTTGTTCACTCTGCTTTTTGAAGTGTTGTTTTTTTGCCGACAAGTATCTTGGGCATAGATTTTTGTCGTGTGGGTTGTGAAGAAAATCTGCTAAGGCCGTCTGAAAAATAGGCTGTTGCGGGGTGTAAATGTTTTTGGGTAGAAAAGTAGCTGCGAAATAGTGGGCAATAAGGTCTGCCTGCTGTTCGATATTTAATTGGTTAATGTGGGGTAAGGGGATGGGGTAGGCGTAAGCTTTGCGTTTTCTGTATCCGCCTTTGAGCATGATGAATAGGCCGGAAAGCCAAACTTTGTGACCGCGCTGGTGTTGCCAGACATGTGTCAGCTCATGAATCAGCCAAATTTTGTAGGCTATGCCGGCTTGAGTGAAATCTTCGGGGCAGTGTTTACGCGGAAAGTATATGTTTCCATTGGGTGCAATGGCGGTATTGGCGTTGGGTATAAGTGGAATGCCGCGATATATTTTGATGCGGTGGAAGTTTATGCTGTCCGCAAAAACTTGTTTTGCCATACGGACTTCGTTTTCGGTCAGTCTGCGCCAATTGGAAAAAATCATATTTTAAAGAATGATAGAGGGTAAAAAGATTTTCAGGCCGTCTGAAACTTTCAGACGGCCTGAATATGGGATTTATTGTTCTTCTGAAGCGGCTTGTTTGCCGTTGTCGAACAATTTGTCCATGGGTGTCAAGTTGACTGCATTGCCTTGGCTGACTATCCATTTGTTTTCAACACGCCATACGCCTGAGGCATCTTCAACGCGCAGGTACCAATGATTGGTTGGGCGTAAAGGTTTAAAGACGGCTTCGTATTCCATGCGGCCGTTTTGTGGTTCGGCTGTTACGGCGCGCAGCTTGACGGTTTGGTCATCGGCTTTGCGCGTTGGGTGCATCAACAATAGGTTTAATGGCTGTTTGGTATCGAATTGTCCGCTGACGAATACTTTGGCGGCGTTCATATCCGGACTGATTAAGACCTGCACCTGAATTTGCCGTTTAACGGCTTCTTCATCGCGGTGAAGTTGGATTTCGATGTGTTTGCCGTCTTTGTAGTAATCGTCAGACACCAAGTCTGTCGTATGTTCTTTTGCGACGAAGAACATGGAAACGCTGGCGATAACGACGAAGATGGGGCCGGCCATCAGCACCCAGGGCCAAATATGTTTGTACCAAGGTTTGATTTTGGGTTGTGGGGACACCGTTTATTCTCCGATAAAGGTTGCTTTTTCTTCTAAAGTAGTCGGTTTGGAGTCGGCAGAGCCGGTCTCGCGATAGATAAAGGTAAATTCAATCGGATGGCTGCCTTTGTCAGCGTATTCGGGAATGGTAGATACCTGTACCGGGATGGTAACGGTTTCCCGCGGCGCAATTTTAATACCGTTTTCAGGCAGGCCGGTCAGCGCGATTTCATCAAAGCCTTTGACGGTTGCGGTCATCAGTTGTTCGTTTTCACTATTGTTGATAATGCGCAGGTTATAGGCATTTTCCAACCAGCCTTGGCTGTTTTCGCGAACCATGACGCCACGGTCTTTCAGGATATCAACTTCGACCATTTTTCGGGTGGAAATGCCGACCAGGAAGGCGATGATGACCACCAGGAGTACTGCGCCATAACCAGCTACACGCGGACGTTTCAAGCGTTTTTTGATGTCGCTTTCAGGGTATTCGTGTTCCAACGCGCCTTCGGTCGTATAACGGATTAAGCCGCGCTCGTAGCCCATTTTGTCCATGATTTCATCGCAGGCATCGATACACGCCGCGCAGCCGATACATTGGTATTGCAAACCGTCTCGGATGTCGATACCGACGGGGCAGACTTGCACGCACATGGTGCAGTTGATGCAGTCGCCCAAGCCGCTGTCTTCTTTGTTGACGGTTTTCTTGCGTGCGCCGCGCGGTTCGCCGCGTTCGGTATCGTAAGAAATAATTAGCGTGTCTTTGTCAAACATTGCACTTTGGAAACGTGCATACGGACACATATGCAGACACACTTTTTCGCGCATGATGTGGGCGAAGAAGAAAGTCATGAATCCGTAAAATGCTGCGGCAAACATTGCGCCGCCGCCTGCTGCTCCGGTGAATAAATCGGGAACAAATTGGCGGATCGGGATAAACCAGCCTGCAAAAGTGATACCTGTCCATGCGCAGACAAGGAAAATCAGCAAGTATTTGGTGGCCTTAATGCGAATTTTAGTAAAGTTCCAAGGCGATTTTTCCAGTTTTAGGCGTTTGTTTCTATCGCCTTCGACCAAGTTGTCAATCCACAGCATAATTTCGGTGTAAACTGTTTGCGGGCATGAATAGCCGCACCACAAACGACCGGCAATGGTTGTCCACCAAAACAATCCGAATGCGCAAATCATCAGCAGCAAGGCAAGGTAAATCAAATCGCCCATACCCAGCGACAGTCCGAAAATGAAGAAATGACGGTCAGGGATATTGAATAAAACCGCCTGACGGCCGCTCCAGTTGAACCATGGAATAACGTAAAATACAAACTGGGTCGCCAATACGGCGGCGATACGCAGTTTGGCAAAGCGTCCTTCCGCCTTTTTGGGATGGATGCGTTCGCCTTCGGGATGGATTTGAATCACGCTGGATTTGGGTTTGGAAGGTTTGGGCGCAGTAGCTTTTGCTGTTTTTTCTGTTGAGGGGGTGGTGTTTTCAGCTTGGTTTTCTGGTGACATTTCAGTGTTCCTTGATGAAGTGCACACAAGCCTGTTGTCATGGTAGTAGTTTGATGTGAATATTTTCAGACGGCCTTTCGCGTGCATACAAATCATAACATTTGACTCTATTCAAAGCAAAAGAGGGACTTCGTCTTAACGATGGATTCCTTGCGGCCGTTTGATGTAGGGCCGTCTGAAAAGGGCAGTATTCAAAGGTTTACAAATCAGTCTGTATGCAAACTTATAGTGATTTGCTATTTACACGATAAAAATATATAAAGCACTGTTTCAAAACGAAATAACAGTTAATATCATCTATCCTGTCCGTTTCGGGCAACCGAGTGGAAACAGGCCGTCTGACAAAGCGAATATCAAAAGCTATCCTTGAAAGCACGGCTGATTCAGGCGATAATCGGCACACCTTTTTTCATATTTCCAATCTTGTCCAAGGAAGGTCAAACCATGTCTCAACTGGCAAACGCAATCCGTTTCCTCTCAGTCGATGCCGTACAAAAAGCCAACTCAGGCCACCCGGGTGCGCCTATGGGTATGGCGGAAATGGCGGAAGTGTTGTGGACGAAGTTCCTCAATCATAACCCTGCCAACCCGAAATTCTACAACCGCGACCGTTTTGTCCTCTCCAATGGTCATGCTTCCATGATTCTTTACAGCCTGTTGCACCTGACCGGCTACAACGTCTCCATTGATGATCTGAAAAACTTCCGCCAACTGCACAGCAAAACCCCCGGCCATCCAGAATACGGCTACACCGACGGCGTGGAAACCACGACCGGCCCATTGGGACAAGGTATTGCCAACGCAGTGGGTATGGCTTTGGCCGAAAAAATCTTGGCTGCCGAATTTAATAAAGAAGGCTTGAACATCGTTGACCACCACACTTACGTCTTCATGGGCGACGGTTGTATGATGGAAGGCGTATCGCACGAAGCCTGTTCGCTCGCCGGTACTTTGGGCTTGGGCAAACTGATTGTTTTATATGATGACAACAATATTTCCATCGACGGTAAAGTGGACGGTTGGTTTACCGAAAATATTCCGCAACGCTTTGAAAGCTACGGCTGGCATGTGATTCCAAATGTAAACGGTCATGATACTGATGCCATTCAGACGGCCATTGAAGCGGCCAAAGCCGAAACCGGCAAACCTTCCCTGATTTGCTGTAAAACCTTAATCGGCAAAGGCAGTGCCAATAAAGAAGGCAGCCATAAAACCCACGGTGCGCCTTTGGGTGCGGACGAGATCGAAGCCACGCGCAAACATTTGGGTTGGGCTTATCCTGCGTTTGAAATCCCTCAAGAAATCTATGCTGCATGGGATGCAAAAGAAAAAGGCGCGAAACTTGAGGCCGAATGGAACGAACTCTTCGCTCAATATCAAGCCAAATATCCTGCCGAAGCCGCAGAATTCGTGCGCCGCATGGATAAAAAACTGCCTGAAAACTTCGACGCTTACGTTCAAGCTGCATTAAAAGAAGTGTGCGCCAAAGCAGAAACCATCGCCACCCGTAAAGCCAGCCAAAACAGCATCGAAATCTTGGCCAAAGAGCTGCCTGAATTGGTGGGCGGTTCTGCCGACTTGACCCCGTCCAATCTGACAGACTGGTCAAACAGCGTTTCCGTTACCCGCGAACACGGCGGCAACTATATTCACTACGGCGTGCGCGAGTTCGGCATGGGCGCAATCATGAACGGCCTTACCCTGCATGGCGGTGTGAAACCATTCGGCGCGACTTTCCTGATGTTCAGCGAATACGAGCGTAATGCCTTGCGTATGGCTTCACTGATGAAAATCAACCCTGTATTTGTGTTCACCCACGATTCCATCGGTTTGGGCGAAGACGGTCCAACCCACCAACCTATCGAGCAAACCGCCACTCTGCGCCTAATTCCAAATATGGATGTATGGCGTCCATGCGATACCGTTGAATCTTTGGTGGCGTGGTCTGAAGCCGTTAAAGCAGCCGATCATCCGTCCAGCCTGATTTTCAGCCGTCAAAACCTGAAATTCCAAGCGCGTGATGAGCAACAGCTGAACGACATCAAACGCGGTGCTTATGTAATCAGTGAAGCTCAAGGCAATGCACAAGCTGTTGTAATTGCTACCGGTTCTGAAGTTGAATTGGCTCTGGAAGCGCAAAAAGTATTGTCAGAACAAGGTATTGCCGTACGCGTTGTTTCCATGCCTTCTACCAATGTATTCGACCGCCAAGACGCCGCCTATAAAGCCGCCGTTCTGCCGGAAGGTTTGCCACGCGTAGCCGTAGAGGCCGGACATGCTGATGGTTGGTATAAATACGTCGGTTTGAACGGCGCCGTGGTCGGTATCAACCGCTTCGGCGAGTCTGCACCTGCTGATTTGCTGTTCAAAGAATTCGGCTTTACCGTAGACAATGTGGTTGCCACTGTTAAATCCGTTTTGTAAATCAGATTTTTGATTGAGATAAAAAGGCCGTCTGAAATTTCAGACGGCCTTTTATTTTTCAGTCGGTTAAACAGTTTCTGCTTCAGGTTTGACTTTGTTTTTCTTGAATTTCAACACGGCTTCTTCTTTTGCCGCATCCCAGTCTATCAGCACAAAGCCGCCTTCGGCGAGTTTGCCGAACAGGAGTTCGTCGGCGAGCGGTTTGCGGATTTTTTCCTGAATCAGGCGGTTCATCGGGCGTGCGCCCATTTGCGGGTCGAAACCTTTTTCCGCCAGATATTTGCGCAATGCCGGTGTGAATTCGGCTTCGACTTTTTTGTCGAGGAGCTGGTGTTCGAGCTGGAGCAGGAATTTGTCCACGACTTTGACGATAATGGGCTCGGACAAGGGTGCAAACGGGATAATCGCGTCCAAGCGGTTGCGGAACTCGGGCGTAAAGAGTTTGTTGATTGCCTGCATTTCGTCGCCGCGTTCGCGCTTGGAGGTAAAGCCTAGGCTGGGTCGGCTGAGGCTTTCCGCGCCGGCGTTGGTGGTCATAATCAGGATGACGTTGCGGAAATCGGCACTTTTACCGTTGTTGTCGGTCAGCTTGCCTGCGTCCATGACTTGTAGGAGGACATTGAAAATGTCGGGGTGGGCTTTTTCGATTTCGTCCAAGAGCAATACGCAATGCGGCTGTTTGTTGACGGCTTCGGTTAAAAGGCCGCCTTGTTCAAAGCCGACGTAGCCCGGAGGCGCGCCGATGAGGCGCGATACGGCATGGCGTTCCATGTATTCGGACATATCAAAGCGTTGCAGCGGTACGCCCATCGAGTAGGCAAGCTGTTTGGCGACTTCGGTTTTGCCGACGCCGGTTGGGCCGGAGAAGAGGAAACTGCCTATCGGTTTGTCGGGCAGGGCAAGGCCGGAGCGCGACATTTTGACGGCGGCAACCAGCGCATCGATGGCATTTTCTTGACCGTAAACCATGTTTTTCAAATCGCGGCCGAGGAATTGCAGCACTTGTTTGTCATCGTGCGACACGGTTTTTTCAGGAATCCGCGCAACTTTGGCGATGACGGTTTCGATTTGCGCTTTACCGATGACTTTTTTCTGTTTGGATTTGGGCAGAATCCGTTGTGCCGCGCCTGCTTCGTCCATCACGTCGATGGCTTTGTCGGGCAGGAAACGCTCGTTGATGTAACGTGTGGAAAGTTCGGCTGCGGCTTCAAGTGCGCCTTGCGTATAGCGGACTTGGTGAAAATCTTCAAACATCGGTTTCAAGCCGCGCAGGATTTGCACGGTTTCGGAAACAGTAGGTTCGATCACATCGATTTTTTGGAAACGGCGGCTTAAGGCGTGGTCTTTGTCGAAAATGGTACGGTATTCGTCATAAGTGGTCGCACCGATGCAGCGCAGCGAGCCTTTTGCCAGCGCAGGTTTGAGCAGGTTAGACGCATCCATTGTGCCGCCGCTGGTACTGCCTGCGCCGATGATGGTGTGGATTTCGTCAATAAACAAGATGGCGTGCGGGATTTTTTCGAGCTGTTTCAAGACGGACTTGACCCGAGCTTCAAAGTCGCCGCGGTATTTCGTGCCAGCCAAAAGCGAACCCATATCCAGCGCGTACACTTCGGCATCTTTCAGCGCGTCGGGAATGTCGCCGTTGATGATTTGATGTGCCAAACCTTCTGCCAGCGCGGTTTTGCCTACGCCAGCCTCGCCGACCAAAAGCGGATTGTTTTTGCGGCGGCGGCACAGGATTTGCACCAGCCGTTCCATTTCATGTTTGCGACCAATCAAAGGGTCGATACGGCCGGCTTTGACTTCGGCGTTGAGGTTGACGGTGTAGTCGGAAAGAGAGCCGGTTTTCTGTTCCGCTTCTTCGCCCTCGCGTCCCAGGCCGTCTGAATCATTGCCGTCTTCGTCATCGGGCGAGCCATGGGCAATGCAACGCAAGACTTCAAAGCGCGTAATGGATTGCAATTTGAGGAAATAAACGGCATGGCTTTCAGATTCGCTCATCATGGCAACCAAAATATCCAAAGGCTCTACTGCGGCTTTACCGGCAGACTGGGTATGCACCATCGCCCGTTGGATGACGCGTTGGAAGCCCAAGGTCGGCTGGGTTTCGACCGTATCCAGAAGATGATCGGGAATTTGCGGCGTATTTTCTGCAACGCTGGCCGCAAGCTGCTCGGACAGGACTTTCAAATCCGCACCACACAGTTTTAAGACGTTCGGCACAGCCGCATCTTCTTCTATCAGCACCAAAAGTAGGTGTTCCAAGCTGATAAACTCATAACGGGCGTTGCGTGCTTCACGGTAGAGCAGTTGCAGGATGTGTTCCAATTCGGGTGAAAGCATGATTTAAACCTCTTCGACTATACATTTGAGCGGATGCCCTTCAGCTTTGGCACGTTCCATGACCTGATGCTGCTTGGTCTGCGCAATATCGCGCGTGTAGGTGCCGCACAGGCCTTTGCCTTCGTGGTGCACCAGCAACATGACAGCCACTGCCTGTTCCTGTGCAAGCATAAAGACTTCGGTCAGGATTTCGACGACAAATTCCATGGTGGTGTAATCGTCGTTCAATAAAAATACGCCGTAACGTTTCGGCGGCTGTGTGTTGATATCGCTGAGCAGGGTATCGGATTGGTGGTCGGTATTCGGATGGTTCATAAGCTTAGGTTTCAGTTTTCAGACGGCCTGTTTTAGAGTGTAAACCGTTTTCTGTTGTATTTCGGCAATTTTTTTCTATTTTCCCACTTTTTTGAAAACATAGCTTGACGTTTTGTCTTAACAAATGTAAAAAGACGGTTAAGCAGAAGTTGGCACTCGACCGCGTATGTAATACGTGGGAGAAACGCTGAACGTTTTAGTTTGCTGTATGCCTTGTTTTGCTGATTTTGTTAATTTTTAAGTATAGGAAGTTTCTAATGGCAACCGGTATCGTAAAATGGTTTAACGACGCTAAAGGTTTTGGTTTCATCACTCCTGATGAAGGTGGCGAAGATTTGTTCGCTCACTTCTCAGCGATCAACATGGATGGTTTCAAAACCCTGAAAGAAGGTCAACGCGTATCTTTCGACGTAACCACCGGCCCTAAAGGCAAACAAGCTGCTAACATTCAAGCTGCTTAATTAAATGCGCGGCGTAAGCCGTAAAATCATGGCGGGGTTTCCCGCCATTTTTTATGGGCGTTCGGGTCAAAAATTATGAATCAAAATTCATCTTATCAAAATGCTTTAAACCAGTTAGACGAGCTTATCCGTCATTTTCGCAGCGAAGGCGAAGTCAGCTGCGCCGTTGCCGAGCGTGAAGACCAAATCTTGATCCGCCTTGCCGATTTGAAACTGGATTTGCGCCCTGAAGATGAAAAAGCCATTGCCGATATAGACCGCTTTTACCGTCGCCATGTTTTAAGCGAATAAACGTTTCAAAACCGTTTGCCGTTTTATTTTTTAAGCATGCCTGATAAAATAGGCCGTCTGAAAAGTTTGTAAAGAATCAGCACAATGAGTATTGCCAATAATAAAAAAGCCTTTCACGATTTCTTTATCGAAGACCAAATCGAAGCCGGTATAGTATTGGAGGGATGGGAAGTCAAAGCCATCCGCGCTGCACGCGTTCAATTAAAAGAAAGCTATATCTACTGGAAAAAAGACGCATTCTATTTAGTGGGCTGCCACATTACCGCATTGCCCACTGCCTCGACACACGTCAAACCCGACCCTGTCCGTCCGCGTAAGTTGTTGTTGAAACAATCGGAAATCAACAAGTTAATCGGTAAAACCGAACGTGCCGGTTATACGATTGTGCCCTTAAACCTGCATTACACACGTGGTAGAATCAAAGTGGAAATCGGTTTGGCCAAGGGTAAGAAACAGCATGACAAACGCCAAAGCCTGAAAGAAGCGGATTGGAAGCGTGAGAAACAGCGTTTGATGAAAAACGTACGTTGATTTTTTCAGACGGCCTTTTTGTAAAGGCCGTCTGAATATTTATTGTTTGAAAATTTTAAAAAGGAAAACAGATGAAAACCATGATTTTAGCAGCGGCTTCAGCCGTATTGTTGCTGGGCGCGTGTTCCACTACGGAACAAAGAGTATTGAAACCTGAAGAGCTGACCAGCATCAAACATGTCTGCATCATTCAAAATGCAAAAGTAAGACCGCATGATTTGGATCGTGCTTTGTCTAAAGCTTTGGCAAAACGCGGCATTGGTAGCACTATTGTGACAGCGGACAACCGCAGCAAACTGTATGATTCTTCTTGCCCGTATAACCTGCGTTACAAAACCAAAGGCAATGACGAAATCTTGCGTAAAGGCGTATTTGTGTTGCGAAGCACGAAGTATGCGGTTTCTACTGTCAGCTACTCTTTAAATGATGAAAACCACTTCCGAACCAATCCTGATTTGGTGAAACAGGCTGAAGGTGTTGTGGCCAAATTGTTGGAAAAAAACAGCAAATAAAAGCCAGAATAAAAAACCGGCTTGCCGTGATATGGAGAATATCTGGCAAGCCGGTTTTATTTTCAGACGGCCTTAAATGGATTTGATTTTTTCCCAGAGGGTTTTGACCGTACCTTGATAGTAGGTTTCGGAAGTGCAATAGACTGTTTCTAAAGCGCATTGTCCTTGTGAGCCGTATTTTTTGATACACTGGTTCAAGGCAATTTGATGCACGGTTTTGAAACGTGGGGAGGTAATGGCCACTACGTTTTGAGCAGTCAATTTGCCCATGGCTTTAGGGTAGGCAACAGCGATACAGGTATTGTGCAGTGGGACAACCGTTTTACAACCTGTTGCTTGGCCTGAGCCGATACCGGCTAAGGCATCTTGGCCTTTACAGAATGTTTCGAGTTCGGCTGTCGCATCCAGTTGGGTGGCATTTTCTTTGGTGGTTTTGATTTGCAGCGCTTCATTGCTGTCGGCAGGGTTTTGCCACATGGCCAGGTAGCCGTAAGTATCGGCAGCCAGGGCGGCAGGAGTCAATGCGCAAAGGATAAGTGTCATTAGTGTTTTTTTCATGTTTGTTCCCTGTTTGTTGGGTATTTGTCGTTATTATAAAGCAAAAGTACTTATTTGATATAAATTTGCTTTTAAAATGAATATTTGAGTGTGGCAGATAGATTATAGGCCGAGACCTTTGCAAAATTCCCCAAAATCCCCTAAATTCCCACCAAGACATTTAGGGGATTTTCCATGAGCACC